>DYOS01000199.1 GCA_020720405.1 Caldithrix sp. | reverse complement strand
CTGCAGATCCCGCCGTTTCGAAATAAATTGAAAAGGTCCCCTGACTTTGATTATGAGAGGTTGTCGATTCCCATAACCCATAAGTCAAAGAAAGGAGACCCTCCATGCATTATACCGGAGCCAGCGATTCCGACAAGCCTTTATTCAACATTTCAGCCACCACCGAAGAAATTATCCAGCACAGAGAGCAGGTTCGTAGGAGTCAAAATCCGTGTCCTGTTCGGATTTGCCCAAAATGTCAGGAAAAATCAGATTCCTTTATCCGCCATGATAAAAAAAGTCGAAAATTCCGTGTGGTTATCGAGCAGCTTATCCATGTGGTGCTGGGTCTTTTGACCTGCTGGAAATGCCCGGAATGCGGCAAATGTTTCATGGGATATCCTCCCTTTGCCATACCTTACAAACGCTATACCATCCCGACCATCTGTGCTTTCAGCCAGCGGTATGTGGAAAATGATGCCATGACATACCGCAAGCTGATTGAAGAAACTCCACTTTTAAGTTCAACATGCCCGGAATGGGAACTTGCTCACTCCACCATCCATCGATGGATCAGCACGTTGGGCCGTTTGAATACGACCATGAACAAAGCCCAGGATTTTATCCTGCAGGCAGAGCCGGCATCCACAATCTGCCGGGATCTGGCCGGTTTGACGGTGCCTGCCCGAAAGTATCTTAGCGAATCACGCAAGACCCTGCTTTTGGCCTGTAAAAGGTTGATGGAAATTGAAAATCGTTTTTCCCGCCTGTTCGGTGTCTCGATATTCCACCAATTGGCCACCAATTGTGCCTATGGCTGAGATAGGATCGCCTCCAAAATCAAAAAGGAGGTGATTTGATGCATCAACAAGCAGAAAAATGGGCGATTTTCTGGTGTGACATTTTAAAGTCAATCATTTTTGAAGAGATTGAGGAAGAAGGCATCCATCAATTTCTTCAGAAAACGGCCGAAACAGAGGTGCTGTTTCCCGATGGACGGGTGGCAAAGCCCTCTCTTTCCACACTCAAACGAAAACTTGGAAAATACCGCCAGGGCGGATTTAACGCCATGGCCAGAAAACCCCGAAGTGACAAAGGCCAAGCCCGACAGGTATCGGATGAAATCATAGCCAAAGCGGTGGAACTCAAAAAAGAACAACCCTACCGTTCTTTTAAAACAATCAACCGGTTTCTGCAGGATATGTACGGCACCACGCTGTGTCGTTCAACCATGTACGACCATCTGAAAAATGCCGGCGCAACCCGGTTGAAGCTGGGCATCACCCGTCAGAAAGTCCGTAAAAGATGGACCACAGACAATACCCATGCCATGTGGGTGGGAGATTTTGCCGATGGGCCTTATGTCATGGAAGAGCAGCAAATCCTGCCGACCTACCTGGCAGCGTTTATCGATGCACACAGCCGGTATGCTGTAGCGGCCCGGTACTACCTGCGGGAGAACCTCGATGTTCTGATCGATGCGCTTATTCGGGCTCTGTCGGTTCATGGGGCGCCACTGGCCATTTATGTCGATAATGCAAAGATATATCATTCCCATGGTCTGAAAACCGCCTGCTATCGCATGGGGTGCCGCCTCATTTTCCGCAAAGCAGGTGATCCCCCCGGCGGTGGCGTCATCGAACGCTACTTTCTCACCTGCCAGAACCAGTTCGAAAGCGAAGTCCGGGCAGGGGACATCCTCAGTCTGGAAAAACTGAACAAGTCCTTCTCGTCATGGCTTTCTGTCGCTTATCATCAGAGCATTCATTCTGAGATCGAAACAACCCCGGATGATCAGTATCAAAAAGGTCTTCAGGTGATCCGCCAGACAAATATGCAGGAGATACTATCCTCATTTCATCAGAAAGAAACCCGGCGGGTGAATCCGGATTTTTCCGATATTCAACTGAACAAACGGTTTTTCAAGGTCGATCCGAAACTCAGAGGTGATAAAGTGCAAGTGCGTTTCGATCCCTTCAGCCAGTTGAACTCCATCGAGATTTACACTCTCAAGGGAGAGTATCTGGGAACCGGTACCCAGCATCACCGTCAAAACGTTGTAGCCGATTGTGTCGCCCCTGTCCGGGAAAAACCCAAACACAGCTACCTCGACCTGCTGGCAAAAAAGCACCAGCAGCAGTTAAATGAAAACACCCGTGGCATCGATTACCGTAAGGCATCTGTTCAAAAATCCTGGCCATTTCATGAGTTTGTTAAAACCATCGCCCATTTTTTAGGCAAAAAAGGCGGGTTGAGCGACTTCACCGCAAGTGAACTCGAAGGCCTCAAAAAACTCTACAACCAAAGCACACAGATATCCAAGCATCTGGTCAAAAAAGCATTTGAACAGGCAGCCAGGCCCCAATTGCCTTACATCATCTTTGAACTCAAAACACTTATCAAAAAGGAGAATCCCTGATGTTTCTGAATCACTTTCAAATGACGATGCATCCCTTTGCCGAAAAACCGCCCGTCGAGTGGCTCCTTCAGGACAGCCGATTCCAGGAAGCACTGGCCCGTTTGACATTCTTCCAGAATGACGGACATATCGCTCTTGTTCTGGGACAAACCGGTGTCGGTAAGTCCTCGCTTCTGCGGTGTTTTACCCGCAATCTGCCTCTCAACCGCTGCCAGATCCTCTATTTTTCGCTGACATCCGTCAGCCCCAACGCCCTTTTACGCCAGATCGTCATCGAACTGGGTGAAGCTCCGAAAATCGGCAAAGACCGGCTGTTTCACATAATTCTTGAAAAAATAAGAAAAAACGACGCCGAAATCTTTTTAATACTGGATGAAGCACATCTGATGTCTTCCCAGTCACTCACCGACTTAAGACTTCTTTCCAGCAGCGGTATGGATACCCAATTACCTCTCAAAATCATTCTCTGCGCCCAGGAGTCTTTTGCAACTCTTTTAAAACAATCCCTTCATGCGGACATCGTCAACCGGATTTCCGTACGCTGCCGTCTCGTATCACTTTCCAAAGAGCAAACCATCGCATATATCGACCATCGGATGCGGCTTGCCGGTAGTACCGACAAAACCTTCGATCCGGAAGCTAAAACCCTTATCCATGACTATGCCGGCGGCATCCCACGCCAAATCAACAATATCGCCACAGCATGTCTGATCAATGCCGTATCCCGTAATTTGAAAATAATCGGAGAAGCACTGGTCAGCGATACCATGGCAGAATTCACTCTGCCGTAAGGAGGGCAACATGACAGAGCGCTTTCCCCCGGAAATGCTTCGAAAACTCAGAAACGAAATCCCGATCAACCTTTTGATCAATGAATTTCTCAAACTTCCTATAAAACAATCTGAAGGCTATTTTCGCTTCTTGTGCCCCATTTGTTCGGAATTTGTTACGGCAACAAACCCGAAAACCAATCTGGCCAGATGTTTTCGAT
>DYOS01000198.1:1902-3393 GCA_020720405.1 Caldithrix sp. | reverse complement strand
GTTTTCCAATTCCCAGTTCCCAATTCCTTTCGGTGTTCATTTTTTCTAAGCGTTCTCAATGGTTACTTTCTTCCCTGATTTTGATGTTTTAATGAGTGAAAATAATGGCCCCGTTAACTACAAAATTATTGCTGACCTGTGAACATGCCGGGAATGAAGTGCCGGCTGAATATTCCGGGCAGTTCCGGGGATGGGACGAACTTTTGCAGACCCACCGCGGCTGGGATATCGGTGCAAAAGCGGCTGCAGAGAATCTGGCTGCTCATTTTGGTGTGCCCCTTCTGGCCTGGGATACAACCCGGCTGCTGGTTGATGTCAACCGCTCGCTCTGGCGGCGCAGCTTGTTTTCTGAGATAACCAAGCCTTTGCCGAAAGCCAGACGAGAGCAGATTTTACAACATTGGTATGAACCGCATCGTCAATTGGTTACAAATACGTTGGCCGGGTTACTGGCTGATGCACATACCCGTGTTTTACATCTTGCCGTGCATTCCTTTACACCGCTGCTATACGGAAAAATCCGTGAGACCGACATCGGATTGTTATACGATCCGGCCCGGTTGTGGGAACGCAGATTTTGCCGGGATTGGCAGGAGCATCTCAACAAAGATTCTGAGTTTCGCACCCGGCTCAACTATCCTTATCGCGGCAAACCGGACGGTCTGACCGCCCATTTCCGGAAAATTTATCCTGATCAGCGCTATGCGGGGATCGAGCTGGAAATTAACCAGCTTTATCTTTCCGCAAATCACCCGCAACGCCAAATACTGTTAGATAGATTAAAGCAGACTTTGGATATTGCGTTGAAAAACAGGTCAGGAATATAAAGCCGATAAAATCAGGAAGAAAAAGACAATAGGGTTTTTGAATTTCGGGTTTCGGTTATTTCCAGGGTTTAAAATTTAGATTCTGACCATACCCAGCGTTCAGTATAGGGCTTAAATCCCAATTTCTTCCAGAATTCCCGGGCCGGGTTGTTGGTTGCCGCCAGATTCAGTTCAATCCGGTCGATGTCCTGAGTGTTAAACCATTTGTACATTTCCTCAGCCAGAGCATGGCCGATACCCTGTCTTCTGAATGGATCGGCCACAATCAAATCCTGTATATAACCAACCTGGCGCCGGGCAAATAAAGGCGGGTAATGATAAATAGTGGCCGAGCCGAATCCGCTGATCTGTTCGCCGTTTACTGCCACCAGCAGCTGCCATCCAGGGTGCTCAAAGACGGACTCCAGAAATGTCTGAAAATGTTGATGACCATCTTCAGCCCGTTGAAAAAAAGGATCGAGCCGGGCGTGAAAATCCATGTATTCTTTCCACAACTTGATCACTGCAGGGAAATCTGAGTTGCACACCTGTCTGATGTCAGCCATAATTCTTATCCGATAAGTATATAATTAAACCGTACTGCCAGAACTTGCTTTTAAGACCATAAATCAGCCGGAGCGGTATCGAGCAGGTAAAGGTCAAAGTTTTTGTTTTTCACCTGCTC
>DYOS01000198.1:0-1802 GCA_020720405.1 Caldithrix sp. | reverse complement strand
TCTGGAAAGCAGTGTTGGCATTTACTATCTTTTGAATTATTAAAACTTTCAGAGAAGAGGCTTTATGCAGGTTAAAATTGTCGTTGATGCCATGGGCGGTGATCAGGCCCCGGGTGAAATAATTGCCGGGTCTTTGCTGGCTTTGCAGAGTGATCCGAAGCTGCACATTATTTTTGTCGGGGACGAGCATAAAATTCAACCGTTTCTACCGAAATATGATCTGGCCGGAAGGTATGATATTGTACATACCTCCCAATGGGTGACGATGGACGCCTCTCCCAAAAAAGCACTGCTCGAGAACCCGGAGGCCAGCATTCTGAAATGTATGTCCCTGGTTAATGAGGGATTAGGTGATGCCGTGGTCAGTGCGGGTAATACCGGCGCCTCGGTTTTGGCTGCGGCCCAGGTTTTACCGATGATTCCGGGTATTGAGCGCTCAGCTTTGGCCGCAGCCTATCCCACTTCCAAATTTACACCGGGCAGTCATGGGGTTGCTCTGCTGCTTGATGTCGGGGCTACCTTGCATTGCTCAGCCAAACAATTAGTTCATTTTGCTTATATGGGCACGTATTATATGTCTCACGTCATGGGTATTCCCGAACCGCGGGTCGGGTTGTTAAACAACGGTGAGGAAGAAACCAAAGGCGGGGAAGTGCTGGTGACCACCCATAAATATTTGCGGGAAGCACCGGGCGTTAATTTTATCGGCAATGTGGAAGGCAAAGATATCCCGAAAGGTCTTGCCGATATCATTATTACCGAAGGGTTTGTCGGTAATGTTGTGCTGAAAATGCTGGAAGGTGTGGCTGATGTGGTTAAGGATATGAGTAAATTTGCCTTCAGCCATAAACTGTCCTGGAAAATCGGGCTGGCTCTGCTTTCTTCCGGTGTCAAACGTCTGAAGAAAAAAACGGATTACTCAGAATATGGCGGTGCGCCGATTCTCGGATTTAAAAAACTGGTCATTAAGGCGCACGGCCGCTCCAATGCCAAAGCTTTCAGTAATGCGATTCGTATCACCGCCCTTTCGGTGCGGGATAACATTACCGGACAAATCGGTGACTCGATTGAAAAATTCAACCGCCAGCACCGGATGGATTTTATGGAGATTTAGCCCACGAATTAATTCGTGGGTTATTAAAATTCAGACGTAATAAACCAACCATTTAAATGGTTTTTAAAACAAAAAAAGTATGCCACATTCTTTCAATAAAATATGGATACACACCATTTGGTCAACCAAAGATCGGGCACCTCTGATACAGCCGCTCTTTGAGCAAAAGGTATATTATTTCTTATCCGAACAGTTGCGCGAATCAGGTTGTCCAACGAGAATTATTAACGGAATGCCCGACCATATTCATTGTTTGTTTTTATTGAATCCTCATAAATCAATCGCAGAAGTCATTAAGCAAATTAAAGGAAGCAGTTCACATTTTATCAATCATAACAACTTTCTCCTTGAAAAATTCTCATGGCAGACGGGATATGCCTCATATTCAGTATCAGAATCTATTGTTGATCGAGTTTATGAATACATCAAAAATCAAAAACAACACCACCAAAAGAAATCATTTCAGCAAGAATTTGATGAATTTATCAAGGTATTCGGATTCGAAAATGAACTGGTACAACCCTGACCCAATACCATGAAGATGAAATGGTTAAAACCATTGTCACCGTCCAAAAATCAATCTATAGCCCACGAATTAATTCGTGGGCTATGATGAAAATTGTGTTCGTCCTGAGTTTGTTTAGTGTCATTCTGTCTAACCAAAGGAAATGAAAATGGTTAAAACCAT
>DYOS01000047.1 GCA_020720405.1 Caldithrix sp. | reverse complement strand
CGGAATGACAGTTTTTTTCATCCTGTTTATCCTGTTATCCCGTCTATTTTTTTCAGTTTAATCTTTAATCTCTTCGGCCCTTCGGCTTAGCTCAGGACAACGCTTCACTCAGTGCAGGCTTTTTACTCTCATCTTTAATCCTTCATCCTTCATCTTTTTTCATGCCGCTCATCCTGTTCTCTGATTTATCGGAGACACCATATCCTGTTAAAAATTCTTTATCCACGGATGACCCGACAGAGCCGGGCACAGCACGATTTTTTTTCATAACAAAGCTACCCGGATGTTTAGCTTTTTTATTTGTTCGCCACTAACAGCACCGATATTGTTCCTGTTTTCTTTTCCTTCTTCTTTCTCAATTATCCCTTTTTCTACTGGAAGAAAAAAAGTTTCACGGCCATACCGAAGATAACCATAGATAAAATTACTTTTATAGTTTTCTCACCGCCCCGAACGGAAAGATGTGCCCCGCTCCAGCCACCGATGGCGTTTCCTGCAGCCAGTACCAACCCCAGCCTCCAGTTAATATGATCCTTAATGATAAAGACAGCCAGAACCGGCAGGGTATAGACCAGAACAACAAAAACCTTATGCACGTTTACCTTAACCAACGGTAAACCGGCCAGATGATATAAGGCAGCCATGATAAGAAAACCAACTCCGACCTGTATAAATCCACCATAAAAACCAATTCCGAATAAGGCAAAATAGGTCCACCATTTTGCGGGTCTTGATTTTTCCTGCCGGCCCTGGGCCGGATTCAGAAACATGGATAAAATGATAAACAGAAGAATAATACTTAATAGTTTTTGAAATAATTCGTCACCGATCCGAATCGAAGCCAGGGCACCAAGAATGGCTCCGGGCAGCGTGAACAGACTGTACAGCAGGCTAGAGCGAAAATCATTAACCCGGGATTGCTCAAAGCTGAGAATTGCTGAAATATTCTGAAAAATTAGTCCGATCCGGTTCGTACCATTGGCGTCTGCTGTTTCCAGGCCTAAAAAAATTAGTACCGGCAGGGTCAGACTTGAACCTCCCCCGGCAATCACATTCAGAACCCCGGAAATAAGTCCGACTGAAAACAGGATTAAATAGCCTTCCAATATATCATTCCTTTAAATTTTTGAACCTGGTAAGCTATTCAATGTTTTCGTTTTTTTAAATATCAAAATCCGGCTCGGCTTCGATTTTTAATCATGGTAAGAAATGACATTGTGTGAACTGCGCAAAAGTTGACAGATAAATTTTAAGAACCCTTTGATTGCCAAATTGAGCGAAGCGAAATATCTCGTATTTACGGGCTTAGTAGATTCTTCTCCCGCAGGGGCGGGATTAGAATGACAGATCAGGGAGTTTTTCAAAGGTTTCTTTAATTCAGGTTGATAGTCGGAATTTTAATTTCTGATCTGGATTGGTTGGAGAGAGATTTTATTCAGGCAAAGTAGCTGACGTCCGAAATGCGATAATGAGTAAGTAATCCGGACAAATTTTATTTATAATAATACAGGGAAGGCGGGGCTAATTTCCGGGAATTGATGGGATGACGGCTGGCCTATTAAATTCTTCATTACCGACCGTGCTGATCAGATCCTGCCGACTTAAGATAATAGATTGAATAAAATCATTATGGCGCTCAATGATATTGTCGAGGTGCTGAAGAAGATCGTCCGGTTTGAAATTTCCGGAAAAATTTTGCATCCGGTTTTGCAGACTTTCTTTGCTTAACCGGATATCCATCTCAAGACTGGATAGTTTATCCTGATAGCTTTGGATCATGTGATTTGCCCTGCGGCGCTGCAAATGATACAGAATCAGAGCGATCACGGTACTGATGAAAAATGAACCGGCAACCAGAGCCGGTGTCTTATAAAAAAAGATGGTCACCAGAAAAAAGAAGGCATAAGGAGAAATCAGGCGCCATGATTTCGATTTCTGGATTGAAATTTCTATCTCAGCCTGGTATTGAATAATCTTTTCAGTGAAATGATTTTTCATCTGATTTTTTGAGACATATTCATCCCAGTGCTGCTTGTATTCCAGAAGTCTGGTTCGGCCTTCATACAAAGCGCTAAGATTTTCCTTGATTTCAAGCCTTTTGGCTTCCAGCAATTCGGATTTTTTAATACTCTCCCGGTTAAGATGAATAATACCGGTGATATTTTTGCTGTCCTCATCAGAAAGTCTGTTGGCGATGGTTATGATTTCCCGGGTCTGACTGAGCAGAGAATTTATATTCTTTTGTATTAATTGTCCGGTCAGGAGCAGACCGAGATATTTGAACAAATCAGCGCTACTTTTCTGACCTGTATCCCAGCTCAGACAGAGATCACGCAATAAATATTTGTCTGAAATTCCGAATATGGGTTGAATAAGGTCAAGAAAAGGACGACCGCGTTGTAGAAACGGGTGGTCCTTGCCCTGAAAAACAGGCCGGACATCATCCGCATCCTCCAAAAGGCAACCGACGATATTGGTGATGAAATCACGCTCGATGGAAAATATTTTTCCGTTCAGGACAATAGTCACGTAACCGGTTACAACCCGGGCTTTTTCTTTGCTTACCTGCAGTTCGGTCAGTTCATCTTCAGTTAGCCCAAAGAGTATGCCGAGGGCAATTTTCAGAAACCTATATTTTCTGGCATCCTGCCATTCCAGAATTTCACCCGGTTCATTAAATTTAAGACTAAAATCTTGCGGAAAATGCTCAAAGCCAGCCAGACGAATTTCTTTGAAGAACATGATTACCCTAAATATAAAGTATGCTAAATAACTCATTCCAGTGTTTGTCAATTTTGATCTATATCACATTTTATATATAATAACGACTCAATACCAAAATTGACTGTTTGCGGAAATATTTGCATCTGATTATATTGCGCAGCTTTTAAAGTACCCAACCCATGGAGGCGATAACATGTCCACTTTTCCCAAAAAAACAGCGATTCTGGTTGGTGGCGGGCCTGCTCCCGGTATCAACAGTGTTATTGGTGCAGCAACCATCCGGGCCCTTCTTTCCGGTGCGGAAGTCATTGGAATTCAGGACGGTTTTAAATGGATTATGCGTGGGGAAATTTCCCATGTTATGCCTCTGAATATTGACGCAGTGAGCCGCATTCACTTTCGGGGCGGATCTTACATCGGTATATCAAGGGATAATCCGACCAAGAGTCAGGAATTTCTGGAAAATACAGTTTCTTCACTGCTAAGGCTGAATGTGAATCAGCTGATTACAATTGGCGGCGATGACACGGCCTTCTCGGCATACCGGGTAGAGCAGGTGGCCAGCGGCCGCATCCGGGTCGCCCATGTGCCCAAAACTATTGATAATGATCTGGATTTACCGCATGGGATTGTGACCTTCGGTTTCCAGACCGCCCGTCATCTCGGGGTTGAGATCGTTAAAAATATTATGACCGACGCCCGGACCACTTCGCGCTGGTATTTTGTAGTCACCATGGGCCGCAAGGCCGGCCATCTGGCTTTAGGTATTGGCAAGGCAGCCGGGGCAACAATGACCATTGTGCCTGAAGAATTTGAGGAAGCGCAGATTCCATTAAATAAACTGGTTGATACTCTGGTCGGAGCCATTATCAAGCGTCTGAGCTATGGCCGGACCGATGGTGTGGCGATTATTGCCGAGGGTCTGTTAGAAAAGCTTGATCCGGTCACCCTGGACAGTGTTATCCACGTCGAGCGTGACGCCCACGATAATGTCCGCTTTGCCGAAATTGCCTTTGGCGAAATCCTGAAAAAGGAAGTGCAGAAGCGTCTGGCCGAATTTAATCTCAAGGCGACCATTGTGGCCAAAAATATCGGCTATGAACTGCGTTGTGCCGACCCGATACCTTTCGACATGGAATACTGCCGGGATCTTGGTTTTATGGCCTCCAAATTTTTGTTTGATGGCGGAAGCGGCGCCCTCGTTTCCATTCAGGATGGTCATTTTGTGCCCATGTATTTCAAGGACATTCTGGATAAGAAAACCAAGAAAATGAAAATCCGCATGGTTGATACCAAATCCGAGTATTATGAGGTAGCCATGCGCTACATGATCCGGCTGAAGGATGAGGATTTTGAAGACCCGCATGAACTGGCAAAATTTGCCGCAACCTGCGGAATCAGTCTACAGGAATTTGAAAAACAATTTGAATATCTGGTCAAGCCGAGAGTTAAGCCAGCCGCCGAAAAGACGGTTATCAGCGGGGAAAAGGAAAAATAGTTATTAATGAATCTCAAATATTTTAATTTTTTGGTTTGTCAAAAAACCGGCCCGGGCCGGTTTTTTTTATTTTGCATTCTGCTGTTGTTTCAATTGCATTTTCTTCAGGCCCAGCCGGCCGGGTATTACGATTCTGCCGCTGGCAAAACCGGCGAGTCGTTAAAAACGGCCCTGCACAGTATCATCAACGGCCATACCCGTTTTCCATATACCTCATCTTCTACCGATGTCTGGGATATTTTAAAAAACATTGATGAGGATCCGGCGAATCCGGAGAATGTAATTCTGGTTTACACCGGCCGCTCGCAGGATAAGGACCTGAACAGCAGTGTCAACAGCAGTAATCCGGATTACTGGAACCGCGAGCACACCTGGCCGAAATCTCACGGTTTCCCAAACGAAAGTGACACCGCTTACACCGATGTCCATCATCTCCGGCCGGAGGATGCCTCGGTCAATTCTTCACGCAGTGATAAGGATTTTGGGAACGGAGGCGTTGCCCACAGCGAAGCCACGGAATGCAACTATACATCAACAACCTGGGAAGTGCGTGATGAAATGAAGGGTGATATCGCCCGCTCCATGTTTTACATGACTACCCGCTACGAGTCCGCCGCTGATTACGATCTCGAACTGCGCGAGCTGATACCCACATCGGGGCCGGCGCTAGGCATACTCTCAGATCTGCTTCAATGGCACCAGAATGATCCGCTCAGTGCAACTGAAACAGCGCGGAACGAGAAGATTTATACTCAGTACCAACACAACCGGAATCCTTTTATTGATCATCCGGAATGGGTGGCTGAAATATGGGGGAGTTATGGGGACAAAAATGAACCAACCGCCCATCCGCTCAACCTCCAGATAACCGCCAACGGCAGCAACATCAATCTGACCTGGGATGATGCCTGGGGAACAGTGCATCCCGATGGTTACCTGGTCATGGCTTCCAATGTCTCCTTTGCTGCTATCGAGACACCGGCCGATGGTCTGGTTTACAGTGATGATGCCAGTCTGGTCGGCGGTACCGCCCGTCTGAATATCAGTCAAACTGTACAACTTGCCGAATTTACCGATGCAGTAAGCGGTCAGGCTTATTATTTTAAACTCTATCCCTACACCAATTCCGGTTCAACCCGGGATAATAAAACCGGGGGAGCAGTGCTTCAGGGTTCCGTCGGCTCGGCTGGAGGCAGTGAAATTGTACATGAGGAAAGTTTTGACAGCGGAACCAGCGGACAGTGGACGACTTACAGCAGCGCCAGTAATAAAAACTGGCTGGCCGTCACCGATGGCGGCGCCGCAGCCAGCAGCGGCGCGATGAGCATCAACGGTTATGCCGGGGACGTGGCCAGCAATGACTGGCTTATTTCACCAGCCCTTAACCTGACTAACTATACGGATCTGTTAGTGGATTTTTATACCTGGCGCCGCTACACCGGTCCGGATATCGATCTGCTTGTATCACTGAATTATCAGGGCAGCGGCAATCCCGCGGCAGCCACCTGGACCAGTCTGAATCCTACCCGGCCGGCTTCGGAGCAGGTCTGGACAGCGCAAAGCCTGAGCCTCGATGCCTATGCCGGACAGCCGCAGGTTTGGCTGGCTTTCCATTACACCTCAACCGGTACAGCTTCCGGGCAGGCCGCCTGGTGGAAAGCGGATCAGATTTCCATCACAGGGACTGACCATTCTCTGCCGGTTTTCCTTCAGAATTTCCGGATCACTCAGACTGAGGAAGGATTTCTATTGCAATGGCAGACCGCTTCGGAAATAAATAATGCCGGATTCCTGATCTGGCGTAGGGCTGAAGCTGAAACTGATTTTATCGAAATTGCCAATTACCGGGAAAGTGACGGTTTGCGCGGGCGGGGTAATTCTTCTTCCGGGGCGGATTATGAATTTTGGGACAGCTATTTAAGTCCGGCCGGAGCCAGAGTTGATTACCAGCTTGGTCAGGTGGATATCGATGGTACGGTTCGGATTATCGCCGCCGAAAGCATATCAGGGATCAATCAACCGCAGACCCGGCAGGCGCAGCTTTATCCGGTTTATCCCAATCCCTTCAACGGTTCAACCCGGATCCGGTTTTTTCTGCCCGAGGCAGGAAACGTAAATTTTGAATTGATCGACCTGACCGGACGGAGGATTCTCGATGAGTCGCTGTATTTTAGTCAGGCCGGGGAGTTTCAATATCTGTTCAATCTTTCGGATTATAGCAGCGGGACCTATATTCTGAGCCTGCGCAGCCGGCAATTCACCCAGAGCCAGCGTCTGGTTCTGATCAGATAGAAACTGCGCCGGCGGGAATAAGCGTTACCGGTTGACCGTTTGTTTGCATCCTGATTATTCTATTCAGGCCAACAAATTTCAGGGAAGGGCTTATGATCCAACAAATAAAATATTTTTTAAAGCTGACCAAACCGACCATAATGATTTTGGTACTGATAACCGGTGGAACAGCCCTGGTTCTGGAAGGCAGTCTGCTTTCCCGGCCCCTGGATTTTTTACTGGTTCTGCTTGCGCTTTACCTGACCGGTGGATCGGCTAATGCCCTGAATCAATATTTTGAGCGGGATATTGATGCCCGGATGCAACGCACAGCGGGGCGCCGACCGCTGCCCCAGGGTCAGATTAATAGTAATGCGGCCCTTGTTTTTTCGATCGGAATTGGTTTAGCCGGCATTCTTATTTTTGGGTTATTCTTCAACTGGTACAGCGCCCTGCTTTCGATGGCGACCATTTTATTCTATAGTTTATTCTATACGCTATACCTGAAACCAAATACTTCTCAGAATATTGTCATCGGTGGTATTGCCGGAGCAATCGCCCCGGTTGGCGCCTGGGTCGCCGCTACGGGACAAATGGCGCTTGATCCGTGGATACTGTTTTTAATTATTTTTCTCTGGACGCCTCCCCATTTCTGGGCCCTGGCTTTGTTTTACAAGCAGGATTATGTTGCCGCCCGGCTGCCGATGATGCCCATTGTTAAAGGAAATAAATCCACTCTTAACCAAATTGTAATTTATACCTGGCTGGTTGTATTTGTATCTTTTTTTCTGTTATATTCCGCCCGGCTTGGATGGATATACCTGATCAGCGCAATATTGCTCGGCGCTGAATTCATCCGGAACTCGCATCGGGCCAAAGCCCTTGGCACCGATCAGGCTGCAAAAAAATTGTTCGGTTTTTCTATATTATATTTATTTATGCTGTTCCTGGTAATTGTTGTCGATGGAATGGCATAGGGTTTACAGTCAATTAAAAACCAGAGGTATCAGACTTGGCTCAAATTTTTCCAAAGTGGACAAACAAATTGCCGCTTGTGGTGCTGATTGCTGTTCTCGGTTTCCTAACTTCGGCAGTGGGATTATTCTGGTATTTTGGCTCTCCAAAATACACCGATGTCGGGTACCGGCCGGTTCAGCCGGTTGCTTACAGCCATAAGCTGCACGCCGGCGATCTGGGGATGGACTGCCGTTACTGCCACACCGATGTGGAGCGCTCTGCACACGCTAATATCCCGTCGACCCAAACCTGTATGAATTGTCATACCCTTGTAAAAACGGATAGTGAAAAAATGCTGCCGGTGCGCGAAAGCTGGGCCAATAAGGAGCCGATTGAATGGGTTCGGGTTCATAATGTTCCGGATTATGCCTATTTCGATCACAGTGCTCACCTGAATGCCGGTGTCGGCTGCGAAAGCTGTCATGGTAATGTGGCGGCGATGGAAATAGTCGAATTAAAACAGACGCTGAGTATGGGCTGGTGTCTGGACTGTCACCGCGCCCCGCAACAGCACCTTCGCCCGCAGGATCAGTTGACGGTTATGAACTGGGCCGCGCCGGTAAACCAGGCCGAATTCGCAGCCCTGATGATCAAAACAAAAAATATTAAACCCCCAGTAGATTGTTCAGGATGTCACCGATGAATAATAAGTTAATGAATGGCAAAGCATACTGGCGCAGCCTCGATCAGCTTGCTGAGACGGAGGAGTTTAAACAGTTTCTGTACCGGGAATTTCCCGAAAATGCCTCGGAACTGAATAATCCTTTAAGCCGCCGCAAGTTTTTAACCCTGATGGGCGCCTCGATCGGTTTAGCCGGTCTGGCCGGTTGCCGCCGGCCCGTTGAAAAAATTATTCCTTACGTCGTCGCACCGGAAAATATTATTCCCGGTATTCCAAATTATTATGCGACTACCATGCCGTTTGGCCTGAACAGTTACGGTCTTGTGGCTGAAAGCCATGAGGGCCGGCCAACCAAGCTCGAGGGCAATGAAAAACATCCGTCGACCCGGGGCAAGGCAAGCGCCATGATTCAGGCTCAGATTCTTGGTCTGTATGATCCGGACCGCGGCCAAATGGTAACCCATGATGGTAAAACATCGAACTGGACGGAATTTGTCACAGCCTGGCGTAGTCAGCTAAGCGGATTCGAACAAAACGGCGGGGAAGGACTAATGGTCATCTCCGAATCGTTCGCATCGCCATCCCTGGCTGCACTGCGCAGTGAATTTCTGAAAAAATTTCCCAAAGCCGAGTGGCTGGCCTTTGAGCCGGTTTCCGATGAAAATATTCTGAATGGATTGAAAAAAGTCTTTGGCAGCGATGTCCGTCCGCTGTATGAAATGGAAAAAGCTAAGGTCATCTTTGCCCTGGATTCGGATTTTGCCCTGACCGAAACGGAAAGCATCATCGCGACACGCGGTTTTGCCGCCGGTCGCCGGATGAATTCAGAGCAGGATGAGATGAACCGCCTTTATGTTGTTGAAAATACTTATACGACCACAGGCACCCTGGCTGACCACCGCCTGCGCCTTCCATTTAAAAGAATTCCGGCTTTTCTGGTTGCCCTGACAAAAAAGCTGCAGGCCAAAGGATTGCAGGTTAGCCTTAATTCCGCGATTGACGGAATTAATTCCTCCGCTTTTGATGAAAAATGGCTCGAGGCCCTGGCCGGTGATCTGTTGAAAAACCGCGGCGCTTCACTTTTACTGGCCGGACACCGTCAGGAGCCTTTTGTTCATGCTTTGACCGCGGCTATAAATACCGCCCTCGGCAATGACGGTAAAACCGTTCATTATAAACCACTAAGCGATGCTCTTCTGCCGGATATGGCTGCTTTTTCTTCCGCTGTCCGGCAAATGCAGGAACGCAAAGTAAAAGCCCTGGCCCTGTTGGGTGTAAACCCGGTTTATGCAGCACCGGCTGATCTGAATTTTGGTGAAGCACTGAAATCAGTTGAATTCACCGTACAGCTTGGTTTATATCCCGATGAGACGGGTTCAGTGACCCGCTGGTATGTGCCGCAGGCGCATTTTCTGGAAAGCTGGGCCGATGCCCGTTCCGCTGATGGCACTGTTTCGTTTGTCCAACCGATGATTGAACCACTTTTAGGTGGCAAGAGCAATCTTGAAATGGCCCAGGCGCTGATCAGCGGTGAAGATAAAACCGGTTATGAAATATTGCGTGGTTACTGGCAGTCAAAATGGTCCGCTCTTACCTTTGAGAGTGAGTGGCGGCGCGGTTTGCATGATGGTCTTGTTTCCGGTTCAGCCCTCCCTGATTATGAGGTTAAGGTGCAAAGTGAAGCGGTTGCTGAATTAGGCGGGTCTTTCAAGCCAAAAGCTTCTGAATTGAGTAAAACAAATCTTGAGCTGGTCTTCCAGGTTGATCCGGCGGTATTCGACGGCCGGTTTGGCAATAATGGCTGGCTTCAGGAAATGCCCGACCCGGTTACAAAAATTGCCTGGGATAATGTTTTAATTATCTCACCGCGCACCGCCGGCGAATTGAATCTGGCTAATGAAGAATTGGTACGTTTGTCAGTCAGTGGTCTGGATATGGTTGCTCCGGTGTGGGTTGTACCCGGTCAGGCGGATTATTCGCTGACCCTGGCACTGGGTTATGGCCGGCGGGGTGTCGGCCGGATTGCCGATGGTGTTGGTTTTGATGCCTATCGTCTGCGCCGGTCTGATGCGCTCTGGTCAACCGAAGGTGTAACTCTCGCCCGGACCGGAGAGACCTATAAACTGGCCAGTACACAGGATCATGGCAGTATGGAAGGTCGGCCGCTGGCCCGTGAAGCCGGGTTGGAGCATTACCGGGAACATCCTCATTTTGCCCCGGAAATGGTTGAACATCCGCCGCTCAAAAATCTGTGGAAAGAACATACCTACGATGAGGGTTATCAGTGGGGAATGACCATCGACCTGAATTCCTGTACCGGGTGTAATGCCTGTCTGGTCGCCTGTCAGAGTGAAAATAATATTTCTATCGTCGGCAAGGAGCAGGTCAGCCGCGGCCGTGAAATGCACTGGATCCGTCTTGACCGCTATTTTTCGGGTGATCCGGATGATCCGGAAGTCATCTTTCAACCCGTTGCCTGTCAGCAATGTGAAAACGCACCCTGCGAGCAGGTTTGTCCGGTTGCGGCCACTGTTCATGATGCTGAAGGTCTGAATGTGATGGCTTACAACCGTTGTATCGGTACCCGTTACTGCTCGAATAACTGTCCCTATAAAGTGCGCCGCTTCAATTTCTTTAATAATACCAAGGATTATCCGGAGCTGATTAAAATGGCTCAGAATCCTGATGTGACTGTACGGGCCCGCGGTGTGATGGAAAAATGTACGTACTGCACACAGCGTATAAACGAAGCGCGTATCCGTTCCCAGAACGAAAACCGTCAGATTTATGATGGGGAAGTGGTAGCCGCTTGCCAGCAAACCTGTCCGGCTGAGGCTATTGTTTTTGGCAATCTGCTTGATCCGGAAAGTGCGGTCTCAAAGGCCAAACGGAATAACCGGAACTACAGCATGCTCGGTGAGCTGAATTTACGAACCCGGACTACTTTTATGGCCCGCATCCGGAATCCGCATCCGGACCTGGCAGCCTGATCAACAAATGTTAAACCTTAAATAAGTGGATTAAAATTGTGAGTGTAACGCTAACGAAATCGAAACCCGGAGCCCTGGAAGAAGTACCGCTGATTAAGGGTAATCAGACCTTTCGTTCTATCACGGAGAAGATCAGTGAAATCACAGAACGGAAAACGGCGCTAACCTGGGTGCTGCTCTTCTCTTTGGCGGCTTCTGTTGCTCTGCTGTTTTTTGCCCAGATCGGTTACCTGTTCTGGGAAGGGATTGGTATCTGGGGGCTGCAAAACCCGGTCGGTTGGGGCTGGGCTATCGTCAACTTTGTCTTTTGGGTCGGTATTGGTCACGCCGGCACCCTGATTTCTGCGGTACTGTTTCTGTTCCGTCAGAAATGGCGTACATCCATTAACCGCTTTGCGGAAGCCATGACCATTTTTGCCGTAATCGTTGCCCTGGTTTTTCCAGGTATCCATGTCGGTCGGGTCTGGGTGGCTTACTTCATGTTCCCGCTGCCAAACCAGATGCAGATGTGGCCGAATTTCCGCAGTCCGTTATTGTGGGATATTTTTGCTGTTGGAACCTATTTCACCGTTTCCCTGATGTTCTGGTACACCGGATTGATACCTGATTTAGCCACCCTGCGCGACCGGGCTAAAACCCGTCTACGCAAAATAACCATGGGCATTCTGGCTTTAGGCTGGCGGGGTGGTAACAAGCAGTGGAAACATTATGAAATGGCTTATCTGCTCCTGGCCGGTTTATCCACACCGCTGGTTCTATCCGTTCACTCTGTGGTTAGTACCGACTTTGCGACCAGTATTATTCCGGGCTGGCACACTACCATTTTCCCGCCCTACTTTGTGGCCGGTGCTATATTCTCCGGTTTTGCCATGGTACTGACCCTGGCCATTATTGCCCGCAAGGCTTATGGCCTTGAGAATATCATCACCATCCAGCATTTCGAGAAAATGAATAAAATTATCATGGTTACCGGCATGATGGTCGGGTATGCCTATGGTATGGAATTTTTCATTGCCTGGTACAGCGGAAATGAATACGAAAAATTTGCCTTTATTAACCGCGCTTTTGGTCCATATGCCTGGGCTTACTGGATTATGATCACCTGTAATGTTCTGATTCCGCAGCTTTACTGGTCTAAAAAAATGCGCACTTCCGTCCCGGTTATGTTCACGATCTCGATATTTGTCAACATCGGCATGTGGTTCGAGCGATTTGTAATTACGGTAACATCCCTGGCCAACGATTACCTGCCGTCTTCCTGGGATTACTATTCACCGACCATTTTTGATATTGGCTTGCTGATCGGTTCATTTGGATTATTTTTCTCACTGTTTTTATTGTTTATCCGTTTTCTACCCATGATTTCCATGGCTGAGGTCAAAGGCGTTCTGCCGCAGGCGGATCCGCACCACTACGAGGGGGAGGCTCATCATGGTTAAGCAAAAACCGGAAGGCATGATTGCCGAATTCGAAAATCCGGCCGCTCTGCTCAGGGCTGCCGAAAAGATGCGTGCTGCCGGGTTCAGTTCTTTTGACTGTCACTCACCATTTCCGATTCATGGTATGGATCGGGCTATGGGTGAGAAAAGATCGCCACTGGGCTGGATTGTGGCTGTTGTTGCCTTTTTAGGATTCAGTGCCGGAATGGGGCTGGAATGGTGGAGTAGTTCGGTTGCTTATCCGCTGGTTATTTCCGGGAAGCCTTTTTTCAGTTACCAGGCTTTTGGTCCGGTAGCTTTTGCGGTAATGGTTTTATCGTCGGCTTTGACCGCCCTGATAGGTATGCTGGCGCTAAATAAATTACCGCTGTTTAATCACCCGGTTTTCAATTCCGATAACTTCCGGCGGGCCACCGATGATGCCTTTTTTATCAGCATACTGGCTGATGACCCAAAATATGATGAGCAGGCGACCCGTAATTTTCTATCTGAAATTGGCGGACAAAATATAGAACAACTGCTTGAAACCACTGAAATGAAAGAAGGTGCCTGATGAATTCAAAATTAGTACTGAACCTTCTTTTTATTCCGGGCGCACTTTTGATTCTGGCTGCCTGCCAGGGTGCTCCCTCCGAAAAACCGCCCATTCATATCAATCCATCTATGGATTTGCAGCCGAAATATAAAGCCCAGTCCGAAAGCCGTTTCTTTACCGACCGGTCGACTATGCGGCCTCCGGTCAGTGGAACTGTGGCCCGCGGTCAGTTATATGATGATACCCGCTATTATTATGGCAAAGATGAGAATGGCCGGTTTGTCCAGCTTTCACCTGTGGCGATAAGCCCGCAGCTTCTTGAACGCGGCCGGGAACGCTATGATATTTATTGCGCACCATGCCATAGTAAAGTTGGGGATGGTACAGGTATCATTGCACAAAAGGGCTTTATGCCGCCGCCAAATCTGCACCAGGATCTGTACCGCAATTATCCGGATGGTCAGATTTATAATGTGATTTCCAACGGCATCCGCAATATGCCCTCGTACAAGCACATGATTCCTCATCAGGACCGGTGGGCCATTGTCAGTTATGTCCGGGCGCTGCAGCGTTCCCAGAATGCTGCCTTGCAGGATATTCCGGCCGATAAACGCTCAGAATTAAAGTAAATGACAGAGACTAACATGAAAATTGATTTAAATACTTTTCGCCTATCCGGCACCGAGCCGACAAAAACCCGGTTTCTGGTTGCCGGAATCCTGATGCTGGCTGTCAGCGTTGCCGGTTATTTTATGGATTCTCACCAGTTTTTCTTTTCTTACCTGACCGCCTACCTGTTCTGGTTGTCACTCGGCCTGGGCAGTCTTTTTCTCGTATTGCTGTTCCATCTGACCGGAACACGCTGGGGCAGCGTACTGCGCCGGATTATTGAGACCGCCGCTGTTTCGCTGCCGGTGATGGCCATCTTTTTTATACCCATACTATTCGGCATGCATGAGCTTTATCACTGGGCTGATCCGGAAGTTGTTGCTCATGATGAAATACTGCGGGCCAAATCCGGCTATCTGAATTTTACCTTTTTTGTCATCCGGGCCGCTGTTTATTTCTCGGTCTGGACTTTTCTGGCCTGGAAACTATATAGTAAATCACTGGAACAGGATAGTAATCCCCAGGCTGAGCAGATTCATGCCATGCGCCGGATCAGCGCACCGGGCATGATTCTTTTTGCCATCACCTCATCCTTTGCAGCCTTTGACTGGGTGATGTCGATTGAACCGCACTGGTTTTCCACGATTTTCGGTTTGTATATTTTCTCCGGCGGTCTTTTGATGGCTTTGTCTTTTATTGTACTCTTTGCTTCAGATTTACGGCGCCAGGGTTTGCTGACCACGACTATCACAACCGAACACTATCAGGATTTGGCCAGATTGATTTTTTCCTTCACCATTTTCTGGGGTTATATGGCCTTTTCCCAGTACTTTCTGATCTGGTATGCCAATATTCCGGAAGAAACCATTTTTTTCCTTAAACGGGGTGTTGGTTCCTGGCGAATTATTTCCTGGGTCCTGGTTCTTGGTAATTTTCTGCTCCCGTTTATCGTTTTAATGCCGCGTGCCGTAAAACGGAATAATATTGCTCTCAGTGTTGTTGCAGTCTGGGTAATACTGATGCATTACATCGATCTGGTCTGGATCGTTATGCCGGTGCATCATACACAGGGGATTCATTTTAGCTGGATGGATCTGACCACCCTGGCCGGAATTGGCGGAATTTATATGTGGGTATTCTGGATCCGATTTGCTGCCCAGCCTGTTGTTCCGGTTGGCGAACCATCCCTTGATGAATCAATTGCATTTACCAATAATTAATGAGGTTCCGGATGTCGGGCAGTGAAGCCGGTTATGAAAGATCTGATGTCAATATCAGGAATGTAATTGGAATAGCCGTGGTGTTAACAGGCTTTCTCTTTGCTACCCTGATTTTTTTGAATCACTTTTTTTCCTACAGTAAAGAAAAAATGGTTTATGAACGGGTTCTCAATACTCAGTCAGCGGAGTTGCGCCGACTGCGGGTAGTGGAGAATGAAAAGCTCGATTCTTACCGTATTCTCAATCAGCAGACCGGTCAGTATCAGATTCCGGTTAGTTTGGCCATGAAGCTGATTGCCGATGAATCCTACCGCAAATAATTTTTCTATCTTCATTCTACTTGTTTTTATTCTGATTTTTGGAATTTCAGACGGTTCAGCCCAGGTCATCCGGACGGATGATCCTGAGCTGAATCGGATTGATGTTGCCGAAAAAACGGGTGATTTTATTCCGCTTGATTTGGTGTTTATCAATCAGGATGGGCAGCCCGAACCTCTATCCCGCTATTTTGATGGCCGGCGGCCGGTTATTCTGGTTTTAGCTTATTATCAATGCCCGATGCTCTGCACCATGGTTCTCAATGGATTGACCCAGGCTGTTTATTCTGCATCCCTTGAGCCGGGCCGGGATTACCGTATCCTCACCGTCAGCATTGATCCGACGGAAACCAGTGAGCTGGCCCTGGCTAAAAAGAAAACGCATCTGAAAATGTTAAACCGCAGTGAGCAGGATTCTTCCTGGGTCTTTTTTACCGGTACGGAACAGGACATTCAGCGTCTGGCTGAGGCCATCGGTTTTAAATATTTTTATATCCCGGAGCGCGATGAATTTGCCCATCCCGCGGTACTAACCCTCCTATCCCCGCAGGGCCGGATCAGCCGTTACCTGTACGGTCTCAGCTTTAATCCTTCAGATCTGAAACTCGGTCTGCTGGAAGCATCGGAAGGCAAAATCGGCGGCACGGTTGGCCGATTGCTTCTGTATTGTTTTCACTATGACCCCGAAGCAAAAGCTTATGTCGTGCTGGCCCGGAATCTGATGAAACTGGGCGGATTAATAACTTTAATTTTTTTAGGATTATTTTTGGGACTCTTCTGGTTTAGGGAAAGATAATTAAACGGATTTTTTCACCATAACCAAAGGATGCTCAATGAACAGTCCGGGATCGTTCTATTTACCCGCAGCGAGTTCAACCATGGCCCCTGAAGTGGATGCCTTGCTGCAATTTATCGTTGTCGCTTCCAGTATTCTATTTGCCATTGTTGTTTTTGGCTCATTCTATTTCGCCGTCCGTTACCGGCGCCGGAAAGGGAGTACATTTACGGATGGAAAAGATCATAATGTCAGACTTGAAATTGTCTGGACCGTAATCCCTTCTATTTTAGCCTTTATCGTTTTCTTCTGGGGTTTTAATTCCTATCTCAAAATGAATATTGCTCCGGCCAATGCCATCGAGGTAAAAACCACCGCCCAAAAATGGTTCTGGCAGTTCACTTATGCCAATGGCGCCGGAAGTACCAATGAACTTGTGGTGCCGGTTGGTGTGCCGGTTAAACTGCTGATGTCATCCAAAGATGTGATTCACAGTTTTTACGTTCCCAATTTCCGGATGAAAATGGATGTTTTGCCAAACCGCTATTCTTTAACCTGGTTCGAAGCAACCCAAACCGGGGAATATGATCTTTTCTGCACTGAATTTTGCGGTACCGGTCACTCCTCGATGCTGGGTAAAATTAAAGTGGTTTCGGATACTGAATTCAGGGACTTCCTGAATGCCGGAAGCGCACTTGGTACCGGCCAGGCTCCGGAAGCATTCGGTGCCGATCTTTATAAATCAAAAGCCTGTTTCACCTGTCATACCACCGACGGAACACCGGGCACAGGTCCCACTTTCAAGGGTGTTTTCAGCCGGTCGGAGGCGATGTCCGACGGCAGTACACAACTTGTTGATGAAAATTATATCCGCGAATCCATTCTGAATCCACAGGCTAAAATTGTATCCGGATTTCAACCGGTTATGCCAACCTACCAGGGCATTATAAATAATACTGAGATTGATGCTTTGGTCGCTTATCTGAAATCGCTAAACACAGGACAATAAAATATGAACACCTCCTCTGAATCAAATTATCTGAATGCCAGCCGCGGCTGGAAGTCCTGGCTGTTCACGCTCGATCATAAAAGAATTGCCATTCTGTATTTTTTTGCTATCATGTTTTTCTTTTTTGTGGGCGGTGTACTGGCTTTGCTGATCCGGACCGAACTGCTCAGCCCAAAACAGGTTTTGGTCGGCGCAGAGACCTACAATCAGCTCTTTACCCTGCATGGCGCAATCATGATTTTTCTGTTTATAATCCCGGGAATTCCGGCAATTCTTGGAAATTTTGTTCTGCCGCTGATGATCGGGGCCAAAGATGTGGCCTTTCCCCGCTTGAATCTGGCCAGTTGGTATGTTTACATGCTGGGCAGTTTGTTTGCGCTATATTCCATTGTCACCGGTTCGGTTGATACGGGTTGGACCTTTTATACGCCCTATTCGACCACCACCAGCGGCTCTGTTATTTCCATGACCCTTGGCGTCTTTATCTTAGGCTTCTCATCCATTTTTACCGGCCTTAACTTTATCGTCACCATCCACAAGCTAAGGGCGCCGGGCATGACCTGGTACAAAATGCCGTTATTTGCCTGGGGCGCTTATGCCACATCGGTCATTCAGATTCTGGCCACACCGGTTCTGGGTATAACCATGATTCTCCTGATCCTGGAAAGAGCCTTCGGTATTGGCATATTTGACCCGGCCATGGGCGGCGATCCGGTGCTCTACCAGCATTTTTTCTGGTTCTACTCACATCCGGCGGTTTATATCATGATATTGCCGGCCATGGGGATCATCAGCGAAGTAATTTCGGTTTTTTCACATAAGAAAATTTTCGGTTACAAAGCTATTGCCTTTTCCAGTCTTGGTATTGCCCTGGTTAGTTTTTTGGTCTGGGGGCATCACATGTTTACCAGCGGTCAGTCCGAGTTGGCGGCCATGATTTTTTCTTTTCTGACCTTCCTGGTTGGCATCCCGTCGGGTATAAAAATGTTCAACTGGATGGCAACCATGTACAAAGGATCGGTTTCCCTGGAATCGCCGATGTTGTACGCCATGTCCTTTTTATTTCTTTTTGGAATTGGCGGATTCACCGGCATTATGCTCGGCGCTCTCTCGGTAGATGTCCACCTGCATGATACTTATTTTGTGGTTGCCCATTTTCATTATGTCATGATGGGCGGAACGGTGATGGGCTTCCTGGCCGGCTTGCATTACTGGTGGCCGAAAATGTGGGGCAGAATGTACAATGAAGCATGGGCCAGGATTACGGCTGTAATTATCTTCATTGGTTTTAACCTGACCTTTTTCACCCAGTTTATACTCGGTACGAAAGGCATGCCGCGCCGCTATTATACTTACATGGATCAGTATCAGCCGCTGCACGCTTTTTCATCGGTTGGTTCCTATATCATTGGTCTTGGTTTTACCATCATGGCAGTGTATTTAATTCACTCACTGTTCCGGGGAAAAGCGGCGGTAAAAAATCCCTGGGGCGCACTGACCCTGGAATGGACGACCAGCTCGCCGCCGGTTGAACATAATTTTGAACTTCAGCCGGTCGTGGTTGACGGGCCGTATGATTATGACCGTATCCGGATTGAGAATGATCAGCGTATTTATAAAGAGGTAAAAATGAAATCTGAGACCGAAACTAAGGTTGGATTATGAGTAATACCCAGGCTGCTTATCTGGCCCATCATTTCAGCGATGCTGAACAGCAGAGGGAATCTGCCAAGCTCGGCATGTGGATTTTCCTGGTCACCGAAATACTGCTCTTCAGCGGACTTTTTGTTTTCTATGCCGTGTTCCGGGCCTGGAATCCTGATATGTTTATTAATGCCCACCGTTTTCTGGATGTCCGGCTGGGTGCTCTGAATACGATCGTTTTGATCAGCAGCTCGCTTACCGTAGCTCTGGCCATTCGCTCCCTGCAGCTAAATGATCAGAAAAATGCCGGACGTTTACTACTGACTACAATTCTCCTGGCCTCGGTATTTTTGGTTGTTAAATATTTTGAATACAGCCACAAGATTCATCTCGGACTCCTGCCAGGTAAATATTTCTCCTTTCAGGGAATTGAAGGTACAAATCCGCATGTCTTTTTTAGTGTTTACTTTGTTATTACCGGTCTGCATGGCCTCCATGTTATTGCCGGAATGCTGGTTATAAGCTGGGTGCTGCTGCGCACCTGGCAGGGTGAATTCAGTTCAGAATATTACACGCCGGTTGAAAATGCCGGTCTCTACTGGCATCTGGTCGATCTGATCTGGATTTTTGTCTTTCCATTATTGTATCTGGTGGGGTAAGTATGACACAACATAATCCGCAATCCACAAATCATGTTCTGCCGCTTAAGGTGTATTTCGCAGTTGGCGCGGCGCTTTTTGTTCTGACCGCCATCACCGTAGGTGTCTCATTTATTCAGTTCGGTGCCTTTAATATGGTCATCGCCCTGCTTATTGCCGCAGTCAAAGCAACCCTGGTTGCCCTGTTTTTTATGCATCTGTTTTATGATAATAAATTTTTTGGCGCGATTCTCAGTATTTCTTTACTTTTTGTGGCCGTCTTTATTATTCTGACCATGTACGATACTGAAAAACGTGCTGCTATTTATCAGGAGAAAGGCGGCCCGATTCAAAAAGAAGCCGTCATTTACCAGGAAAAGGCACCGTAGCCAAAAATTTGTGGATAGTTTCGATTTAGGCACCGTATTTATTATTGGTTTTTTGGGAAGTATCAGCCACTGCATCGGTATGTGCGGTGGCTTTATTTTTTCATTTAATCTGAAGTTGTCCCAGAATGAACCGGGTGTCCTGAGGAATTATTATACCCGCCTTATACCGCAGCTAAAATACCACAGCGGCCGGATTCTGACCTATACCATTATGGGGGAAATATTCGGCCTGATCGGTTCCAGCCTCGGTTTGATTTTTTCGGTTCGGGGATTTCAGGGCGGGTTGCAGTTACTGGCCGGTTTGGTGATGGTTGTACTTGGGTTGGATTTGACCGGCTGGATTCCAAAATGGCAACCGGATCATTTTCCGGGACTGGATTGGTACCGGAAAATGGTCGGCGGGCTTTTTAACCGGGTTAGCAGCCAGAATGTTTTTTCCCTGGGTTTGATTCTGGGTTTGGTGCCTTGCGGATTGGTCTATTCGGTGGCGGCCAGGGCTGCCGCCTCGGGCAGTTTTCTGGGTGGCGGGCTGATTATGCTGGTCTTTGGTCTCGGTACTCTGCCGGCTCTGGTTCTGGCCGGAATGCTCAGCGCCCGGATATCGCAGCACTGGCGGGGAATTCTATATAAAATTGCTGCTGTGTTGGTTATGCTATTTGGTGTGCTGACTATTTTGCGTGGTATTGATGCCCTGGGTTGGGCAACTTTTTTCTGGCTGG
>DYOS01000197.1 GCA_020720405.1 Caldithrix sp. | reverse complement strand
CAATAAAAAAGCCCGCCGGGGAAATCCGCAGCGGGCTTCATTGGTAAATATTTTCGCTTTTACCTGGCCAGTTTTTGCCTGGTTATCGCCGCCACGGTTCCGGCCAGGAAGAGCAACCCGATCAAATTGGGCAGCGCCATCAGCGCATTGCCGATATTGCCCAGATTCCAGACGATGTTCAGGTAATTAAAACTCTTCCCGGCGATCGGGGTCAGAATGGCTCCCAGAAACAGGAAAAGAATAAAAATATAGCGGTAGGGCAGCACCCATTTCGAACCACCAAGGTATTCTACCGATTTTTCGCCATAATACGACCAGCCAATCAGTGTGGTGTAACCAAACAGGAAGGATGATATTGCAACCATTATCCCGCCCAAGCCCCAGGGAAAAACTGCATTGAAGGCTTTTTGGGTAACCAGGACACTGGTGATATTATTGGCGGCATCCAGCCCCTGCCAGGCCTGGGTTTGCATGTAAGCACCGGAAAGAACGATAGTCAGGGTGGTCATCGAATTGACCAGCAGCGTATCGATAAAAACGCCGGTCATGGCTATCAAACCATTTTTGGTCGGCTCATCCGATGTGGAAGCGCCCTGGGCAATGGCCGCTGAACCGAGTCCCGCTTCATTGGAAAGCAGACCCCGGCTTACTCCATTTTGAATAGCAAGCCCAATACTGGCCCCGGCCAGCGGTTGCAGGCCAAAGGCCGATTTAAAAATCAGGACAAAGGCTGCCGGAATCTGCTGCCAAAAGGTGAAGATAACAATCAACGAGCCAAGGATATAGAAGATAATCATCGCCGGAACCAGTTTCTCGGAGACATGACCAATTTTTTTTATTCCCCCGATGATAACCATCCCGACCAGGATGGCAATTACCAAACCGATTACATAATAATAGATGGCCGGAGCCTGATCACCAGCCATCCCGCCATGAAACATGCGGTTAAAACTATTGGCCAGAGAAATGGTCATCGAATTGGACTGGGCCATATTTCCGGTGCCAATCAGACAGGCGATGGCGGCAAACAGGGCAAAGGCAGCGCCTAAAAATTTCCCGAGTGCTTTATTCTTCAGACCATTTTTTACATAATACATCGGTCCGCCGGCCATGGTGCCATTCGGGGCAACTTCGCGGTAGTAAACCCCTAAAAAACCCTCGGCGTATTTGGTAGCCATCCCAAAAATACCGGCTATCCACATATAAACCGGGGCACCCGGACCGCCAATGGCAATGGCTGTAGCCACACCGGCGATATTACCGTTGCCGACTGTTGCGGCCAGCGCGGTCATCAGCGCGGCGAAAGGTGAAATATCGCCATGGCCTTTCTCACTGCGGGTTTCTTTGGCAAAAATCAATTTCAGGGAATGCCAGAAATGGGTGAACTGCAGACCTCGGGTAACGAAAGTCAGAATAATTCCGGTGCCAAGCAGCAGAGCGATCATGGCCGGGCCCCAGAATATGGCATCAAGGTGGGTAGTAAAATCTAAAAACCAGTCAAAAAATCGCATTCGGATTCCCTTTCTTAATTAAACAAACCAAACAGGTTTAACAGAATAATAAAGATAACCAATGGGATAAAGTAACGGATCATAAAAATCCATAAACCCCGCAGTTTTCCAAATCCGGTTGCTCCAGACTCAATTTCATCCGCCGCTTTATCTGCACCCCAGACCCAGCCGATAAATATGGAAAGCATCAGGGCACCAAAGGCCAGTGAAAAATCACCCCACAAAAATGACATCTGGCTGAGAAAATCGGGATCGGTCAAGCGGCCCGGAATAAGCCCGAAATTGGTGAAATATTCACTTGCCCCCTGCGACAGGGCTGAAGGCAAACCAAAGATAAAAGTAACCCCGGCCACAGCCCAGACAATTTTCTTGCGCGGCGCTTTATGTTCATCAACCATAAAAGCAACCGGCACTTCAAGCAGTGAAATGGTCGAAGTCAATGCCGCAATGGCCAGGAGTATAAAAAACAGCACACCAACAATCTGCCCGCCCGGCATCTGGGCAAATAGTTTTGGGAAAATCACAAAAACCAAACCCGGACCGGCGGCCGGATTTTCACCCATGGCAAAAAGTGCTGGAAAAATGATCAGTCCGGCCATGAAAGCAACCATGGTATCAAACAGCCCAACATATAATCCGGAGCTGGTCAAGTCCTCTTTCTTTGACATATAACTGCCATAGGTAATCATCAGACCCATGCCCAGACTAAGCGAGAAAAAAGCCTGCCCAAGAGCAGCCAACACCACCCGGCCGGTAATTTTCGAGAAATCCGGATTCAGGTAAAATTTCAACCCGGCCGAAGCACCGTCCAGCAGCACAGAATATACGATCAGACCGAACAGGAGGAGAAACAGAACCGGCATCAGGATTTTTGACCAGCGCTCAATACCGCCCGAAACACCACCGTAAACAATCGCTGAAGTTAGCAATATAAAAAAAGCGAAGAGCAGGGAAACGGCCAGCGGATCACTGATCAGCTCACCAAAACCGCCGAAAGAGCCAACAGCCATTTTATAAATATAGGCCACGGTCCAGCCGGCGATAACCCCGTAAAAAGACAGAATACCGACACCGGTAAAAACCCCCAGATAACCAACCCATTTCCAGGCTGAACCGGGTCGGATAGCCTGAATAGCCCCGACCGGATTGCGCTGTACGAACCGGCCCAGGGCCAGTTCACCAAACATATAGGGCAGACCAATAACGATGACGAAAAGTATATAGAGCAGAACAAAAGCGGCGCCGCCATTCTCGCCAACCAGATAAGGGAAGCGCCAGATATTGCCCAGCCCGATTGCCGATCCGGCCGCTGCAAAAATAAATCCGAGCTTCGAACTCCATTCCCCTCGAGCTTGTGACATAGGCATTCTCCTCAATTTAAGCTGTGCGAACCTCAGCAGGTTTTAAAAAGTATACAAAACCGGCGCAGGAATTTTATTTTATTGAGACCACTTTATTTATTGCGCTTCCGGAGTGTATTGGACAGATTCTCCAGTCCTGCATTTCACCCGGGCTAAATCAAAGTCTAAAATAAAGGCGATTGCAGCACGGATGCAATTCGATTTTTGAATTCTGACCGGAGGAAAACCAATGCCCATTGCGACTGCTATTCTGAAGCAGCTGTTGTCTGGAAATCAGCGCTTTCAGGAAAACCGGATGAAACATCCGCGCCGCTCTTTTACCATCCGCCAAAAACTGGCCGACGGTCAATTTCCAAAAGTGGCTGTGGTAACCTGCGCCGATTCCAGGGTCAGCCCGGAAATTATTTTCGACCAGGGTCTGGGCGATTTATTTGTAGTTCGGGTGGCCGGAAATATAGCCAGTTTCAGCGTCATCGGCAGCCTGGAGTTGGCCGTTGATTCGTTTAAAATACCGCTGATTCTAAATCTTGGCCACACCCTGTGCGGCGCCGTAGAAAGTGCCATGGACCGCACACCGGTGCCCGAAGTACTGGCTGAACTGCTGGAGTATA
>DYOS01000046.1 GCA_020720405.1 Caldithrix sp. | reverse complement strand
AATTATCCCAATCCGTTCAAAACGGGAATGGCGGGCAGTTTGCCATCAACACGAATTGTTTATCAGATACCAAAATTACAAAAGGTCAGTCTGAAGATTTATAACATGCTTGGCCAGGAGGTAGCTACGCTGTACTCCGGCCTGCAGAATACCGGGAAATATAGTTTTGACTGGAATCCCGGGAATCTGTCCAGCGGCGTTTATTTTTACCGTCTGACAACGGATGAATTCACCCAGACCCGGAAACTGCTGCTGGTCCGATAGATCAATAATTACCCGGCTATGTCCTCCGGGCGCAGGGGGAAAAATAACCTGCGTTAACACGAAATAATATTCAACCCTGCCGGCAATTGCCGGCAGGGCTTTTTATGCCACTGATAGATGGCTGCCCGCCACAATAAAAACATTCATCAAAACCTGTTCTAAATCTTTATTGCAAGTGTATGCGCTTCGGGTTAAATTTTTTTCTTTAAAACTATTATCCTTACAGAGGTCACTGTGTTTTTAGGAAAAGTTGTCGGTACCGTCTGGTCAACCAAAAAAACAGAAAACCTGCAAAACCTGCGTTTTCTGATCATCAACCCGCTGAATCTTAAAAAAGCCCCGCTGACCGATGTGGTTATTTGCGCAGATCTGCTTGGTGCCGGCGTCGGTGAAACCGTTATCTGCGCCTACGGCCATGCCGCCCGGCAGGCTATCTATCCACAAAACCCAAATGCATTGAGTATTGAAGCAGCGGTGGTCGGTATTGTTGACCGGGTCGATGTCGATGAAAACCTAATCGAAGACAGCCCCCGCCAAATAAAATCAGGAAAGTAATCTATGCCCAATCTTAATGAAGAACACATTCGCCAATTAGCCGAAGAAACCATCCGTCAGCTTGGGCGGCAGGCCACACCGGACGTTATTCAGAAAGTGGTCAGTGAAGCGGTCAGCCGGCTTGGCGCACAACCGGCTCCGGTCACCGTACATCCGGTTCAGCAGGCCGCAGAAAATGTCCGCCAGCGGAAAGGTGAACGGGTTATCATCACCGCCTTTGGTAAAAATCACCCCGGCATTCTGGCCGCAATCACCGGCGAATTGGCCCGACACCAGTGCGACATACTGGATCTTTCCCAAAAAATATTACAGGATTTCTTTACCCTGATGCTGCTGATTGACCTGAGTACCAGTAGTTCTGATTTTGAAACCATCAAAGCCCGGATCACCGAAACCGGTGAAGCGCAGGATCTGAAAGTAATGGTTCAGCACGAAGCTATCTTTAACGCCATGCACAGGATGTAACCATGCCTTTTTCACTGGAAGAAATACTCGATACCATCCGCATGACCGAAGTGGAGCATTTTGATATCCGCACGGTGACCATGGGCATTAATCTCAAAGATTGCAGCAGCGACGATCTGACCCGGCTCAAATCCAATATCTATGAAAAAATCATGCGCACCGCCGCCGAACATGTCCGGGTGGCTAAAAAAGTTGAATCCGATTACGGCATATCCATCGCCAATAAACGGATCAGCATCACGCCCCTGTCGCTGGTGGCCGATGGTTATTTCAAAGAAGATTTTATCGAACTGGCCCAGGTGCTGGACAAAGCCGCCGATGAACTGGGCATAGATTATCTGGGCGGATTCTCAGCGCTGGTTCAGAAGGGATTCAGCAAGGGTGATTATAATCTGATTCAGGCCATTCCCGAAACCCTGGCCCTGACTAAACACATTTGTTCATCAATCAACGTGGCTACGACCAAAGCCGGAATCAACATGGATGCCGTCCGTCTGATGGGCGAGATTGTTAAAGAAACCGCCCGGCGCACCGCCGACCGGGACGCCATCGGCTGTGCCAAATTAGTTGTTTTTGCCAATGTCCCCGAAGATAATCCCTTCATCGCCGGCGCCTTTCACGGCGTTTCCGAACCGGATGTGGTACTCAATGTCGGTATCAGCGGTCCGGGTGTAATTCTGCGGGCCGTGCGCGAAACACCGGTTCAGGTCGATTTCGCCGGACTCAGTGAACGTATCCGGCGTATGGCCTATAAAATTACCAAAGCCGGTGAATTCATCGGCCGGCGGGTCGCCGAACTGCAGGATGTGCCTTTTGGTATTGTCGATATTTCACTGGCGCCAACCCCGTTGCCCGGGGATAGTGTGGCCGATATTCTCAAAGCCATGGGCCTCGAGGATGTTGGTGCCACCGGAACAACGGCGGCCCTGGCTCTGCTCAACGATTCGGTTCGCCGCGGCGGATTAATGGCCTCGTCCTATGTTGGTGGAATGAGCGGGGCATTTATCCCGGTTTCGGAAGATGAAGGCATGATCAATGCCGTCAAAGCCGGTCACATCACCATTGATAAATTAGAAGCAATGACTTCGGTCTGCAGCGTAGGCCTTGATATGATCGCTATTCCCGGAAAAACACCGGCCTCGGTCATTTCCGGGCTGATTGCCGATGAATGTGCTATTGGTATTACCAACAACAAAACTACCGCCGTCCGGGTCATTCCGGTTCCGGGCAAAGATGTGGGTGATCTTGCCGACTACGGCGGACTGCTTGGCGTGGCTCCGGTTATGCCCGTTTCCCAGCTCGATAACTCGGTATTTATCGGGCGCGGCGGACGCTTCCCGGCTCCGACCAGGGGAACCAATAATTAGAATATGAAAATCAAAATTGCTATTGCCCAAACCGGCTCCATTCTTGGCGATGTTGCTAAAAACCTGCAGCACCATTATCAATTTATTGAACAGGCCATTGCCGCCCAGGCGGATGTGGTGGTTTTCCCGGAATTATCTTTAACCGGTTATTCTCTGAAGGATGCCGTTTATGAAGCCGCTCTGACCTGCGATGACCCCATACTGGATAAACTGGCCGGCTACAGCCGGCATATTTCCATTATTGCCGGACTCGTAGAAATGGGCGAAGCATACGAATTATTTAATACGGCGCTCTACTTTGAAAACGGTCAGCGCCATTTCAAACACCGTAAAGTTTATCTGCCGACTTACGGACTTTTTGAGGAGCAGCGTTACTTTAGCGCCGGTAACCGACTGCGCGCCTTCGATAGCCGGCTGGGGCGGATCGGGCTGATGGTCTGTGAGGATTTCTGGCATCCGACCTCGGGTATTATTCTGGCCCAGGACGGGGCGAAAATACTGTTTGTCATCTCAGCCGGTATCGGACGGGGTGTCAGCGGCGGTGATAAACCCGAAAACGCGGAGGTTTGGGAAACCCTGAACCGGGCGGCGGCGATCACCACCACTTCTTACCTGGTTTATGCCAACCGGAGCGGTGTAGAGGATGGACTGATTTTCTGGGGTGGCTCGGAAATACTTAACCCTTATGGCCAGGCCGAATGCAAAGCGGGTTATTTCAGCGAAGAGCTTATCACCGGTGAAGTCGATTTCCTTAAACTAAAACATGCCCGGCTGATCAACCGCCTGCTTTCCGATGAAAAACCAGAACTGATCCGCCGTGAGCTGGAACGTATCGAAACAGCTAAACGGGAATACAAATAGAAGAAAAATAGAATTTGCAGTCAAATTGAATTTGCTCTAAATTCGCAGGCTTTTAAACCGTTCAGGCAAAATCTGAGCAGCATTCAGGAGGTTTCATGGACTTAAAAGAGATCCGGTTATTGATTAAATTGGTCGAAGGTTCGGCAATACATGAACTGGAAATTGAAGAAGAAGGCAAGAAGATAAAGATTACAAAGAATGCCGATCCTGTTGTTCTGCCTGCCGAATACCGGGTCGCTCAGCACATGCCCATGCCGATGATGTCAGCGCCATTTGCCCACTCTATGCCGGCTGCGGGTCATCCCGTAGCTGCAACCGAACCGGTTGTCGCCGAGAAAAAATATCTTGAAGTGCGTTCCCCGATGGTCGGCACATTTTACCGCTCTCCTTCACCGGATGCCGATCCCTATGTTGAGGTTGGTCAGAACATCAGCATTGGCCAGACTCTGTGCATTGTCGAAGCGATGAAGCTGATGAATGAAATCGAGTCCGAACTCTCTGGTAAAATCGCTAAAATTATGGTCGAAAATGCCCAGCCGGTTGAATACAACCAGATTCTTTTCCTTATCGATCCCGTTTGAGAAAAATGACTTCGCTAAGCGCCAGACAAACACTGCGTTTTTTAATAAAAAACGGATTGCTGGTTGTGGCGCTTTTTTTTTGCCTTTTCCCGCTTTATAAATATTATCAATTTCAAAAGGTCTGGTTACAGATTTCTGCCCGTCAGGCGGAACTTCAGTCTGTAGCCGATTCCCTTCAGGCTGCTACCGGCCGTCTGTATCTTTTTCCTGAACGTCAGCGCCATATTCTGCCCGGATTCCACCGCCTCAGTTCAAAATTTTATAACCTGACCGGTGACAGCAGTCTGATCCGGCTGAACAGGGAATTTTTACAATTGATGGAAAGCGAGCAGCGGAGTCTGGCTTTTACCGTTTGGAACCAGAAAATTGAACCTATGCTCAGCCGGATACAGTTACAGCTTCAAGCGCAGGACAGGCAAGAGCTGTTATCGCTGATCAGCCGGGAAGGGAGCCGTCTGCTTTTTGGGATGAGCATAGCCGGATTGCTGTTTCTGATTACCTCCATCAACCTGTTCAGAACAAAAGCGAACAAAAAAACTGTTGTACCGGCAGCAGCGCAAACAGATGAAAATGCACCGCTTATTTCCTTTGACCAGGCCATACTTTCCCGGTTTACCCACGACATGAAAAGTCCGCTTGGTTCGATCAGGCAAGCCAATCTGCTTCTGGAAAAATCTCTGGGCAGCGCTGTTTCGCCCGAGCAGCAACGCTTTCTTGACATCATCCGGGCCAACCAGAAAAAATTATCCGATCAGGTGCAGAAAATTCTCAGCGCTGCCCAATCCGAAACGGAGATGCTGAAACCCAATTTAAAAGAGACCAACCTGGTCAAATTGCTGACCGAATTATTGATTTTCATGTCGCCGGCTTTTAGGGAGAAACAAATCCGGGTGGTTATCGGCTTCGCCGTCAAAGAAGTAATGCTCCGGCTGGATGAGGAGAAAATCCGTGAAGTCTTTGAAAATCTGCTCAGTAATGCCATCAAATTTTCCCGGCAAAATTCCGAAATTACGGTCAATCTAAAGGTCACCGCCGATGCAGCACTGGTCAGTATTCAGGATCAGGGTATTGGCATTCCCGAAAACGAGCAGGAACAGATTTTCAGTAAATTGTACCGCGCTTCCAATGCCCGGGAAATCTCGGTAAAAGGCAGCGGTCTTGGTTTGTTTATTGTACGCGGTATTGTCCGTGCTCATCAGGGTTCGGTTGAGGTGCGCAGCATTCCCGGGCAGGGCAGCACTTTCACGGTCCACCTGCCTCTAAACCTGAAATAAGGATGTCCGAAAAATGAAAATTCTTTTAGTCGATGATGAGGATGAAAAGCAGTTTCTGCTGAAAACCGCTCTTTCTGCTTATGGCCATGAATTCCGGAGTGCCCTGAGCGGAAGGGAAGCGCTGCATTTATTACAGGCAGAAGTGCCGGATGTTATCTTACTCGATTTGAATATGCCGGGGATGGATGGACACGAAACCTGCCGCCGAATCCGGATGAATCATCGTCTGGAACAGATTCCGGTCATCATTTTAACCGCTTCCGATGCCATGCCGGACAAAATCAGCAGTTTTGATGAGGGTGCCGATGAATACCTGACCAAAGCGATGGACCCGCTCGAAATGGAAAAACGGATTCAGGCCGTGGTGCGCCGCTATCAGCAGAATATGGATCGCAATCCGCTGACCGGTCTGCCCGGAAATAATGCCATCGTCCGCTGGTTGAACGAACGTCTGCAGGCTGCCGCCGTGTTTGCCGCGGTTTATACCGATCTGGACAATTTCAAAGCCTACAATGATCATTACAGTTTTCTGCAGGGCGACCAGGTTATCCGCTTCACCGCGGAAACCATTCGCGATGTGCTGGAGCAGGCTGGTTCAGAGACGGATCAAGCCGGACATATCGGCGGTGATGATTTTATTTTTATCACTGAGCCACAGCGGCCGGATGAATTGTGCCGGGAAATCATCCGGCGTTTTGATTCGGGAATACGTCAATTTTATTCTGAAGAGGACTTGAAGCGGGGCGGAATATTGGCCAGAGACCGGCAGGGAAGCTGGCAGAATTATCCATTGATTTCCTTGTCGATGGCCGTGGTCAGTAATCAGTTCCGCCTTATTCATTCCGCGGCGGAGGTTGCGGCCATTGCCGGAGAGCTGAAAAAACAGGCTAAAAAAATTCCCGGAAGTGTTTTTGTAAACGACCAGCGGGTCGATTGAACTATCGGTCGTGCTGTAAATAGTCTTGTCAATGAGTTTTAAAAAGAGTATTTTTGCGCTTTAAAATTTGCATTCGCCGGGCAGAAATCACCAGTTATCTTTGGAGGTTGTTTGTTTAAAAAAATACTGATTGCAAACCGCGGTGAAATAGCCTTGCGGGTAATCCGGGCCTGTAATGAATTGGGAATCGCTACAGTTGCCGTTCATTCCGAAGCCGACTCGGATTCACTTCATGTCCGTTTTGCCGATGAGGCGATTTGTATCGGTCCCCCGGCCAGTTCCGGCAGTTATCTTAATCCGGTGCGGATTATTACGGCAGCAGAAATTACCGGTGCTGATGCCATTCATCCGGGCTACGGTTTTCTGGCTGAAAATCCTGATTTCTCTGAAATGTGTACCTCGGCCCGGATTAAATTCATCGGTCCAAGCGCCGAAGTCATCCGCCAGATGGGCGATAAAGCACGGGCTAAAGCCTCGATGAAAGCAGCCGGTGTACCGGTTATTCCGGGCAGTGAAGGTGTGTTGACCTCAATTTCCCATGGCTATGAAGTTCTGGAAAGCAGCGGCTTCCCGGTCATTCTAAAGGCGGTGGCCGGCGGCGGCGGACGCGGTATGCGCGTTGTCCGCAGTTTGAAAGAATTTGAAGTCAACTACCAGATGGCTGAGGCGGAAGCAGCCAGTGCCTTTGGTAATCCGGACTTATATCTTGAAAAGTATATTGAAAATCCGCGGCATATAGAAATTCAGCTCATGGCTGACCAGCACGGCAATACGGTGCATTTCGGCGAGCGGGAATGCAGTATTCAGCGCCGTCATCAAAAACTGATCGAAGAGGCTCCGTCTGCCGTTCTTACCCCCGAACTGCGGGAAAAAATGGGCCAGGTTGCGGTTCAGGGGGCCGCCAACGTTGGTTATGAAGGTGCTGGTACAATTGAATTCCTCTTGGATCAGAATAATAATTTTTATTTTATGGAGATGAACACCCGGATTCAGGTCGAACACCCGGTGACCGAAATGGTTTACAACCAGGACCTGGTAAAAGACCAGATTCTTGTGGCCATGGGTGAAAAGCTACGTTACCGGCAGAAAGATATTGTTCTGCGCGGCCATGCTATCGAATGCCGGATCAATGCCGAAGACTGGGAAAAGAATTTTATGCCAAACCCGGGTGAACTGAAGACCCTCCATTTGCCGGGTGGTCCGGGCATCCGGGTTGACACGCACGCTTATCAGCATTACCGGATACCGCCCTTCTACGATTCGCTGATAGCCAAACTTATTGCCTATGGCCGGGACCGGAATGAGGCCATTGAACGGATGAAAAGAGCGCTTGAGGAATTTATCATCGAAGGCATAAAAACGACTATACCATTTCATCAAAAACTAATCAGACATAAAAATTTTATTGAAGCCGATTTCGATACGGGTTTTCTGACCCGGGTCAATCTGCTTGAAGACTAACCGGAGGATGTATGAGCGTACCTGCAGGTTTGAAGTACACAAAAGATCATGAATGGGCGAAAATTGAAGGTCAGGTTGTCACGGTCGGTATCACCGATTATGCCCAGGGTCAATTGGGCGATGTGGTTTATCTTGATCTGCCCGAAGTTGGAGCAGAAGTAAAACAGGATGAGACCTTTGGTACCATCGAAGCAGTAAAAGCGGTATCTGATCTGTTCAGTCCGGTTACCGGAATAGTTATCGAAGTCAATTCTGCACTGGCCGATCAACCGGAAACGGTTAACCGTGATCCTTATGCTGAGGGCTGGATGGTTAAAATAAAACTGAGCAATCCTTCGGAACTGGATGACTTGCTGGATGCTGATGGATATACTGGGCTTATTGGCTGACCTTTATTCTGTTCCATACGGGATAAAAAGAACGGAATAACCGTTCCTGTTTTGTAGCGAATCTTTTCAGAACCAAAACGAGAGAAAATGCTCTTCAGGAAGTGATATGCCGAAAATACTTTTAGCCGATGATAATCTTGATATGCTCGAAACATTGGAGCAGATTTTTGTCCTCTATCAGTTCGATGTGGTCAAAGCAGAGAACGGAATTCAGGCTGTGGACAAAGCTCGTGAAACCCGGCCGGATATCATTCTTCTCGATGGCATGATGCCCGAAATGGACGGATTTGAGGCTTGTAAAATTCTGAAGAATACTGAGTCTACCAAAGATATCCCGGTAGTTTTTCTTACTGCCAATTACACCGCTACCAGGGACCGTATCAACGGGCTTGAGCTTGGTGCCGATGATTATCTGCTCAAACCGTTCAACTCTAAAGAACTGGTTGCCAGAACACAAACAGTTCTGAAACGCTCGGATATGATGCGCAGCCTGCGCTCAGAAAACACCAAACTGATTTCGGAAAATGAACACCTGCAGAAAGAATCTGCAAGAGCCGGCTCGGAAAGTCTGAAACAGGGTATTATCAACCAGGAAACCGGCTTATATACCAGGGAATTTTTTATGCACCGGCTGGAGGAGGAATTTGCCCGAGCCATCCGCTATAATCAGTCGCTCACTTTGGTTATGATCGAATTGACCAATTTTAATCAACTCTCAGAAAAATATGGCCAGCAGGTTTCTGAGTTTATGCTGATGCGGCTGGCCAATTTTTTCTTGTCCACCACCCGCATTTCGGATATTCTGATGCGTGATGATCAGTCCCGGTTTTTAATACTTATGCCGCAAACCCCGGTTGCCGGGGGTGAAAATGAAGCCCATCGTTTTCATCAGGCTATAGAACAGGATCTTTTCATCGACAATGAGACAAGAGCTAATTTACCCCTGACCAAACATAAAGGGCTGGAAGCGCTGAAATTTGCGGCTGTTTTTGCAGTAACCGAATTTTCAGAGTACAACCGGGAGAAGCTGTCAAGCCACCATTTGCTGCTCAATTATGGCTATGACCTGCTGAAAAAGGCAGCCCTGACCGGGGCTGGTTCTATTCAAACTCAGGTTTGAGTCAGGCCGGCGGGGAGTTGGGGCGGCGCCAGGATTTTCGAAAGTGAGATAGATTGATCGGAGATGCCTCATGTCAAAACGAATTCTGATTGTTGATGATAATCCACAGGTTTTGAAATTATTGAATATCAGCCTGAGCAAAGCCGGTTATCAGATTTACGAGGCAGAAAATGGCGAAGAAGGTCTGAAAGTACTTGGTCAGGAGAAACCCGATCTGGTTATTTCGGATATGATGATGCCAAAAATGGATGGCATGGAATTTTGCTGGATGGTTCGTGAGACTTCGCTCATCCCGTCCGTTCCTTTTATTTTTCTGACCTCTTTTGAAGACCGTGATACTGCGATCCGCGGTTTCAGGGCCGGCGCTGACGAATACCTGAAAAAACCTATCGACCGCAAACAGCTTCTTGATATTGTCGCTAATCTGCTTAACCGCCATGACCGGTTAAAAGTGATGAGCGAGCCGGAAAGCAGTAAAGGGTTTTCCGGAAACCTGCAGGAACTTTCGATTGTCGAGTTGGTCCAGATGTACAATCTCAATAAGAAAAGCGGTATCCTGCATATTGATGGCAGTATACCCGGAAAAATGGTTATCCGGGATGGCCACCTGGTTTACGCCAAAACCGAACAACGTGAAGGTGATCAGGCTGTTTATGAAATGGTAGCCATGAAGGAAGGTACGTTCCGCTTCGAATCCGAGGTTAGTGATGAGCCGGCCAATATTAAATCGTCCACAATGAATGTGCTGATGGAAGCCTGCCGCCTGGTAGATGAAAAAGCCAGTCAGGAAAATTGATATCCAAGGGTCTCAGTCCCGGCCAGATATCTGGTTTCATCAACAAATTTATCCATAGATTGATCATAAAACCCATATGTCTGCAGCAATTACCAAAGAACTTATTATCATCGGCGGCGGACCGGCCGGGTTGCGCTCTGGCGCAGAAGCCTCGGCTGCCGGTATCGATTATCTGATTCTTGAAGCCGGTCAGGCCGGTGAAGCCTGGCGCCGGGTACGCCCGGATATGCCGCTGCTATCTCCGTCTCATCCCCAACGGGACTGGACCAGCCTTTCGCCATCTTTCCCGATCTGGAAATTGATCCCGCGCCGGCCCTACTGCCAGGCCCATGAATTTGTAATGTACCTTCAGGCTTACAGCGACCATTTCGCCTTGCGCCTGGCCACCAATCAGCCGGTGCAAAGCGTGACCCGGAATGAGAATGTTTATACAGTTCAAACTGCTTCTGGTCAAACCTATGAAGCACCGCTTTTGCTTATTGCCACAGGAATTTTCGGTAATCCTTTCATTCCGGAAATTCCTGGAGCGGCGGATAACAGCCATGTTCTGCATTCACATCATTACCGTTCAGCGCAGGATTTTCTCAAACAGCGGGTACTGGTCGTCGGCGCCGGCAACAGCGCGGCTGAAATAGCAATCGAACTGGCCGGCTATTCCATGGTTTACCTGGTTTCCCGGGATGAATTGCAATTTTTTGCCGATACCAAAAAGCTCTATCATATCCGGGGTATTTCCGAGAGCTATCTTAAAGAGCTGATCAATATGGAAATTATCCGCTACCAGGCATATCAGCAGATCAGCCATATCGAACAGGGCCATGTTTTCTTCAGTAACCGGGACATGAATTTTGATAAAATCATCTTCGCCACCGGTTATCACGGTAATCTCGGTGTATTAAAGAATTTTAAATTAAGAGTGAATAAAAAGAATTTCCCGGAAATTTCCTTCAGCGGTGAAAGCACCCAGTATCCGGGTTTGTTTTTTTGTGGTCCTTTAGCCTACCAAAGTTCTTCAAGCATTGTCATTCACGGCTTTCTGCGTGGTCTGGCCGAAACAGTGAAACAGATTGCATTAAAGCTCAGGGATGTATAATTGACAACTTTTTGACTCCAGTATAAATTGCCGTCCGAAACAGATTCAGGAGTGAAAGAATAATGATTATTGATGAAAAATTCAGTTTAAAAATAGGCCTGGCCGAAATGCTGAAAGGCGGGGTGATTATGGATGTCACCAATCCGGAACAGGCTAAAATTGCCGAAGATGCCGGTGCCGTAGCCGTTATGGCCCTGGAGCGCATTCCGGCAGATATCCGCAGCGACGGCGGTGTGGCCCGCATGTCCAATCCTACCATGATCAGGGAAATTATGGCCGTTGTGTCCATTCCGGTCATGGCCAAATGCCGGATTGGTCATTTCGCCGAAGCCCAGGTTCTGCAGGCTCTTGGTGTAGATTTTATAGATGAAAGTGAAGTGCTGACACCGGCGGATGATATCAACCATATCTGGAAACATGATTTTACCGTACCGTTTGTCTGCGGCTGCCGGGATATTGGCGAAGCCCTGCGCCGTATTTCCGAGGGTGCGGCCATGATTCGTACCAAAGGGGAGGCCGGTTCCGGAAATATTGTTGAGGCGGTCCGCCACATGCGCATGGTTCAGTCCGGAATCCGCCAGATACAGACTATGGATCATGCCGAACTGGTCCGTTACGGGAAAGAAATCGGCGCTTCACTGGAGATCATTCTGGAAGTAAGACGGCTTGGCAAGCTGCCGGTACCAAATTTTTCCGCGGGTGGAATAGCTACACCGGCCGATGCCGCTTTGATGCGACAACTTGGCGCTGAAACCAATTTTGTCGGATCCGGCATTTTCAAATCGCAGGATCCCGCCGCCCGGGCCAGGGCAATAGTACTGGCCACAACCCATTTTGATGACCCGGATATGGTGGCCAAAGCCAGCGAAGGTCTTAAAGAAGCCATGCCGGGACTGGAAATGAACCGCATTCCGGAAGCTGAACAACTCAACCGCAGAGGCTGGTAGTTTTGCTGAATATTGGTATTCTGGCTCTGCAGGGTGATTTTGAGAAACATGGCGCGGTTATCGAAAGGCTTGGACATCGTCCGCTCTTTGTCCGCCGGGCCGAAGAGCTTCGGGGGTTGGTCGGTTTAATTTTACCCGGTGGTGAATCGACTACTTTTCTGCATCTTATAGAGAAATTGCAACTGCGTCAGCCGTTAATCGATTTTGCCGGACGGTGGCCCGTTTTTGGTACCTGTGCCGGGCTGATTGTACTGGCCAGATCGAATGATAATCTGCCATTTCCACCATTCGGACTGATCGATTTAGAGGTTACCCGCAATGCTTACGGCCGGCAGATTAATTCATTTATAGCCCGGGTCGAATTAAAAAGCCAGCTCATGACGCGGCAGATCGAGGCTGTTTTTATCCGGGCGCCGAAAATTGTCAGTATGGGCCGGGAGGTAGTACCCTACGCCTGGCTTGGTGAAGAAGTGGTGATGGCGGGAAACAACCGGATTTTAGCAGCCACCTTTCACCCCGAACTCACCAGTGATACGACAATACATCAGTTTTTTATAGATGCTTATATTTTGCCGGCGATCAGTCTTTCAGAGCGCTGAAAGCCGAAATTGACAAAAGTTTACGGCAAATCCTTTTATGTTTTCATATATTGAGCCGCAGTAATCAGCGCTGTTGAGGCAGGGAATGGCCTGCAACAGTAAGTCTTGTTTCCGGGGGTGTAATTGTCGTCTTCTTTTATTATCATCTACTGTACCGTGCCGGATCTGACCATAGCCCGGCAGATAAGCCAGGTTGTGGTTGAGAAAAATCTGGCTGCCTGCGTCAATATTGTACCCGGTCTGGAGTCTGTTTACCGTTGGCAGGGCGAAGTGCAGCACGATGCCGAATATTTGCTGATCATAAAAACCACGGACCTCCGGTTCAAATCGATTGAAGATGAAATCATCCGTATCCATCCCTACCAGTTGCCAGAAATAATTGCTCTGCCGGTTGTTGCCGGAAACGAAAAGTATTTACAATGGATCAGAGGAGATGTGCATGAAGCTTGATGATGTGCTCAGGGATAACCAATCCGGTTCCTATATTATAACAACCAATAGTCTGCTGGTGTTGAAGGAAGAATTGGAGATCGGGCGGCAAGAAAATAAAACAGCCGGGAATATTCTCGATTCGCTTCAGGAAACAAGCCGGAAACTGATCCGCAATCAGCCCAATATGGTATTACTGCGCCGGGAAGCCGGGAGTGTCATCCAATATATGAAACGGATGATAAAAGCCGGAAAACCGGACAGTGAGGTACTGGAAACCATTTCCAGAAAAATATCCCAGCAGGTTGAAGAAATTACGGCCATGGTGACCCGGATCGCCGGTACTGCCTCACGGATTATCGCCAATACTAATAACATTATGACCATCAGTAACAGCTCCCTTGTGCGCGAGGTTTTTATCCATACCGACCGTCAGAAAAAGCGCTTTGATACCTGGTGCATGAAAAGTCATCCCCCGGATGAGGGCATAAAAATGGCCGAATTTCTGACCTCTCTTGGTCAGCGCTCGGTGCTGATTCCGGACGCCGCTATTGGCCAGTTTTTACCCGAAATGAACCTGGTCATGCTTGGTGCAGACCGGCTGGTGGAAGACGGTTTTATAAATAAAGCCGGCAGTTTACCTCTTTGTCTCACGGCGCAGTTCTTTAAGATTCCGGTTTACCTGGTTGCCGACACCTTGAAAATTTTACCCCGCACCGAGAGGGCTGTTAAAACTATTGAACGCGATTCCACGGAATTGTATGACAGCCCCGATATTGAATTTCAGGTCAGCAACCGCTATTACGATTTTGTCCCGTTTAATCTGGTGCACAAAATTATCAGTGAAAAAGGTGTTTTTGAATCGGATGAATTCGTCCGTTGGTATATGGATGTCTGAAGATGAATAGCTTATTTGATCCTTTGCCCAGAGTTTTTGTTACCGGTACGGGTGATATATCTACAGCCTGTGCTCTGCGGCTTTTCCGATCTGGTTTCCGCACTGTTCTGCTCAGCGGGAAGAAACCGGCCGATATTCATTATTTCAGAAATTTTACCCGGGCTGTTCTCAATGGCCAGACTGTAATTGAAGGCATCCGGGCGGTAAACCCGGCCTGGTCTCTGGAATCTGGCGAGGTAACTCAGCCCACACCCGCCGTATTTCTCGATTACCACCTGGCCAACCGCGACCTTCCGGTTCTGCCGCTTGAGGAATTCCGGCAAATCAAAGTTTTGGAAACAGATTTTATCTTTATTACAGCTCCAGAACATTTATCAATCCTGGACCCGGGGCAACTTTCTTCGATGGTTATTGCCGGTTGTGCTTCAATAAACCAAAGTAATCTGTTCCGTTATTTCATCGGAGACAAACAGTCCCATGCCGGACGTGTCCGTTATCCTTTCCTTGAATGGCCGGATCAGACCGGATTTGAACCGGATACCGGGAAAACCGAGTATATTCGCGCCCCGCTGGAAGGGTTGTTTATTGCTACTGCCGGACCGGGCAGTATTGTGCATGAAAAGCAGGAAATCGGGCGCATAAACCAAATTCCTATACTTTCACCGTACCATGGATTCCTCTCCGGTGTGATGAACAGCGGCAGCCTGATCCCGGCCGGAAGTATTTTTGCCGGGATCTGCCGGGAGATTCATCCCAGAGATCCAAAACTTATCCCGGAAAAATATTTCAACATAGCCGGGGCACTGTTAGAAGTCATTCTTTTTCATCTCTCGGCCGACCGGTTTGGAGAGTAAAGATCATGCTAATAATATTTGACATAAAAAAGTGACGCCTTTATATTAACGGCTCGCATTTTATAAGGAGCCAGTAGCTCAGCCGGTAGAGCAGCGGCCTTTTAAGCCGTTGGTCGAGAGTTCGAATCTCTCCTGGCTCACATCAAACCCGACCCTGATCGGGTTTTTTTATTTCTGTGAAGCATATTATTTTGAAATTACTATATCGTTTCAGGTGAGAGAAAATGTTCAATCTGCAATTCAGATATGAAATGATCCACTTGTAAATTCTAACAAGTTAAAGAATTTTTAACACAAAATTACCGGAATCTTAACCGTCTGGTTTTAGTTTCCCATCTCTTACCGGAGGAATTTTAGAAATGTTTTTAATGAGATCTGTTATCGTTTTTGTTCTAACAGTTTTTTCCCTGCTGCCGGCTCAAACTTTAAATGTCAAAGGTTTTGTTTTTGAGGATAAAAACCGGAACGGGGTTAAAGATGCCGGTGAACCGGGAATTAAAGGTGTACCGGTTTCAAATCAGGAACAGGTTGTTCTCACTGACCGTTCAGGGCAGTATCGTCTGCCGGCCCGGGATGAAATGATTGTTTTTATAACCAAACCGTCGGATTATGAATTGCCGCTTAACCGGGTCAACTTGCCGCAGTTTTATTATATCCACCAACCTCAAGGCTCACCGGATGGGTTGATCTATCCCGGGATAGAGCCAACCGGCGAATTGCCGGCTGAAGTAAACTTCGCCTTGTACAAATCCAATGCTAAAACACGTTTCGACGTGATTGTAAGCGGTGACCCTCAACCGCGTGATTCCACTGAAGTCGGTTATTTACGGGATGATATTGTTACCCTGATGAAGCAGTTTCCGGCGCAATTTTATATTGCTCTCGGTGATATTGCCTTCGATAATCTTAATACGTATCCCATGTACAACGAGGTCGTTTCTGTCCTGGGAATTCCGGCTTATAATGTTCATGGCAACCATGATATGAACTACCGGGCAGAGGATGATCGCTATGCGGAAGAGACTTTCAAAGGCATTTATGGCCCGGTTGATTATTCATTTAATTATGGAAAGGTACATTTCATCGTTATGGATGATGTTGAATACAAAGGCTGGAATGCTGCTGAAGGACGCAGCGGAGGGTACCGCGGCTATTTCAGTGAGCAGCAGTTGACCTGGTTGAAAAATGATCTGGCGTTGACACCGGCGGATTATCTGGTGGTCATCAGCACCCATATTCCTGTGCGGACAACCGAATCGGATGGGGATTATGTGAATGTAGTTAACCGGAAGGCATTTTTTGATATACTGAAAGACAGGAAATATCTGTTAACATTTTCTGCCCACATGCACACGGTTGAGCATCTGGAATACAGCGCCGGAGACGGTTGGGAAGGCCAGGCAAAATTCAACAGCATCAATGCCGGGGCGGCCTGTGGCGCCTGGTGGTCCGGCCCGAAAGACAGCCGCGGTATACCGGAAAGTATTTGTCTGGATGGAACACCGAACGGATTCTACCTTTTTACCTTCTCCGGGTCCGATTATAATTTCCGCTACATCCCGGCTGATCAGCCGGAATCCGAACAGATGCGGATTGTATTTCCGCAGGGGACACTGTCTGCCGATAGTCTGCAGAGCAGAAATATTATTGTTAATATATTTAACGCTGCACCGGAGGCCCGGGTCTATTGCCGGATCGATGAATCTCCGGAGCTGCCGATGACCCGTACCAAAATGGCTGATCCGTTTGTGGAAAAGTATTTGAGTCACAGGGATAATTTCCCCGACTGGGTAAACAAAGCCCAGGTTCACAATCATATCTGGACGGTTGCGCTTCCACCCTCGCTGGAAAAAGGGGTGCACACCATTTGCATCCGGACCGGCAATCCGACAGGTGATGAACAATCGGGTTTTGTCATTTTCAATGTGGAGTAATTATAGCCAGATGATCTGGCGGTCTATGTTATTAACATGGCAAGTTTCCCGATACTAAAAAGTAGTTGCTGTCTTTAATGTTTTGTCAGCAACTACTTAAATTATAGTGTTAGCTTCGTTTTCAAAAAATTTACCGGTTGTTTCCAGACATCCTATGTCCTATAATTTGGACGACTTTAATTTAATATTTTAATCTGTATTTATTGTGGGATCATTTAGCCTGGTGTGCCGTTCAGATAATGAAAACGAGGGGGTTATATGCAACAAAGTTACAGATTTATTTATTTGATTTATCTTTGTTCACTTCTTTTGGTCCAGACTGTCTTTTCATCTGAAAAAAAATCAAATACCAGAGAATCGGTAAACAAAGTCAACCGGTTGATTGATTCCGCTCAAACATTAGCCAATGCCAATAATTGGTCATATTGGATATCGGGAAATGGAAGGATGGGATTCAATCCCAATATCGATGGTACCGGTAGCTCGTATCCCCGGGGAACCGTTTCATTAATTTACTCAGATGGATTGGTTTGGGGAGCAAAAGTAAACGGTAGTCTGAAGTTAGGTGGACAAAACTATTCAGAAGGTACTACAATGGCCTCAGATCATGTCTATCGAATCCGTTCTGATTGGTCTGAGATGAATGATGAGGTGCTTGGGCTTGAGGCCAGTGAAATTTATAGCATAAAATCTAATGAAGTAACCATTGAGATGAAACTTGAGATTTGGAATCAGTATCGCTCCGATTGGCAAAACTGGCCGGTTGATCAGGGCGCACCATTTGTGGATTCTGATCAGAACGGTGTTTATAATCCGGTCAATGATGATGATGGTTTACCAGTGGCAGCACTGGGCGACTATCCGGGTATTGTGGGTGCAGCGCAGGTAATCTGGTTTAAAACAAGGGAAACAGATGTACTGAAAAATCAGCAGGTCTTTTTTACAGATCCACTTGGTATTGAAGCAGAGTACACGATATGGAGTTTTAAGCAACCGAATGCCGCATTAGATCAGACCATTTTTAAAAAATATCGTCTTACAAACACATCATCGGATACACTAAAGGAAATGTATGTCGGTCAGTTTTCAGATGTGGATCTTGGTGATAATAATGACGATTATACAGGTTGTGATTCCGTTTTAAGTGCCGGGTATGTTTATAATAGTGACCATATTGATCCGTATTTTAAATATATTTTTATAGCACCGGCGGTTGGCTATCTGTTATTAGATGGGCCTGCCGATGATATTTTAGCCACAGATCCGATTCCTCCCATGACCTCCTACAACTATGCCCGTCCTCCGGAACAAGAACCATTCGTTACGTATGATTTAAAACCCTGGCTGCAGTATAACTGGTTACGGGGTCGAATAAATGATGGCTCTATTGAAGGGGCTCCGAATAAACATTGTGATACGGGGTTAGAGACCTTATATCCGTTAAATGGCGATCCTGTTTCTGGCAGTGGAGACATACAGAGCAAGTGTGCGGATGGAGCTTTCTATGACCAGAAATATATTGTCAGCTCCGGTCCATTTGAGATGCTGCCAGGAGAATCCCGGGAAATGGTTGTGGCCCTGGTTGGAGGTGTGGGAACTACGCATCTCGAATCATTAACCCAGCTTAAACTAAATATGCATTCTATTAAAAACTTTTATAACTCCGGCAGCGCTTTTCCTATTGCGAGTACTGAAATCGAATTTAGTAACCCTGGTTTGATAAATTTAAAAGGTCAGGCTGAGCTCACAGGTCTCTCCGGTGTTACTGAATGCCGTATCGATTTTTCTCCACAACTGGGAGAAGAAGCACCTTTTACGGTGAACTTGTATGATGACGGCTCCCATGGCGATTTTCTGGCGGGAGATCAAATCTGGGCCAATACACAAGAAATCAGTTACCGAAAATATCCATTCAATGGAACATTGGTTCTGAATCAGGGGCAGGATACCACCTGGTACCGTAGCTATTTTGCTGGTATATGCCTGCGACCGGCGCCTGTTATAACGAATTGGTCCATCGTCTGGGAAAGCGGGAAACAAGATCGCGCCATGAACCATAACGAGGAAATACATACAAGCTTTAACATTTATAATCCGGATGATGCGCTGGCGGTCTCCGATCTGAAGATTCTTACAGGTGATGGCCTTCTCCACTTTACAGACCTCCAGCCTGATGAAACCAGAGCGGACGATTCGCTCCGGATGAAAATATTTGCTCCATCTGAAGGAGATTCGATAGATATCAGGCTAAGCCTGATATTTGACCATCATCGGCTGAACGAGAAGATCACCATGCCTTTCAAACGCTGGTATAAGTCAGAAGGCTCTGGAACTACTATGGATATTACTTATCTGAAAGGTGCTCCCGGCAGTTTTAAGGCGGTGGTTGCGGAGCCTGCGCGGATGACAGGCCATGAATATCTGGTCACTTTTTCCCGAGATGAACAGAACCAAAAATATATGCAGGTTACTGATCTTGAAAAAAACAGCATGATTATCTCAGGCGCATATCAAACGAGTGGGTTCCCAGATCCTTTCCCGGTAGCGGATGGTATAGTATTTCAATATCTGCCGGATAATCTTGATTTTGATTTGATTGCAGTGGTAGCAAATGCCTCTGGCTTGCTGTCGGAATTCGCTTATTGTACGCTTCAACGAAAAGGTTCAGCCTGGCCGGATAGAATAATACCAATGCAGGTGAATGGTAGTCGTTGGATGTTACATATTCTGTCATCTCCTGAAACAGAAGGTACCTATGACTACTTTCTTCACGGTTTAAGTGATACGGAGCGAGGTATGTCTGCTGTTTTGCCCTATGACTATGAAATAAGATTCACATCCGGGCAGAGTTTCGGCTTTATACCGTACGCTTATGCGGATTCATCTTCCACTGGTGGTACACTAATTGAGATAAACTTCGAACTTTGGAACATTGGGATCAATACACCTGGCGACCCGAGTGATGATTTTAGATTATTTCCCTATATCAAAGATATTGATCAGAATCTGGCATTTAACCTGACTTCTATCGATCATATCCTGAGCGGTTCTACGAATGATCCGCAAACCGATGGTATCTGCTGGATTGAACCGGCTGACCGATCAGCAGGAGAAATCGGGTACAACCAGATTCTCAATGCTATTCAGTCTGATCCTGAAAATTTCTCATATTTAGGTGAATTGACTGCCGGCGATGAACTGATGATGGACATGGTTTTCTTTAACCACAATGGCGGAGATGTTAGTGCGCCGGATTTTCCACAAAATACCACAGCGCAAATGCTGGAGCCTGGTACTATTATCCGGATGAACACCTGGAAACCAATTTTACCCGGAGATTCAATAAAAATTGCCGGTTTCTCTGTATTCAAAATTGATAGTGCTTCGACCGATTATTATGTATTGGAACAAAATTTTCCAAACCCCTTCAATCCGGTTACCACCATTCGTTACCGGATTAAAAATAGAACACAGGTGCAACTTGAAATTTATAATTTACTTGGACAAAAAGTAAGGGTTTTAATTGATGAGCAGCAGGATGTTGGACTCTATTCCTATAATTTTAGTGCAGATGGTTTATCCAGTGGTGTTTATTTTTACAGACTTAAAGCTGGCTCCGGAAGCATTATAAAAAAAATGCTGATACTCAAGTAGATAAGATTAGTTTGTCGCCAATCTGTAATGGAATGGTGCACCTCTGCTATTATCCGGTTTCTTTTATAGCCAGTGAGATATAATAACAGGGTTTTGTAAAAAATCGATCAAAGACCATGACAAACCAATATGTATATTGATTTCATTGAGGTGAAAATTTATATTTCACAGCTCGATTGCACCTGTAGCTCAATGGTAGAGCAGCTGACTCTTAATCAGTTGGTTGAAGGTTCGAGTCCTTCCAGGTGCAC
>DYOS01000196.1 GCA_020720405.1 Caldithrix sp. | reverse complement strand
AAATTAGTTTTGGTGCTGAAAAAAAGTTTTAAGAAGTCCGATGCATTTATTAAACTTATCTGTGTCAAATGCCAAAATATTCCCGGTAAGAGTCATGTTGATAAACTCCGCTTCGGCAAGGCCGATATATGAGGTATCCAAATTTTAATAACAAAACGATGAGCTGACTGATGGATTATAAAAGGACATCATTAAGCGGTGAATGGCTGATTGAGCCCGGCCCGCGCAAACCGGCAACCTACAGAAATAAAATTATGGTTCCGGGTCTGGTGGATATGGCCAAACCAGGTTTCAAATGGCAGGATCATCAGTATTTCTGGTATCGCCACGATTTTGAGATGGAAGCCCTGGCCGCCTCAAAACAGCTCCTGCTGCAATTAGAGCAGGTTCAGTTTGGAACACTGGTCTATCTTAACGAGGAGCTGATCGGCGGGAATATTCCCTGTTACACCAGTCAGTTTTTTAATCTGAGTCCGGCTCTGCACAAGGGGAAAAACCGGCTCGAAATAAGAGTCGGGTCGAAAAATACACTTCCCGCCCATAGTGCCGTTGGCAATGATTTTGAAAAACTTTCCTTTATCCCGGGGATCTGGGGCGACGCCTGGCTGCACCTCCATGATTTTGCGCGCATCGACTGGCTGCGCATTTTGCCTGATCTGTCCCGCCATGGGGCAGAATTTCATGTTGAGTTTGAACCGCTGACCGACAAGGCCAGGCCGCTGTTACTTGATTATCGATTGGTCGAAAAGAAAAGCCGGCGGGTTATTGCCTCCGGTTCTTTCGGACTGGAAAAACCGGTCATCATGGAGAAAAAAATTTCAGCCGACTGGTTTGTAGCTATTGAAAATGCCGAACTCTGGACACCTGAAAATCCTTTTTTGTATGAAATAGAACTGACTCTGAAGGCCGGTGAAGTTATATCGGACCGTAGAAGCCGGGCGTTTGGCCTGCGGGAATTCGGCATCCGGGACGGGCATTTTTACCTGAATGGCGTCCGCCGCCGCTTGTTCGGCAGCAATATCGCTTTTCACCGCCTGCTTTCCGATCCGGAACGGCAATATCTGCCCTGGGACCCGGATTGGATAAAAAAGGTTCTGGTCGATATTCCCAAAGCTCATAACATGTTCTTCTTCCGCTTTCATCTTGGACATGCCTATAACAAGTGGTATGATATTGCTGATGAGTACGGTATCATGCTGCAGGATGAATGGATGTTCTGGACACCGACCGGCACACCGAAACAGATCAGCAAAGTTTTTGCAGACTGGATTAAGGAAAACGGTCATCATCCTTCGATAGTCATGTGGGATCCGCTTAATGAATCGAAGGATGAAGTGATTACCAACGAGATTATCCCCAAAATGAAGCTGATTGATCCGAGCCGGATTTGGGAAACGGCTGATTTTTCAGAAGATCATCCTTACATCTACTCCCTCGGCCCGGTTTTGCATGAGGCAAAATTCGGCTATACCCGTTCCATCCCTGATCTGCAGAACAGCCCAACCCCGGTTATGGTTAATGAATACTTATGGTGGTGGCTGGATGGTCAGGGCCGGCCATCGGAACTGACCCGCTGGGTGGTAGAGCGCTGGCTGGGACGGAAGGTGACAGCGGAACAGCTTTTAGAGCACCAGGCTTTTCTGGCTGCAGAACTGACCGAACTTTTCCGCCGCCTCGATTTTGATGCCATTATGCCCTTTGTTTATCTCAGTGCCGGACCCGGTGCAACCAGCCATTGGTTCCGGGGTGCATTGTCTGACTTACAGCCAAAGCCCTTACTGCAGGAATTGAAGCAAGCCTTTAGTCCGGTTGGTCTGAGCATAGAACTCTGGAACAGGCACTTCACACCGGGTCAGCACACCGAAACGACCATCTATTTTTTTAATGACACGCTGAATTCTGTTTCTGTGAATTGCCGGCTTTCCCTGGTGGCGGATAAAAAGAAAGAAACAGAATTAATGCGCTTTGACCTGAGCCTGGCTCCCGGCCAGATTTTAAAACAATCTGTGGCTTTTGACCTGCCGGCAAAAACATTAGACGGCTGGTTGACAGCGGCACTTTTTGAGGCGGGCGGCGGCGAAATCAGCCACAGCCGGAAAAAAATTCAAATCATTAATCCCCCTTCATGGGCCATTAAAAACGAAACCAAACCGCTCCTGCTGTGGGATGAGTCGGATGAGATTGAGCACTGTCTGCGCCGTCAGAATTTAATTTTTACCCGCAATACCGGTGAAGTGACCGGTGTGCCCGGTGTCATTCTGTTGAATGGTGCCGTCTGTGCCCGGTTAACCCCGGATGATCAGAACCTGCTCAATAATTGGGTTGAACAGGGCTCCACCCTGATTTTACAGGAACCGGAACTGGGTCTGACCGGGCAGCATCTGCTGCCAGTTCTGCCAGACCTGAATCTTTGGGTTCAGTACCGGCCGGACCCGGAACGGGGCGGCTATGACTCGGCGGTTATTCCCGAAAGTCAGGCTCATCCGCTGTGGGAAAATCTGGCGCCCAAAAGTCTGTTTATCTGGAACGGGGCCTGGGGTGGTGAAATGATCAGCAAGCATCATGTCCGGCCCAACCAACCCTTCCGCACCCTGGCTTCCTGTAATCTGTTTCTTCGTGTTCCGGCAGTGTTGGAGATTCCCCGGGGCCGGGGCCGGGTTCTGATTTCGCGGCTGCAGGTGCGCGGCCGGCTAAACCGGGCGCAGGATAACGGGGCCTTGTATGAGCGGGTTTATGATCCGGCGGCGGAAATTTACCTGGGTAACCTGCTTCGATACAGTCTGCAGCAGCCCGAACCAGCAACTGACCCGGAAGCGGATAACGCTTATAAAATGGTCCGGGCTTTGTCTTCAGACGGCACTGTTTATGATATTGAGCAGCTAAAACTCTACGCCCGCTGGCCGGTTTATGGTCAGGGCCGGCAGCGTCTGGAAATAGAGTTATACAAGAAAACCGCGATCCGCGGGCTGATACTGGACAAGTTGAAAACAATTCCCAAAGACTGTGTTTTTACTTTTGATGAGAACAGACTGGAGAATTTTCAGATAGCAGAAGAGACCAGCCGGGTGCGCTTCGAATTTGATCCGGTTTACTGCAGCCGGTTTGTGATGGAATATACTGTGTCTTCTTCGGCCGTGGATTCCTGTCTGTGGGAAGTGGAACTGGTGGAATAGCAGATTGATTTTACAATAAAAAAAGGCCGGCTCTGCGAAGAACCGGCCTTTTTACATTTAACCCGGATTTGGCAATAAACATCCAATCTCAGCTTTAAGAAAGTATTTACCACGAAGGGCACGAAGAAAAGCCCCAGTAAAACCCTAATTTTTAGATTTATTTTCCTTTGTGGACTTGGCGGCTATAACATTTCCCATTGCCCGATCCCGGTTTAATAAACTTTATAAAATTACCTGACCAGCAGCATCTTCTTCTGTTCGATCTTCTCGCCGGCCTGAATACGGTAAATATAAATTCCGCTGGCTAAACCGG
>DYOS01000195.1 GCA_020720405.1 Caldithrix sp. | reverse complement strand
ATTTTTTTGCGCCACGCCGAGGTTTTTTAGGTTTTAATGCTGCTTCCTCAAGCAGTTGTTTACACTCATCAAAACTGAGGTCCTCCGGTTTTCTGGATTTTGGGATATGGGCATTTATCTTACCATCGGTTATATAGGGTCCGTAGCGCCCGTTCAAAATCCGGATGCCGTTTTCAAAGGTTTTTATTTCCTTACTGGCTGCGGCGGTCAGGCTTAACTGGATCAGTTCCAACGCTTCTTCAAGGGTTATGGTCAGCGGATCATGTTTTTTCAGCGAGACATATTTTTTGCCATGCTGCACATAAGGACCAAACCGTCCGATGTTGGTCTGGATGATTTCGCCCTGTTCGGTCTGGCCAAGAATTCTTGGCAGATTAAACAGATCAAGAGCCTGCTCCAGGCTGATGGTTTCCATGCTCTGACCAGGACGCAGGCTGGCAAACCTGGGTTTTTCCACTTCTTCGCGGTTGCCGATCTGGGCGTACGGGCCAAACCGGCCAAGTTTAACCGAGACCATATATCCGCTGCGCGCATCCTTACCCAATTCACGGGCCGGTACCACCTCCCGCCGTTCCAGGTTGGATTTCTGATCAATCTGGGTCTTGAATTCGCCCCAGAATTTTTTCATAACCGGAATCCAGTCCTGTTCACCACGGGAAATGGCGTCGAGGTCATCCTCGAGATGGGCGGTGAATTCGTAATCCACATAGCGGGTGAAATGTTCGGTCAGAAATTTATTGACCACCCGTCCGATATCGGTCGGGATAAACCGCTTTTTGTCCAGCTCAACATATTCACGGTCGAGCAGGGTTGACAGAATGGAAGCATAGGTTGAAGGCCGTCCAATACCGAAAGACTCGAGGGTTTTGATCAGGGATGCTTCCGTGTAACGGGCCGGCGGTTTGGTAAAATGCTGCAAGGTTTCAATTGCACTTAGGGCCACGGCCTGACCTTCATCCAGAACCGGAAGTTGCTTTTCGTCCTCATCCAGAGCCGTATCATCCTGGCCCTCCTGATAAACCGATAAAAAACCAGGATCCAGAATGGACGAGCCGGTGGCGCGGTAGATATTTTTCCCGGAATTATCGGTCAGATCTGCTGTGACCTGTTCAATCCGTGCCGGAATCATCTGGCAGGCAATTGATCTTTTCCAGATCATGGAATAAAGGTGGAGCTGATCAGCGGTCAGAAATTTTTGAAGATGATCCGGCTGGTGGGCAGCCGAGGTCGGCCGGATAGCTTCGTGAGCTTCCTGGGCGTTTTTGGTTTTTGTCTTGTACTGGGGCGGATTTTTAGGAAGCTTATCCTGGCCGAAATGAAGTTCAATCTGCCGGCGCAGGTCACTGATAGCCAGTCCGGATAAATGGACGCTGTCGGTACGCATATAGGTAATCAGACCGGCGGTTTCATTTCCGATGGCCACACCTTCAAACAGCTGCTGGGCAACCATCATTGTTTTTTTTGCACTGAATCCGAGCTTGCGGGCGGCTTCCTGCTGCAGGGTTGATGTTGTGAACGGCGCTGCCGGCTGCCGTTTCTGTTCTTTGCGGATAACCGACTGAACCCTGAGACTGCTTCCGGCATTACGTTCAAGAATGGTTTGCATTTCACTGGCTGTGGCCTGATTGGCTATATCAAACTGCTCAAGTTTTTTACTCTGGTATTGAATAAGTTGAGCGGTAAATTGTTGTTTTTTTTCATTAAGCTGTGCTTCGATGGTCCAGTATTCCTGCTGGCGGAAGGCTTCTATTTCCTGTTCGCGCTCCACAATCAGGCGCAGAGCGGGGGATTGTACCCGGCCGGCCGATAAACCGCGCTTAATTTTTATCCATAGCAGTGGTGAAAGATTAAACCCAACCAGGTAATCCAGCGCCCGCCGGGCCTGCTGGGCATTAACCAGATCCATGGAAACCGGCCGGGGCTGACCAATGGCTTTAATAATTGCCTCTCTGGTAATTTCGAAGAAGGCCACCCGCTGCAGCGGTTTTACGGCAAGTTGCTTCTTATTGTGAAGCAACTCGGAAATATGCCAGGAAATCGCCTCACCTTCCCGGTCCGGGTCAGTTGCCAGTAGAATACTTTCCGCCTCGGCGGCCGTTTTATAAATGGCATCGAGGTGTTTCTTATCTTTGGCCGAAACTTCGTATTTCATGGCAAAGGAATCGGTGTCGATGGCGCCGTCTTTGGGAATCAGATCGCGGACATGGCCATAGGAAGCGAGAACCTTATAATCAGAACCGAGATACTTTTCAATGGTTTTAGCTTTTGTGGGTGACTCAACAATAACAAGATGCATGAATAAATTACCTGACTATAAGTTGTTTAATTTTCATAATAGCACTGGCCAGACCATTGACGCGGCGGTTGGTGATGGAACCGCCCAGGCCAATCTGCTCCAGAATCCTTTGTTCATCAATTTCAAGAAATTCGTGTAATGGCTGACCATTAACACATTGCTCTAAAACGGCCAGCATACCTTTGACAATCAGCGCTTCTGAGTCCGTACGCAGGGATATTAAACCCTGACCGGACTGGAGAACTACCCAGGTATTTGAAGCACATCCGGAAACCCGGTTAATTTCATTTTTTTCGGCAGCGGATAAACCGGGCGCTTTTTTGGCCAGATCTACCAGGTATTCCATTTTGCCCATGTCATCAAATAAAGACATGGTTTCACTCATTTCATCGATTTTTTCCCGAATGGTGGCCAGGGTGGATTCCTTTCTGAAAAATCAAACTTTGACAGAAAACAGGGACTGATTTTAAAAAGATACTATCCTGAAAAGCAAATGAAATGGTTCAGCCTGGTTTGCCCGGTTTGTATTTTTTTATTTTCACCCTGGGTGGAACAGGATCATAACCGCTGGTACCCCAGGGATGGCAGCGGCTGACACGGCGGAGTCCCAGCCATAATCCCTTAAGCGGTCCGTGGATTTGCAGCGCTTCTATCATATAATTGGAGCAGGTTGGAATATGCCGGCAGCTCGGCCCGAGATAGGGTGAAATTACAATCTGATAAAAACGGATCAGCAGACGCAGTATAAAAGTGACCGCCCCGCCGATCAAATGAAATAGGTTCATAAATAAAAAAGGCGATGGGAAACATCGCCTTCAGATAATAACCGGTTGGATTTACTTTTCTTCTTTGTACATAACGTGCTTACGAACCACCGGATCGTATTTTTTCAGCTGCAGACGATCGGTTGTATTTCTTTTATTTTTTTGCGATACATAAAAATGGGAGCTTTCGGTGCTGCGCAGCTTAATATTGACTCTGGCTCCGGTCTTCTTGGCCATGATGAACTCCTGTTCTCGATTATTTTTTCAAAGGCGGATAATATAAAGGCAGCACACCAACTTTTCAATGGCTGGGCGGAAGAAAATTTTAAAACCGGATCTGATAATGTCACAAAAAACTTTTGCCACCGATCGACACCGAAAGGAATTGGGAATTGAAGAACCCAAAATCCTTTATCCACGAATTACC
>DYOS01000045.1 GCA_020720405.1 Caldithrix sp. | reverse complement strand
CCCTCAATTCGCCCAGGCTGACCCTGGTTATCATCTCCGGACTCATTATTTACTCTCTTAAATTGTAATTGCTTCAAATTCATCTTCCGGGATGGGAAGTCTCTTAATAAATTCATCATATTCATCAAGACTTATACTTTTTGCCGTATACATGGCTTTACAGTATCCGAACACGGCAAATGCCTCATCCCTGCCAAGATGCTTTCCTTCTTCTGCTTTCTGCTTAAAATAATCATCGATTTCATGATAGATGAAAGAATGTTTCATTACATGGTCTCCAATTTCAGGTTGTCATAATTATAAAGTATCTGGATTTTTAAACCATATTTTTTTTTGTACCTGTCTGCAATGGTTTGAATTTTTTGCGAGTATTCACTACTCCGTTCGCTGTCTAATCTCAATAAATAATAATCAGACTGTTTACGGTTTAATTTATCTTCAAAGCGGCGGGATGCAGAATCTGTTATTGGTATATATAGCTCCGTATCCTTACCGTCTAAAACCAAATCCACATTGCCGCCGATCTTGTTTTTAAGCAGGCTGTTATAACTGGTCTGGTAGCCTGGCTTGATCTCCATCAGAATCTGCCCGGTTTCCAGTTCAATATCCATCTCCCGCCGTTTATTATTATTCTTCTTCAGCCCGTGGTATTCCCGCCACCAGCTTTCATGCACCGCCACAAAACCTTTCTCATTGCCCTCGGCGTCATAAAATACCCGGATGATATTCTTACTACATCCGCTTTAGCAGATATGGATTTTCAATCTTCACCTTCCGTGGAAGAATATGGGATAGAGCAGAATCAGAAAATTTTATTCCAACGGAATACACAATTTCTTCCAACTATCCCAACCCATTCAATCCATCGACCACCATCGATTTTGCCCTGCCAAAATCTTCGCAGGTTCAACTTAGTATTTACAACACACTGGACAGGTTGTAAAACAGGCAAACTTCAATTCATTACCTGCCGGGAATCATAATTAGACCCGGGATGGCAAAAGTGAAAGCGGTGTCAGTCTTGCCAGCGGTCTTTATATTTTGCAATTTACGACCAACGCTTTGGATGAAGAAAAGACGGCTTATCATAAATCCATAAAATTAGTTTTGATCCGGTAGAGTAATTTTAAGCTTTATTCAGGCCGGATTCATACAAACCGGCCTTTCCTCCATCCCCTTTTACTTTTCGTGCTCTTCACGATCTGTAACGCATAAAATTACACCTTCACTCACGGAAAAAAATATGAACAGGGCCGAATATGAAACTTAGTATTGAAAAATTCCAACCTGATTTCGAAAAAACCTGGGATCAATATGTTTGGGAGGCGGACAATGGTACCATTTTCCAGACCCGCCGCTTTCTAAGCTATCACCCCGCAGGGCGGTTCAACGATCACTCCCTGATCTTCAGACAGCAGGAAGCGGTACATGCGCTCTTCCCTGCCGTCGAATTGCAGCTCGACAAGGACAAAGTACTTATCTCCCACCGCGGATCATCCTATGGCGGATTTGTCTATGGCGATGCCGGTATCCGTGATGCCTTCGACCTGGTGGAGACGCTGAAAATCTATGCCCGGGAAAACGGCTTTAGTAAAATAATGATGACCCTGCCGCCGATTGTCTATATGACCCGCTATTCCAATTACATCGATTTTGCCCTTTTACAGAACGGCTTCCGTTATCTGAAAAGGGAGATTTCGAGTGTATTGCAACTGCCCCGGAATAAAGCGGATGTCTTTTCCACCTTCCGCTCGGAAGCCCGCACCGCAACGCGGAAATCCATGAAAAGCGGTATCCGCATTGAACGCAGTGAAGATTATGCCACATACTACGAAATTTTAAAAAACAACCTGCGCCTGCGTCATAATGTGAACCCCACCCACACACTGGAAGAATTGAAAAAACTGGCCGCACTTTTCCCTGACCGCATCCATCTCTGGGCAGCTTATCTTGGTGAGAACATGATTGCCGGGGTGGTCAATTTCATCGCCACAGATGATACCGTACTTGCTTTTTACATCAGCGACAACAAGGAATTTCAGGAATACCGTTCGGTTAATAATCTTTTTTACCATATCTTCGAGTGGGCTGTGCAGAGCGGTTACAAATTTTATGATTTCGGCATTTTTACCGTGAACATGGATCCCAACTGGGGTTTGGGAAAATTCAAGGAAAGCTTCGGTGCCCGCGGTCTGTTTCGTGATACCTTTGAGATACTTCTTTAACTATGAAAATTCTGCATCTCGCAGTTGAAAATTTTTCGCGAATTCCGGCCATACTGGTCAGGGAAGAACGTAAACAGGGCCACGACAGCTACCTGGCTACCCTTTATCCGACCGGGCGAAATTATACCGACGCCGATTATTGCCTCAACCTGCCGCTTATTGCCAAACCCTGGATGTCAGCGGCAAAAAAATGGTTCGAACCGGCCTCAGCCAGAATTACCAATCACCGCGCCCGGCCTGGCCGGCCCATTTTTCACCGTCCCGGAATATGGCGTTCCCTATTCTACCACGGGCGGGATTTTCTCTGGCGGTCAACTATAGAACCTTTTCTGAAGCAAATTGATTTTTATTCCTTCGACCTGCTCATTCTGGACGGCGGCGCCGGTTTTTACCGCCACGGCCGGGTGGTGCAGAAATTCAGGTCTTACGGCGGAAAGGTGATTGCGGCGTATTATGGCAGCGACCTGCGCAGCCGCGGCCTGCTGCGGGAAATTGATAAATATTGCGCTGCGCGCTTTTCCTTCGAATATGACCACCGTCTTATTCTGCCCGAAAGTCAATTCCTTTATTTTCCCTTCTCCCTGCCGGAAGGAACAAGCCGTACCCCGATAAACGACGGTAAAATCCGTATCGGCCACGCCCCAACCAACCGGGCTGCCAAAGGAACCGGTCAAATTCTGGCAGAACTCGAAACATTAAAAAATCAATTTCCACTGGAAATCATTCTGATTGAGAACCGGCCCTATTCCGAAGCCGTAAATCTGAAAAGTCAATGCGACCTGTTTATTGACCAGATTGGTGAATTGGGTTATGGTGTGAACAGCCTGGAATCGCTGGCTATGGGCATACCGACTGCCGTTGAGTTACTGCCGGACTTTGAATCCTTTCTTGGCGATCATCCCTTTATAAATATCAGCCGGGGCAGAATTGCTGAACAACTTACACCCTGGCTGGAATCGGCTGCACACCGCACTGAACTCGGCCGGATTAGTCAGAATTGGGTAGCTAAGCGCCACAATCCGGCACAAATCTGCAGGCAAATTCTTCAATCTGTGGCAACGGAAAAGTAACCATGCCCGAAACCCGCAGACTGGTAAAGAAATCCTTTTACAACACACTGACCACAGTCATCAACCGCGCCCTGCAATTACTCCTGATCCCCCTGTATGTCAGCCGCCTGCCGGTGATTGAATACGGCCAGCTTAATGTGCTTTATATCTTTATCATGTTTTTCCAGATTTTTGTCACAGCCGGGATGAGTGAAGCCATTCTGCGCCTGTACAGCAAAAATCGGTCTGAGAAAATCAGGACTGATTTTTTAGGTCAGGTTTTTCTGGCCCACGGCGCCCTAGCCATAATTTTCAGCCTGTTCTGGTTTGCGCTGGTCCCCCTTTTTCAAGAACAATATCTGAGCAATGTCCCGCCTGCCGTGTTGGTTTTAATTCCGCTGGTCGGTCTCAGCGAGGCCTTGGCTCAATCGGTACACGTCCATTTCCACGCCCGCGGTTCCTATGAAACAGCCAACCGGCGGATACTGATAAAACAGATCGTATTTGTCGCAGCAACGGCAATTGGCTTGCTTTGGCTGCAAATCGGTCTGTCAGAGATTCTGACCCTGCATCTGCTGGCCAACCTGATTTACCTGTTGTACAATAGCCGTCTGTTACGGCTCCGTATCCGACTTCGATTCCGCTGGCAATTGATGAAAATACTGCTTGGCTACGCCCTGCCCTTTATCGGAACGACGCTGGCCATGCAGACACTTTTTTTTGCCGACCATCTGATCATTCAGCAATTTCTCGGGCTGGAGAGTGTTGCGGTTTACGCCCTGGCCTATAAATTAGGTGCCGCCATACAGTATCTCAGTTCGGGTTTCAGCCTGGCCTGGTATCCGCTGGTTTACACCAGACAATTTTCCGGATTAAAAGAAATGCTGCACAGAAATCTGAGGCGTTACATCCTGGTTGCTGGCAGTCTGGGACTGATTTTAACCATTCTCAATTTCACGCTTCTGCCCTACCTGCTGCCCCCGGCCTACGCCTTCGTTCCGCGCTTAATCCCATGGATATTGTGGGGCTATTTTATTTTCAGTTTATTTGATTTTCTGGGCATTGGCCTTCTCATCCGGATGAAAAGCCGCTGGCTGGCCGGAATCAGCACCATCGTGGCCATTTTTAACCTGCTTGCTAATCTGTACTTCGTTCCGCAGGGCGGAATTATGGCGGCGGCGGTGATTACATTTATCAGTTTTGGTTTTTATCTGCTGTTCACCTGGAAAGTCTCTGAGCATCTTCTCTCCGGCCAATGATTTGTCCATTTGTTTGTGGCAGAATGTTTTTGTTTTCTTCAACAGGATGCAGCCGGCAATAAATCACCTCACTAAATTGCAAACTATATTTGCTGGTTCTAAATTCTGAAAAATCTTCAACCGGGTAGTTTATGTTAAAAAAAATACTGATTGCCAACCGTGGCGAAATCGCCCTGCGTATCATCCGTACCTGCCGGGAAATGGGTATAAGCACCGTTGCCGTGCACTCCGATATCGATGCCGCCAGTCCTTTTGTGCTAAATGCCGACGAAGCCTGGCCGCTGCCCGGAAAAACATCGCGCGAAACCTATCTCGATCAGGATAAAATCCTGCATATTGCCCGGCACAGCGGATGCGACGGCATCCATCCCGGGTATGGCTTTCTTTCAGAAAATGCCGGTTTCGCCCGGAAAGTTACCGAAGCTGGATTGGTTTTTATCGGTCCGCCGGCTGAAGCGATTGAAGTTATGGGCAGTAAAACCGCTGCCCGTAAACTGATGATTGCCCATGGTGTACCGACCGTGCCGGGCACGGAAGATGCCATCACCGATTCACAGACCGCCCTGCAGGCCGCCCGGGAAATCGGATTCCCGGTTCTGTTAAAAGCTGCGGCCGGCGGTGGCGGAAAAGGTATGCGTCTGGTGATCAGGGAGGATGATTTTCAGGAAAGTCTGGAAAGCGCGGCCCGGGAAGCCGGATCAGCGTTCGGTAATGATGCCGTGTATATTGAAAAATATATCGAGGAACCCCGCCACATTGAATTTCAGATTCTGGCCGACCAACATGGCCATACCATTCACCTTGGGGAGCGTGAGTGCTCCATTCAGCGCCGCCATCAGAAAATTATTGAGGAGGCGCCGTCAGCGGTACTTACACCATATCTGCGCCGGAAAATGGGCGATGCCGCTGTGAAAGCGGCCCGGGCCTGTAATTATGTCAATGCCGGGACCATCGAATTTCTGGTTGACAAGCATCTGAATTATTTTTTTCTGGAAATGAACACCCGTCTGCAGGTCGAACATCCGGTAACGGAATGGGTGACCGGACTTGATCTGGTTCGGGAGCAGATTCTAATTGCCTCAGGTCAGCCGATGAGCAAGACAAACAGTGTAGAATCATTCATCGGCCATGCTGTAGAATGCCGCCTATACGCCGAGGATTCGAATCAAAATTTTGCCCCTTCACCGGGTACTATTCATTTTCTTAAACCGGCCGACGGCCCCGGCATCCGAGAAGATAGCGGCGTTGAGCAAGGCTCCGAAATTTCACTCTACTACGACCCGATGATCTCCAAACTGACCGCCTGGGCTACAGACCGGGGTTCGGCGATTGACCGGATGATCCGCGCCCTGCGCGAATATGAAATTGCCGGAATTCAGACCTCCATTCCATTTCTGATCCGCGTCCTGGATCATCAAGCCTTCCGGCAGGGCCGGCTGACCACCAATTTTATAAATCAATATAGCGCAGACCTGTTTAAGGCCTCACCAGACCTGGATAAAATTGCCGCTTTAGCTGCTGTTTTATTTCAGATTGAGCAGGATAACCGCACTGTTATTGGTGGAAACAATGGCCGCCAATCAGCCATCTCCGAATGGAAAATGTCTGGCCGTAAAGAAAGTCTGAGAAAATTATGAAAATATTTGCCACCATCGACGGAACCGAATATCAGGCAGAGCTTGCTCAAACCAACAGTCATAGTAAACTTTTATGGCTGGGCCACGAAATCCACCCCGAATTTACTTCACTCGGCTACCACCGCTACCGGCTAAAACTGGAGAACCGGATCTATCTGCTGCGTTTCCGGCCAACGGATGATTATATCGCAGTCCTGGTGGACGGCGAGGAAATACAGGTAAAGGTGGAAACGGAACGCAGCCGGCTGATCAATGAGCTGGCCCGGCAGGCCGGACATACAGACAGCCATTTTGAAATAAAAGCGCCGATACCCGGCCTGGTGGTTAAAATTCTGGTCAACGCCGGCGAAACAATAGTTAAAGGCGATAAACTGCTTATTCTTGAAGCCATGAAAATGGAAAATGTCATCAAGTCACCAGTTGACGGAGCCGTTGAATCGATCCTGACTCAATCCGGGAAAACCGTACAATCCGGAGAACGTCTGCTAATGATTAAGAGTGTCTGATTTTAGCCCATTGAATGAAGGGGAATAAAGTAACTGAACCCTGCTGAGGCATTTCAGTACTATTGGCAGCTTTTTAAGATTGATCAGAAATAATGGTATTTCAGGAAGCCCGGCCACAGCCGGCTCTGAAACAACAAATCAAAACCGGATGAAGGAATATCAGAAAAAGATAATCGGGCTTTTTAAAAAATTGCATATCACGAGACCCGCGACCACAAAAAACAATGTCTTAAATTTTAATCATTATTGTTTTTCAAAACCCTGCCGGTTAACCAAAAAAAGCCTTCCGGAGAGCATATCCGGAAGGCTTTTTTATTTCTTGTTTCCCGGTAATTTGAGTAATCCGGGTTAATTCTTTTTATCCTCGTCAATTACTTCGTAATCGGCGTCTTCCACTTTCCCTTCCTGAGTTTTGCCACCGGCTTGACCATTGCCGCCCGGAGCCGAGTGAGATTCTGCACCCGGTGCAGCCTGCGGACCAGTCTGACTGTACAGCTTCTGAGCAATCTCATTCCAGGTTTTATTAACCTCATCCAGTTCCGACTTCATGGCTGCGACATTATTGTTCTTCTGAGCATCCTTCAGTTTGGCCAGCGCCGCTTCGATCTTTGATTGATCGGCAGCATCCATTTTGTCTTTCAGTTCAGTCATCTGTTTTTCGGTCTGGTAAATCATATTATCAGACTGGTTGCGGATTTCAACCTCTTCTTTTTTCTTCTTATCCAGATCAGCATTGGCCTGGGCTTCTTTTTTCATCCGCTCGATTTCGCCGTCAGTCAATCCGCTCGAGGCTTCAATCCGTATGCTTTGTTCTTTACCGCTGGCCTTATCCTTGGCGGTTACATGAAGCATACCATTGGCATCCACATCAAAAGAAACTTCGACCTGTGGAATACCGCGCGGCGCCGGTGGAAGACCGTCGAGAATAAATTTTCCGAGAGTGCGGTTATCGGCGGCCATCTGCCGTTCACCCTGCAGAACGTTAATTTCAACCGAGGTCTGATTATCTGCAGCGGTTGAGAAAACTTCGGCTTTATGGGTCGGGATGGTTGTATTAGATTCAATCAGTTTTGTGCTGATACCGCCCAGGGTTTCAATACCCAGCGAGAGCGGAATAACATCAAGCAGCAGGATGTCTTTTACTTCACCGCTGAGTACGGCACCCTGAATGGCTGCACCCAGAGCTACCACTTCGTCCGGATTCACCCCACGATGCGGTTCACGGCCAAAGAAATCTTTAACGATTTGCTGAACTTTTGGAATACGGGTTGAGCCGCCAACGAGAATAACCTCATCGATCTCATTCGCCTTTAAGCCGGCATCCTTTAAAGCAGCCCGGCAGGGGTCGATGGTTCTCTGAAACAGATCATCCACCAACTGCTCGAACCTGGCCCGGCTCAGGCTGAGATTCATGTGTTTCGGACCGGATTCTGTAGCGGTAATAAAGGGCAGATTAATCTCTGTTTCCATCGCACTGGATAATTCCATTTTTGCTTTCTCGGCGGCTTCTTTCAGACGCTGCAGAGCCATCGGGTCTTTGCGCAAATCGATGCCTTCATTCCGTTTAAATTCATCAGCCAGCCAGTCGATCAGCCGCTGATCAAAATCATCGCCGCCCAAATGTGTATCACCGTTCGTCGATTTTACTTCGAACACACCGTCGCCAATTTCCAGAATCGAAATATCAAAGGTACCGCCGCCGAGGTCGAATACGGCAATTTTTTCATCCTTTTTCTTGTCCAGCCCATAAGCCAGAGAGGCAGCTGTTGGCTCATTAATGATTCGTTTTACTTCAAGTCCTGCAATTCGTCCGGCATCTTTTGTGGCCTGGCGCTGGGCATCGTTAAAATAGGCCGGAACTGTAATCACCGCTTCGGTAACTTTTTCGCCGAGGTAATCTTCTGCGGTTTGTCTCATTTTCTGCAAAATCATCGCTGAAATTTCAGGCGGTGAATATTGTTTGTCACCGGCATCAACCATAACCACATCATTGGAACTGCTGACAACTTTATAAGGCACTTCCCTGATTTCGTTACCTACTTCTTTATAAAACCGGCCCATAAATCTTTTTATCGAAAAAACTGTATTCTGCGGATTGGTTACGGCCTGTCTTTTTGCTGCCGCTCCAATTAACCGCTCCCCTTTTTTCGTAAAGGCAACCACACTCGGCGTGGTCCGTGCGCCTTCGGCATTGGCAATCACTTTAGGCTCGCCGCCTTCCATAACAGCTACAACCGAGTTGGTGGTTCCAAGATCGATTCCAATAATTTTTCCCATTTATTTTCTCCTCAGTTTCAATTTAACGCCGTGGTTTTGACAAGATTCATGCCAGAATCCGGCAAAGACCGATAAGGTATTATTTTTATTTACCTTATAAATCCACTTAATGATTTGATTGTTTATGAAATAAAAAAGCCCCCGGAAACTTTGTCAGAATATGGCAGGAAGATCGAAATGGAGGCAGAAAAAAAACCCCGGCTTTATAACCGGGGTTTATAAAAAAATCAAGGCAACTCTATAAATACAAGACGGTCCATCAAGCCATTATTGGCTTGTCGCCGCACCCTCAAATTCACCACTTCACCGGAATTGTATCTGTCTATTTCGGTTCTGAAATCCGCGACACCGGAAAGCAAATTGGCATTGACCTGAAAAATGATATCTCCGGTCATCAACCCGGAGGAAGCAGCTTTACTTCTTTTTTCAATTGAAAGTACTTTTACCCCACCCCGGAGTTCAAAAGATTCCAGCTCCGCCGCACCCGGTTCACCGACTCTCATTCCCAATTTACCGGCGCGGGAAGATTCAGTTCTCGTGCTGCCCGTTTCGTTTGAAGCCAACCCGCTATCCATGGCACCAAGGGTTACGGTTATCTCTTTTATTTTGCCTTCCCGCCAGACTTTCAACGTTACCTTTTCACCGGGATTTTTTGTACCGACATACGCCTGCAGTTCATTGGGCTGATTCACTTCTTTATTATCGACTTCCAGTACAACATCACCTTCCCGGACGCCGGCCTTCTCTGCGGCGCTGTTATCGGCCAGCCCGGGAATAAAGACACCGCGCGGTTTGTCCAGCTTTAATCCTTTAGCTTTTACAGCATCCATCGGCTCAATAAAAACACCAAGATAGCCGCGGCGGACTTCCCCAAAATCAAGAAAATCCTGCATTACGCTGCGGGCGATATTGATTGGTACAGCAAATCCATAACCCATATAATACCCGGTCTGACTGTTAATGGCTGTATTTACACCAATCACTTCACCATTCATATTAACCAGAGCGCCACCGCTGTTTCCCGGATTTATAGCCGCATCGGTCTGGATAAAATCGTCGATACCATTTGGCGTATTGCGGTCACGGATCAGATTAATATCCCGGCTCAGGGCACTGACAATTCCGGCGGTAACCGTTGAGGTCAGCTGCAGCGGATTGCCAATGGCAATTACCCATTCCCCGATTTCCAGTTTTCCTGAATCGCCGAGTGGCGCCACCGGCAGGTTTTCGGCTTCAATTTTTATCAGGGCAATTTCCGTCGAGGCATCGGAGCCAATCACTTTGGCATCGAATTCACGGTTATCCGTCAATTTAACCCGCAGTTCATCCATATCATGAATTACATGGTAATTGGTCAGAATCAGACCATCGCCCCGGACAATGATCCCTGAACCAAGACCATCCTGCGGAATCTCTTCAATATTATGATTTCCATCCTCCGGCATCATCCGCGGATCACCGAAAAAATGATAAAAAGGATTATTGTTGCGATTGATCTTTATTTTCTTTGTGGTATAAATGGAAACGATGGTCGGCCGGACATTTTTTACAACATTTACAAACATCCGGTTTGGATTAAAATTTCCGGCATTCAGATTTTGCTGCTCATCGTCGTCATCCTCGGTGGGCATACTTAAAAAAGCCGTCTGCTGACCAGCGGAAGCTTTGGAATGAATCCCAAAATTACTGGTCATGACAACACCTACCGTAATACCGATGATAATCAGGCCAAGCACAACCGGTAATGAAAATCGTTTAAACACGTTTATCCTCCTTCATTTTCTTTCAGACCTAATCACGTCTGAGAATCAACAACCGGACTAATTCAAGCAGGGCCATGGCAGCGGCGGCAACGTAAGTAAGCGCAGCGGCATTCAATACTTTTTTTGCCCCGTCAATTTCCTGAGACATCAGCAGCCCGCCCTTTTCAAGCTGGACCAAAGCCCGCGAGCTGGCATTAAATTCAACCGGCAGGGTAACCATGTGGAATACAACAACCGCTGCAAAAAAGATAATCCCCAGGTCCATTAGTAAAGGTGTGTTCAGGAAAAGACCGATCAGAAACAGGGGGAAAGCAGCCCAGGAGGCAATACTGGTTACCGGCAGAATGGTGTGGCGTAGTTGCAATGGCACATAACTCTGATGGTGCTGAATGGCATGACCAACCTCGTGAGCAGCCACGGCCAGTGCGGCCAGCGAGTTGCCCCGGTAATTCTCCGGTGAAAGGCGAACCTTCTTAACCCGCGGATCATAATGGTCGCTAAGCGTTCCCTGCGACATTTCAACCTGAACGTCACGGATTCCATTCTGACGCAGAATAAGTTCGGCCACCTGTGCCCCACTGACCTGGCGGGCGGATGCAATGCGTAAATATTTATTATAGGTTGATTTAACACGGAATTGGGCCCAGACGGCCAGAATCATGGCTGGGATCAGCAGAAGCATGGTCGGATCGAAAAACATAAAAGGCATAATTTCCTCCAATCGAAATTCAAATTGCTCTTACGGCGTTAAAAATTATTTGGTTCAAACTTTTATCAAACCACATGCCATTAGGAAAAATGGTGAATTGATAGTAGTTTCTTCAATTAAAAGTTTTATTTTACACCAAAGCCCTGACACGATGTCACAGAAGCCTCGGGATTGTCAGTCATGAGCCAGAACATCTACCTGATTGATGCCTACAATTTTGCCCATAAAGCCGGATATTTACGTCAATTTCTGATCTCCGGCTCTTATGAACAACTGATGCGGCAAATGGCCGGGATGGTTCAAAAATACCTTGAAAATAAATCAGCCCAGGCCAAACTCGTTTTTGATAATAATAAAGCGCCGGCCTCACACCGAAAAATGAACTCAAAAGTCGAAGTAATTTTCACAAAACCCGGCCTTTCCGCTGATGCCTACATTATAGATTTTCTCCGCCGTCAGGGCAATGCCAATATTATTGTGATCAGTTCGGACTACGAAATAATCAACGCGGCCCGTGATCACCAGGCTGTGTCCATGAAATCTGAATCCTTTTATGCTTTACTTGTCCAGCAATCGCACAGAAAAACTGATCCTTCCGAGAAGCCCGGCTCCAATAACGATGATATTGATTCATGGCTGAAATTATTCGGAGAGCAACCGTGAAACGCAGCGGAACTGCTAATTACCAGCCCTTTCTCTGGCTCGGGTTCCTGATCATCCTTTTCATCAATATCAGTTTGTGGATTTACCTGAACCAGGTTGAACGTGTATTCCGGGAAGAACTTGAATCCCGTTTGACCGGGATCAGCAAACTAAGCCGGGAGGTACTCAGCCTTTCCGGCATTGCCGAAATAGAACTCGATGAACCATCGGGCATTGAACGGTTGTACGCTGAACAGATCATTGAACATATCCGGGATATCTCCCGCCTGCAATCCGTTGTCATTCTTGATCCAACCGGGCAGAGTATGGCTTCGGCACCGCCCACCGGTAAAATTCCCCCGGCCATCAATATTCAAACACAGCCCGGGTTCATCCGGGCGCTCGAAGGTCAGATTGCGCTCAGCGGCATCTCAAAAATCGGTCAGGAGTATTTTCTCGGCGCCTTTATCCCGATTCAGGATGTAAGTAATCTGACCCGCCTTGTCCTGTGGATGGAAGTCAAAGCCGGTTATTTCAGCCTGATGCAAATCATGCGGCAGCGTCTGCTACTGTTTTCAATTCTGAATACAGTGCTGATCATAACTATTGCCCTGGTGCTGAACTTTTCCATCAAGCGTAATATCCGTTTCCAATCGGCGATAAAGGATCAGGAACACCTGGTTCAGCTTGGAACAATGGCCGCCAGCGTGGCCCATGAATTGCGCAATCCGCTGAATATTATCGATGCAACTGGCGATCTGATCAACAGAAAATACGGGCGGAACGATGATGAAATTTTTGAATTCATCCCAAAAGAAGTTCAACGTCTGGGGCGGATAATTGATGATTTTCTGACTTTTGCCCGGGGAATTACACCCCGCCCCGAAGAGCTGGAATTGTCCCTGCTCATAAAAAAAATCCGCCTGGGTTTTCCGGAAAATAAAAGTTCCGCTTTGCTTTTTGAAAACCGGATGGCCCGCAAGACCATTCAGACCGATCCTGATATACTGGAGCAGATTTTGTTGAATATCATCCGCAATGGAATGGAGGCTATTCCTGAGGGCGGCACGGTAAATGTTGTTTTTGAATCTGGACCAGGGGAAAAAATGAAAATTCTGGTTGCCGACAATGGCCGAGGTATTGATCCTGTCCAGAGGGAACGTATTTTTGAACCCTTCTACACGACCAAACAGCAAGGCACCGGCTTAGGCCTGGCTATCACCAAAAGACTGATAGAATCCCTGAACGGCACGATACAAATTAATAGTCAGCCGGGTCAGGGAACCCGTGTTGAAATATATTTACCCCTGTCCTGAACAAAGGAAAATAATGCCGAGATTACTTCTACTTTTCTTCTTTCTTCTCATTTATCAAGTCTTAGCCCAGGATATTGTCCGGGATATTTTTATTCAGGGCAATGAAAAAACCTCCGACCAGGTTATCCGCCGGGAGCTGCTTTTCGAAAATGGTCAGGTGGTGTCCGATTCACTGCTCGAGTATTCCCGCAAGCGGATCGAAAACCTGCTTCTGTTCAACCGGGTCGAATTTATTAAAATGCCCGCTGAAAATTATTTTGACCTGCTCATTCTGGTCTCTGAACAGATGTACCTTTTCCCTTACCCGACCATTACCCGGGGAGACCGCGACTGGCAAAAGCTGACCTATGGTTTTGGCCTGGCTCATACCAACTTCCGGGGCCACAATGAAAAAGTTTTTATAAGCATGTTTTTCGGTTACCGACCGGGTTACCAGGTACAGTATTTTAATCCCTGGGTGCACCAAAAACTGCACTTCACCACCGGGCTGTATGCCCGGAAATATGTTACTGAAAACCACTCTTTCCGGTTTGAGGAAAACCATCAGGGTTATGAGATTCAGCTTGGCAAGTACTGGACAAGGCACCTGTATAGTTCAATCGCGCCAATTTTTGAGCAGGTCAGGGTTGAGCCGGAGAACCGCCATTTTCTGCAGACTGGAAAGAGCAGCGAAAATCTGATTTCGATAAAACTTATTTCTTTTTATGACACCCGGGATCTGGTCGCTTATCCAGCCAGCGGCTGGTATGTTCTGACCGCATTCTGGCATAACGGTATGGCCGAAAAGCAGATTGATTTCCGCGAGTGGCATTTTGATGCCCGCAAATATTTCCGGATCGGTTCGACTACGCTCGGGCTGCGCTACTATAACCTGTTCACCGCTGGCCAGCTGCCGGTTTACCGGCGCGTTTATCTGGGATACAGCGAGCGCATCCGCGGTCATTTCTATGATGTACTGGAAGGTGAACAAGCTGTGTCAGGCGGGCTGGAGTGGCGTTTCCCCCTGCTCCCCGTCCGTTACATTAACCTGAATTCAACCCTGCTGCCTCCCGAAATCAGCCGCAACCTGAAATTTGGTTTGAACTGGGCACTATTCGCCGAAAGTGGTACCGTCTGGGGAAATAAAAAAAACTTCTCAGCCGCTAATTTTATCAGCGGATTCGGCGCCGGGCTGCATGTCCGGGTGCCTTACATTGAGGTTGTCCGCTTTGATCTGGCTTTTGATGAAAAATGGCGCAACCAATTTATTATCGAAACACAACTTAGTCTGTAAGTGTAACTCTTAAAGAAAAGCGGCGTAAGGGCTGCCTATGCCAATTATCGAAATATCCGGACTCAGCAAAACCTATCAGCGCGGTAAACTGCGCGCCGTTGACAATCTGTCGCTGGCGGTGGAAAAAGGAACGGTTTTCAGTCTGCTTGGACCCAACGGCGCCGGGAAAACAACACTGATCAAAATTTTGCTCAGCCTGACCCATGCCACCTCCGGACAGGCCAGTATTTTCAACCTGCCCGTCAACGACACCAATATCCATCGCCGTATCGGCTACCTGTCCGAGAATCACCGCTTCCCGGAATTTCTGAATCCGCTCCAGGTGCTTACCCATTTCGGCGCCATGTCCGATCTGGAACCCGGCCACCTTAAAAATAAAATTCCCCTGGTGATTGAGTTTGTCGGACTCAAGGGCTGGGAAAAGGTCAAAATTAAAAAATTCTCAAAAGGGATGCGCCAGCGGCTGGGTATCGCCCATGCTCTGCTCAACGACCCCGAAATTCTCTTTTTGGATGAGCCGACCGACGGCATCGATCCGGTCGGCCGGAAGGAAATCCGTGATCTGATCCTCAAACTCAAAAATGACGGCTGTACCATTTTTATGAATTCGCATCTGCTCTCCGAGGTTGAACGGATTTCAGATATCGTAGTGATCATGAAAAATGGCAAAATTCTGCGCCAGGGCACGGTTGACCAGTTTACAGAAGTGCAGAACCAGTATGAACTGCAATTGCAGTCCAATCATCTTTCACCAGCGCTGGATGGGCTTATTTCATCCTGGAATCTGCAGCCCCAACCCGGTCTTAACCGCTGGCTTCTACAGACCGGCGGCACCGATTCTCTGAATCGCTGCATCGATGATCTGCGCCGGGCCGATATCCGGATTGAAGCGCTGGTACCGAAGAAAATTTCCCTTGAAGATTATTTTATAGATGTGGTTGGTGAATGATGCGTCCATTTTTGGCCATTCTCCGCTTAACCCTGCGCGAATCCTTTGCCCGGCGTACTTTTCAGGCCTTCCTGGCCATCTCATCCATCGTGGCATTGCTTTTCCTCTTCGCCCTGAATCTGGATATTGTGGACGGTATGCAATCGGCTATTTCCCTGTTCGGGTTTGAGCTTGAACAACAAGTGAACCTGAGCCGCTTCGTTACTCAAATGGAAGGCGCCATCACTATCCTGCTTTTTTCAGGCGGCATTTTTATGTCGCTGTTTGCCACCAGCAGTCTTATCCCATCACTCCTCCAGCCGGGCATAATCGATCTGTACATCGCCAAACCGGTTTCCCGGCCGCTTATTCTGACCGCCCGCTGGCTGGGTGGAATATTGATCGTGGCCATTAATATCACCTACCTCATTCTTTCGACCTGGCTGATTATTTCCCTGAAAAGTGGTATCTGGAACAGCGGTTACCTGCTGGCCCTTTTTCCTATACTGCTGGCTTTCACCGCCCTGTTTACCTTTATGACTTTTGTTGGTCTGATCAGCGCCAACGGCCCACTGTCCCTGATGCTGACTTATGCCATCATCTTTTTCAGTCCGTTGCTGATGCAGCGGGATGAGATTTATGCCCTGCTCTCGGCAAAAATCTACAGCTATCTTTTAGACGGATTGTATTATATCCTGCCTAAAATGGCCGAGATGGGCGCCCTGAGCATGAAGCTGACCCTTCATAATGAGATAACTGACGGCTGGGTGCTTTTCCATGCTGCGGGCTTTGTGCTCGTGCTCGGTCTGATCAATCTGGTTATTTTTCAGCGTAAAAATTTTTAAGGAGGTTTGTATGCGCTTATTTTTTTATCTGAGTCTGGCCATACTGGTCATTAGCCTGACTTCCTGCCAAAAAACAGTCCGGCAACCACTTTCTTCTGAAACTGAAGCAACCCTAAACCTGCTCCCGGCTGAAGCCAATGTTATTGCCTATTCCAATTTTGAGAAATTTCAGACCTTTATTACCGACAGCGCTTTTCTCAAATCATTATCCGTTCAACCACCGCGGTTTAAGGGTGATCTGGATGAGTTTATCAAAGAAACCGGTCTTGATCCGCGCCGTGATATTAAAGAAATCTTTATCGCCTCAAGGGCCGGTTTCCCGGATCAGAAACAGGGTTTGATTGTGATTAAAGGTGATTTTAACCCGGAGAAACTGATTGAAAAACTGCGTCAGGAAGAACCCGAACTGCTTGTTGAACAAAACGAAGATCAGTTTACGGTCAAAACTCTGAAGCATGAGATGATTCTTGTTTTTAAGGGCCACAACCTGATTGCCGGCGGTGCTCCGGATTATGTAGAGGGCTTTCTCGCCGGCCGTAAAAATCAAAATCCACTGTTACAAAAAACGGCTGCCCTGCCCTACCTGCAGGATCAATGGCTGATCGCTGATGTCAGCGCCATACAGACAGCCAAATTAGATTCCAGCCATTTCAAATTACCACCGGCGGTTAAAAAAATTGAAACCATCGGTGTTTCTGTAAAAGCCGGGGAAACTATTCACTTTTATGGTTTTGCCGATTGTGATAACGCCGAAAGCGCCGGGCTATTGCTGGATTTGGCCAAAGGCTTGGTTTCCGGTCTGAAACTGAATGTCAGCACAGACCGTGAAATTGTTGATCTGATCAACCGGATCGGGCTGAAAACCAAAGGTGCTACCGTTACCGGAACATACAGCATCAACAAGGAAGAAATAAAAAAGCTGTCCACCATTCAGAATAAAATTACCGCCTTATTATAATCTATGATAAACCCCGGCAATCCTTATTGCCGGGGTTTTATTTTATCTTTAAACTCGGTCATGCTGCTTTTCTTTTTGCCTAAACCCTGGCTGTAAAACCAAATTTTCATCAAACCAAGCAATGGAAAAATAAATATGCTTTACCGAATACCGATCCTGTTTTCCCTGCTCATCCTGTTCCAGGGCTGTCAACCCAACCTGCTCAAAACCGATCCGTACTATCTTACGCTGACCGACCGGCAGGAACAGAATGCCTACCGGAAATCTTTGGCTTTTCTAAAAAAAATTGAAGAATCGGATAGCCCGGTCCGCTTTCACCCGCGCACAAAAATTGATTCGGTTCTGGTTGACCGGAACCGCCATCAGGTAAAGCTCTTTCTTTCCCCGCTGGCGGCCTGGATTCCCTACCGCGAAGAAAATGTAAAGGCGCTTTACCGGGATTACCATAAAGCGCTTGGTTTCAGCTTCCGGGATTACTCACCCAGCCTGCTGTCCGAAGGTCAGCTTATTGAAAACCTGATTCCCAATATTTACCGCACGACCATACCGGTCGATTCTACCCGCTTATCCCGATTGGACGAACGGCCCTTACCGGTCGTCCGCCCGCTCTCCACGGAAGGTCAGCCTGGGCTTGGCCTGACCGACCGGAACATTGCCCTGTGGCACAGTCACGGCTGGTATTATGAGCAAAAACTAAAAAGATGGGAATGGCAGCGGGCCCGGGTTTTTCAAACCGTGGAAGATTTACTGCCGGCCGGTTTTGTACTGCCCTATCTGGTGCCCATGCTGGAAAATGCCGGAGCTTTGGTTTTTATGCCCCGTGAACGGGATTTGCAGATTCATGAAGTAATTGTGGATAATCCCGGACCGATCCCGGGAACCTGGTCCAATTTTGACGGACCTGGATTCCGCCCGGCGGAGGCTGAAATTTCCGGCGGTCGCAACCTGTTCCTGGAAGGCACTGCCCTGCAGACAGCCGCTGCCTCCATGGCTACCCGCTATCTGCAATGGACACCGGATATTCCGCAAAACGGCGAATATTCTGTCTCTATAACCTATCCGCAGGCCGACAGCGCCGTAAATGATGCCCGTTTTCTGATCCGCCATGCCGGCGGTGAAAGTGAATTTCTGGTCAATCAGCAAATCGGTCACGGCACCTGGATTTATCTCGGCCAATTTTATTTCAAAAAAGGTCTTCATCCCGATTCGGGCAGTGTAATTTTGAATAACCGCAGCAGCAGTACCGGTTATGTTCTGGCCGATGCCGTCCGCTTCGGCGGCGGAATGGGCAGCATTTCCCGTGAGGGACAGATCAGCGGCCGGCCGCGCTACCAGGAAGGCGCCCGCTATTACCTGCAATATGCCGGATTCCCCGACTCGCTGGTTTATAATCTGAACCGGGACCAAAGCGATTATAAGGATGATTATCAGAGCCGCGGCCAGTGGGTAAATTATCTGCATGGTAGCAGTAAGACAACGGCTAAGCCTGGTTTGGGCATTCCGGTTGATCTTTCGCTGGCCTTCCACACCGATGCCGGAACCACCGGAAATGATAAAGTGATTGGTACTCTACTGATCTACAATACGGTCGGGTCCGATTCGGGCGGGAAGTTCCCCGGAGGTCAGTCGCGCTGGGCCAGCCGTGATTTTGCTGACATTTTGCAAAGTGAGCTGGTCGACGATCTGCGCCGGAAATACGATTCGGACTGGGTGCGGCGCGATTTGTGGAATAAAGGTTATAGTGAGGTGTTTCGTCCGGACGTCCCCGCCGCTCTGCTCGAACTGCTCTCTCATCATAATTTTCAGGATATGAAATTCGCTCTCGATCCCCGTTTTCGCTTTGATACGGCCCGGGCTATTTATAAAGCCATGCTCCGTTTCCTGGCCGGACAAAATAACCAGCCGTACCAGATTCAGCCGCTCCCGGTCAGCCATTTACGGGCCGTTTTCAGTACTGCGGATAAAATACGGTTAAGCTGGCAGGCTGTGAACGACCCACTCGAGCCGGAGGCGGTGGCCGAAGATTTTATTATCCGCACCCGGCTGAATGAGAACGGCTTTGACAGCGGTTTTTCTACCGCCGATACCTCGCTTGAAATAAACATCCGCAGCGGTGTTCACTACAGTTTTATGGTTCAGGCCCGCAACCGCGGCGGAAAAAGTTTCCCGTCGGAAATTGTTACGGTGTACCGTCATCCACAGGAAAAAGGACAGGTTTTAATTGTCAATGGATTCGACCGCATCTGTGCCCCGCAGTGGATCGATGAGGATGACTTCAAAGGTTTCGGAAATTTTCAGGATGCCGGTGTACCCTACCTGCGGGAATTTGGTTATACCGGACGGCAGTATGATTTCCGGAATGGTTCAGCCTGGCTGGATGATGACGCTCCGGGTCATGGTGCCAGTTATGCCAACTCTGAAAACCATATTATTCCCGGTAATACCTTTGATTTTATTCTCAGGCATGGACTCCCGGTGGCCGCAGCCGGTTATTCCTATGCTTCGGTTAGTGATGAAAGTTTTGAACGGAATCCGGTTCGTCCTGAAGATTACGAGGTGATCGATCTGATTCTGGGTGAAGAACGAACAACGCCCTGGCCGGGTGATAGCAATCAGCCCGAACAGTTTGAAACTTTTCCACCTGCCCTGCGCGGCTCACTGAGCGGGTTTTTGAGAGAGGGCGGCGCTCTTTTCGCTTCAGGGTCTTATATCGGTACAGACCTGTACACTTCTGCCCGCTCCGATTCACAATCGATCCGCTTTGCGGAAGACACGCTCCACTTTAAATTCAGAACCAATCTGGCCAGTTTTGGCGGAAAAGTAATTCCGGATTTTGCACAGCGGGACATCTGGCCGGAGCTCGAATTTAATACGGTTTATAACCCGGAAATTTATGCTGCCGAAGCACCGGATGGCATTGAACCTCTCGGCCAGGGCAATTACACCCTGTACCGCTACGGTGAAAATAATATTTCAGCCGGGGTTTTTATTTCGCAGCCGTTCCGGGAAATTCTGTTGGGTTTTCCCTTTGAGACCATTGTCAGCCGGGCACAGCGCGATGCATTGATGAAAGTGGTGCTGGATGAGTTGAGCAAAAACAAGTATCACCCGCAGATAGATTTTTAACACAGAGTTAGCAGAAATAACTTGAAAAAGCGGGGAACAGTGAAATAGTGAAACAAAAAAACTCCGTGTTCTCTGCATCTTGGTGGCAAATTTCCTGGCTGGTTTTAATTCGTGGTCTAAGAATTTTGACAGGATAACGTGATAGGACAGTTGAGACGTTGCAAGCGGCGTTGATGGGGTTCATCAGCATCCTTCGTCAGCTTCAGAATGACAGTTTTAAGGGATTCTGCAGCAGCCTG
>DYOS01000194.1 GCA_020720405.1 Caldithrix sp. | reverse complement strand
AACAGGATAAACAAGATGAAATCGAAATGTCTTAGTACGAGGAGCCGGCTTTGTCGCAATCAGAGTCAGGGAAACTATTTATTCCGCTGGTAATCTTTAAGAACATTTCAGCTTTAGTCATTTCAGAATCCTTCATATTTTAAAAAAAGTATTGCTTGAAAAAAAAATATCATAGTGATAAATTTGCTTTAACACTTTTTGAGGAGAATCAAATGAAAACAACCACATCCGTTCTGTTCATCATTTTCTTTAGTCTGGCCCTATTCGGACAGACTTTCGCCGGCAAGTACAAACCGGGCACTTACAAGGGACAGGCCCATGGCCGTGAACACGAAGGGCATTCGGTTATCGCCGTGGAAGTCACCGTATCGGCTAATAAAATTGAAAATATTAAAGTCGTTCAGTTTGATCAGAGTCTGGATCATAAAAAATACGGCGCAGCGGTTACCCAGGCCAAAGATGAAATTGCCAAAAGATTACTGGCTAAACAAAGTCTTGGGGTTGATGCCATTGCCGATGCCACCCTGTCTTCGCAGGGTGTGGAACTGGCTGTTGCCAGAGCTTTGGATCAGGCTACAGTTAAAAGTTATAAACCTGGTACTTACAAAGGAATGGCTCATGGCCGTGAACATGAAGGCCATTCGGTAATTGAAGTTGAAGTTACCGTTTCAGCTGATAAAATAACCGATATCAAGATCACCAAATACGATCAGAGCCTTGATCACAAGAAATACGGTGCCTCGGTTACCAAGGCTCAAACCAGCATACCTGAAGCTCTAAAAACCAAGAACGGGCTAAACGTTGATGCAGTAGCAGATGCAACGCTTTCTTCCCAGGCTATCGAACTGGCTGTGGCCCGGGCCCTGGCTCAGGCTTCCAAATAATACGCCTGGTTTTTAATCATTAAAGGCCAACTGGTTTAATGATTAAAGATTGAAGATTAAGGTTTAAAGATTATTAATAATCAGAGTTGGACTTTCTTTTTTTATCCCCTGTCTGAACCCTCAGACAGGGGTTTTTTATTAGATGGATATTCAAGTAGAATTGAACCGCAGATTCTTGTCTCCTATATTAAATGATTCAGCTTATCATGAGGTGGATTCATGGAACATTACGGATTCTGGTCGATTCTGCCGCCGGTACTGGCTATTACACTGGCTATTAAAACCAGGCAGGTTTTCGTTTCACTTCTGTTTGGCGTCTGGCTGGGCTGGGTTATTCTAAATCATGGCCATGTTCTGGCCGGAACATTAGCCACGGTCCAGGCTCTTGTTGATGTTTTCAAGGACGCCGGAAACACCCGCACCATTATGTTTAGTGCTTTGGTCGGAGGGCTGATTGCCTTTATCCAGCGCTCGGGTGGTGTGGAAGGACTAATTGGTTCCATCAACAGCCGGATAGAAAATCTTGAACGATCAGATTCGTTGAAAGCAAGGCGCCGGGTTCAGTTATTAGCCTGGCTGACCGGTGTTCTGATTTTTGTCGAGTCGAGCATCAATGTACTTACGGTCGGTGCTATTTTCCGTCCAATATTTGACCGCCTCAAAATTCCCCGGGAGAAACTGGCTTTTATCGCCGATTCCATTTCGGCACCAACCTGTATACTGATTCCCCTCAATGCCTGGGGTGCCTATATCATGAGCTTGCTTCTGGCCCAGGGCATTGAAGACCCGCTGGGTACCCTGCTCCGGGCTTACCCGCTGAATTTTTATCCCTTCCTGGCCATGCTGTCTGTTTTATTGGTTATTCTACTGCAGAAAGATTTCGGCCCGATGCAAAAAGCTGAACTGCGCGCCCGCACAACAGGCAAAGTTATCGCTGATGACGCAACCCCAATGATTTCGGATGATGTGGTTAGTCTGGATAAAAAACCCGGAACACCGGCCCGGGCGGTTAATATGCTGGTACCAATTGCTGTGATGGTGCTGATGATGCCGGTTGGCCTGATCTATTCGGGTTGGGCACAGATCAGCAGTCTGGCCGGAATTAGTCTGCCGGAAAAAATTTTCCGGGCCATTGGCGCTGGCTCCGGTTCAACAGCGGTGCTTTGGGCGGTTCTATCGGCGTTGTTTGTGGCCATGGTGATGTACCGCGCACAGAAAATTTTCCGGCTCGGTGAAATGATTGAATTGATCCTGAAAGGGATTGGCGGGTTGATGCCGCTGGCTTTGCTGATGCTGCTGGCTTTCGCCATCGGTAAGGTCAGTCGTGATCTGGGAACCGGCCTATATGCGGCTGAACTCTCCCGCCAATGGCTGAGTCCCGGCCTGGTTCCTTTTATAATTTTCCTGGTCAGTTGTTTTATCGCTTTTTCAACCGGCACATCCTGGGGAACTTTCGCCATCATGCTTTCCATTGCCATACCCATGGCCCAGCAGATGGCGGTTAGTGTGCCATTGGCTGTCGGTGCAGTTTTGGGCGGCGGTGTATTTGGCGACCACTGCTCACCTATTTCGGATACGACCATCATTTCTTCCATGGCTTCGGCCAGTGATCATATTGACCATGTTAAAACGCAATTGCCCTATGCCCTGCTCTCCGGAGCGGTGGCGGCCCTGCTCTACCTGCTGCTCGGATTTTTGTAATCCGTCGTTCTGTCCCGGCTCAGGCAGGTCTGTTCCGGAAATTGGCCCGGATGTCGGCTAAGCCAGGGTTGGGCTGCCTGGGTAATGGATAAAGGCAGGTTCTGACCGGCTTTTCCGAAATTGAATTCGGTATACGATGCCTGTCCGTTCGAACTGACCAACAAATCACCGTCTTCCCAGAAATTTGAACATCTGAGCGTTACCCCGATGCTGGCTGAGTCTGAGGAAAATTCCTTAAAATAGTTTTTGCTTATAGTGTATGATCTTTGTTCATCGGACAATTTGAAATCATTCATTTCTGTCTTCAAACCTTCCATCAGCAACAGGTTAACGCTCTGGTTTTCAGAATTTTCACTTAGCTGCCAGGTAAAAGTAAAGTCATTGGCCGGATCAAAAACCGGCCAGTTGACAACCGGTATTTCGATTAGTTGTATTTCACATTCATAGTTCTTGTTTGGAAACTGCGCCTGGACAAGGATATTTTCACCGGCCTGATACAGAACATTTCCGGGAAGGCTATCCGTAAGTACCTGACCATACCAACCGACATAAGCCGAATAGAAATACCAGTCAACCGGAACTTCCGACCCGTTTAAGCGCAGAACAAATCCATTAACATCGGTATAGCTATAAACAGAGATATAATCATTGTTGAACTGAATCGAAATCTCCGGGATATCCGGCTCGGGAGCGAGGGGTTTTTTACAGGAAATGAGCATCAGAAAAATAATAAAGAGCGCAGCACTACGGATTAACATCTGAATCTCCTATGATGGTTTTATTAAGACTTATTTTAAATGCAGGAATCATTTAAATTTTTACACTGATCAGTTGAATCTGCGTTTTAGTTGGTTAATGCTGACATCTTTTTTTTATTTAGAATTACAAGTATTCCCTGCAGTCCAACATAGAGCAAAGGGGCGCTGTGCGGCTTTAT
>DYOS01000193.1 GCA_020720405.1 Caldithrix sp. | reverse complement strand
GTCATCCCGCCTGAGCGGGACAAGTTTGCGAGCGAGGCACGAGCGTGGCAATCTCAATTTCTGAGATTCCTCGTCACAGGCTCCTTGGAATGACTGGTTTAATTTTTACCGGGTTTATTTTTTTTAGCAGCCGATGTTCTACTGCTTTTGACTTTTTCTTTTTTCAATCCTGTTTATCCTGTTAAAAAATCTTTGTCCACGAATTACCCGACAGAGCCGGGCACAGCACGAATATTCACGAATTAAAACAACGATGAAATTAATTGAGTACGGGCGAAGCATTGTTTACAAAATCTCAGTATAGATCAACATCCTGTAAACAATGCTTCGCCCCTGCTTTATCCTTCATCTTTTTTCATCCTGTTATCCTGTCAAAATTTTTCACCTTCAGAACAATTAACCGCTGAACGCTCCAGGAAAACCAAGGATGGATTTGTGCTTCTCTTCTTCTTCTCTCCTTCATCAAAAATCCCAGCCGAAAAAGAACTGGGTATAATTGTTTCCCGAAATATGTCTGAAATCGGTTCGCCGGCCGACATCCAGCCGCAGAACAAGGAAATAGCCGAGTCGCAGCCGGGCACCCACCCCGAAGCTGCCATACAGTTGGCCGAAATCATTATTCCAGGCATTGCCGGCATCAAGAAAAAGTGCCCCGCTGATACCGTTGAAACCGAATGAACCAACCGGTGTCCAGAATCCGATGGCATCAAACAGCGGGAACCGCAATTCCTGGGACAAAAGAAAGACGCGCTGCCCGGTAAACCCTAATCTCGGATAAAGCCGCAGGTCCCAGCTTCCGCCGAGGTAATACTGCCGTGTTTCCCGGCCCTGATTCATCAGGTAAAGCAAACGGACGGCGTAGGCACTGCGCAGCGACAGCCGCTGATAACGGCGCAGATCGGCCAGTAAAACCAGGTAATTGACCCGGGAAAAAGCAAAATCGTAGGTATTGCCAAAGGTCAGATTGAGGCGCTGACCATCGATCGGACCGCTGCTGCTCCACACCGAATTATCATGGATAAAGGAAATTGTACTGCTGTTCAGCCAGGCTTGCCGCCGCCGGTCAAACACCCATTCCTTATCCGAATAGGAAAGAATCTGGCTGAAATCGATCCGGCTGAATTCCGAGATCGGATAACTGATCACGGCCATGGCTCCGCTCCGTTCTTCGTAATAATAAAAATCCTGCGGATTGTAATAATAACCGGCAATGCGGTAGATGCCGTAGCCAAGATTGATTCGCCGGCCCTGTGAATAGCGGGTTACGGCAAAATTAAAACTGCTCAGCAGGTCGGAACTGGTCCGGGCGTTATTGTAAACCAGTATATTATAAACCTCATCGCTGAGGACATCGGAAAAGGCAAACTGGGCCCCGCCTGAAGTACCGAAAATCGGATCCTGTGAAACCTGGGATGTGGCGAAATCCAGATTATACTTGCGTAGATATGGTTTCCGGGAAAGTATATTACCACTGGGGATGGTTTCAAATTTCCACCGATCAGCCATGGCCAGAACGGATTCCGTCCGGGTTTCCGGCACCGGGTCCGATTTTTCCAAAAAGTCCGCATCATGGCGAATTTCGAAACGGCGGTTCTCATAGGTGGCAAAGATCAGCCCGCCGGAAGCTGTCCAGCAGGGATCAAAGGTGGAGCCAATGTAGCGGCTGACTTCCTTTGTTTGGGGCAGTGTATTCCGCTCGGTCGAATCGCAGGCTGCCATATTCAGTACAAAAATATTATTGGTCAGATTGCGGTCAGAGACGAAAACCAGCCAGCGGCCATCGGGTGAAAATGCCGGGCTGTTATCCTGCCAGTTCCCGGAGGTCAGGTAAGCCAAACCGGTTCCATCTGCATTCATTACAAAAAGATTACGTCCACCGGACAAACCGGCTGAGGTACGATCGGAGGCGAAAACTATTTTCCTGCCGTCGGGTGACCAGACCGGATCAAGATCATTATAATAATCATTGGTCAATTGGATCAGCTGATCGGCGGCCGGGTTGTAGATAAAAATATCCTTATGTCCGGCCCGGCTTAATCCGCTGAAAACGACAAGACTATCATCGGCCGACCAGGCCGGTGAATGGATGCCGACCAGTTCCGGGAACCTTTTTCGGGCTGTCAACTTCCGGGTCTGGATATCAAAAAAATAGAGCCGGTCGGTTTCACCGCTTTTGGCGCTGAAGATAATCTGTCCGTTCCGGCTGACATCGATTTTTGATGTAAAGATGTGGAAGGCTTCAAAATCGGAAGCGGCTTCACCTTTGAGCAGTAATTCCGGTTGTTCATCCTCATCCGGCGGGGTGTTTATTTTTTTTCTGTAGATGGAAGAATACCCGTCCACATTGGCCATATAGACAACATACGGCTGATCATTCTCTGTATAGAAAACCGGTTTGAAATTAAATCCATCGCTGGCCAGGGTTTGTGTTTTGACAATATTGTAATCGTGATCAGTCATCAGCGGATAGAAGCGCTTTTTCAGATCATGCAGATAATCCTGGTCAAATTGTTCATAATTCTGACCGGTCGCGGCCTGGAAATTTTCCTGAAAAGTTTTATAGCGCCAGAAGTCAGTCAGCATCAGGTATATTTTATCTTCACCGTGGGCGCGGGCGACATAACCGAGAATATCCTGCCCAATTTTGTACATGGCGAACGACCCGGAAATGCTTTCTATGTTTTGCAGACCGGGTACATAGTTGTTGAGAACCGCATCGCGCAGCACCATTTCGCCCTGTGAATCCCACCCGCCCGACCAGAACTCGGCCAGACCTTCCACAAACCATAAAGGTGGATAAATCGTTTCTCTTTGCCCGGTCATCGATTCCACATTATACAGTTTATCGTGCATGAAAACGTGCACCAGCTCGTGGCGTATGACCCGGCGAAAGCGGATCAGGTCACCATCGGAGGGAATGACTACCCGGCCTTTCATAAATTCAAAAAATCCACCAACCCCTTCCGGGATAAAGCCGGGCGTTACATTGGTCTGCTGAAAATGAAGATGGGAGGAATAGAAAATAAGCGGTATCCGGCGCCGGATGGAATGATTAAATTTGGTTTGCAGATCGTGGAAACCTTCTTCGGCAAAAGCGGCACCCTTTCCGGCCAGTTCTTCCATTTCCGGGTAATAGTAAATATCAAAATGCTCGGTCTGGAGGACCTGCCAGTTAAAATCGGTGTATTGTATTTTATTCCGTCCGAAGCCGTAATGCTGGGCGGATAATGATTGGGAGAAGATAAGGCCGAGCAGGATGAGTTTTATTATCATATCAGGCATTATAATTAATGGTGACAGGAAAGTTTCCGGCTGGAGCTTAGTATAAGAAATAATGACGGAGAAAAAAATTAGCGGGATAATTGGGGAAAAGGAATTGGGAATTGAAGAACCTGACCGCAGATTTTCCCGCATGGGCGGGAATTCGTCATCCCGCCGGAGCGGGACAAGTTTTCGAACGATCCCGCCCAGGCCGGAGAGAAATCTTAAAGTATATGTGCAGCAAAGATTCCTCCGGCGTTCGGAA
>DYOS01000192.1 GCA_020720405.1 Caldithrix sp. | reverse complement strand
TATCTTTAGATAGTGGACCAGAAGCAATAAATTTCAAGTCATAAGGGCTTTAGCCAAAATTGATGAATTAATAAGGTTGTATTTAACCAGCATGTATCCGGTTTTTTACACAAAACAACCAGCAAATCCGATTCAGTTGTTTTTTCTCTTCGTATCCGCAGTGGCTTTGTGTGAAACTATCCGGCTTAAACCAATTCCTGTTCCTGAAATTGCAGGCGGTACAACTGGTAATACAATCCGCGTTCGGCCAGCAGCGCCTCATGGTTGCCCTGTTCTTTCAACTCGCCGCGGTGCAGTACAAAAATGCGGTCGGCATGGCGGATGGTTGATAAGCGGTGGGCAATAACAATCGAAGTCCGGCCGTGCATAATGCGCTGCAGGGCGTCCTGCACCAGTTGCTCGGTTTCGGTATCGATACTGCTGGTTGCCTCATCCAGAATCAGGATTTCCGGATTGCTGACCAGGGCCCGGGCAAAGGATAGCAATTGTCGCTGACCCATGGAAAGCGCTGCGCCCCGCTCCCTGACCTCGGTTTCGTATCCGGCCGGCAGCGATTGGATAAAATCGTGCAGATGAACTTCCTTGCAGGCCTGCTCCACCATTTCTGCCGTAATTTCCGGGTGGCCAAGGGCAACATTTTCATAAACCGATCCGCTGAACAGAAATACATCCTGAAGAACCACAGCCATTTTCTTCCGCAAAGCGGATAAATCCCACTCCCGGATATCCCGCCCGGCCACCAGCACCGAACCGCGCTGAATATCATATTGGCGGGAAAGAATATTGATCAGACTGGTTTTCCCGGCGCCGGTATGACCGACCACAGCCACGCTTTGGCCGGGCTGAATGGCCAGATTCAGGTTCTTCAGTACATAATTTTCCGGCTCGTAGGCAAACCAAACCTGATCGAAACGGATGACCGGCGCTTCTTTGCTGTGGAAAGTTCCGGTCGGAAGAATATCGGGGCGGGTGTCCAGCAGTTTAAAAATCCGCTCGGAACTGGCCATGGCCGAAAGCAGGATATTGTATTTTTCAGACAAATCGCTGATCGGCCGGAAAAACATCTGGGCATATTGAATAAAGGCAACCAAAGCGCCGAAACTGGTCAGACCGGAAATTTTCATCAGACCGCCGCGCCAGATTACCGCGGCCAGGGCAACCGCACTGATCAGTTCGACCAGCGGAAAAAACACCGCATAATATTGAATCGTCCGGATATGGGCTTTGGTATGTTCGCTGTTTATACTGCGGAAATTTTCCGCATTAATCTGCTGCCGGTTAAAAACCTGGATAACCTGTATGCCGGTAATATTCTCCTGCAGATAGGTATTGATCTGGGCCAGCCATTTACGGATGTTGGAAAAGGCCTGCCGTACCCGGCTCTGGAAAGTCAGGGTGATAGCAAACAGTACCGGGATAACCATAAAAATCCATAAAGCCAGCCGCCAGTTCATGCTCAGCATAACGATGATAATTCCGCCCAGCAGAAAAACATCACCGAAAATACTAACCACGCCCTGGGTAAACATCTGGTTCAGGGCATCGACATCGGAGGTAATCCGGGTCATCAGCCGGCCGACCGGGTTCTGATCATAAAAGCGCAGGGTCAGTTTCTGAAAATGCCCGAAAATCTGCGAGCGCAGATCGTACATCACCCTTTGGCCAAGCAACTGGGTAATAATACCCTGGCTGTAATGGATGGCAAAGCTGACTACGAGCAGGGCCAGGTAAACCAGCAAAATCCGGTTCAGACCGGCCATATCGCCCGGCCGGATATACTGATCGATGGCAATTTTGGTCAGATAAGGTCCGAACAAACCAAGAAAAGAAGACAAAATAATCAGGAAAATACCGGCCAGAACCAGCCGGAAATGCGGGTAACTGTAGCGGAACAAGCGCCGCATCAATCCGCTGTCCCAGGTTGTTTTTGTCTGTTCGTCGTGCTGCAAAATCAGGTTCTCCGGCGCAGGAAGTTAACCGCATCGGCTATCCGCTGTGCGGCCGCGACTGTTTCTTCGCCTGTGGTGGTCCGGCTGAAACTGAAGCGCAGAGCGCTGCGGGTGATTTCCGCGGGTAGCCCCATGCCCTGTAAAACATGAGACTGGCGGATGCTGCCCGAACTGCAGGCTGAACCAACCGATGCCGCCAGACCGGAGATATCCAGCCGCAGCAGAAGACTTTCATTATCCGTACCCGGAAAGGCCAGGCAGGCGATAAATCCGCTGCGCGGACTCGCCCCGCCGATAATTTCCAGATTGGGGAGGAGGGTTTTTAACTGCTGTTCAAAGCTTTCACTGAGCTTCCGTATTTTTTCTGTTGTGCCGGCCGGCCAGCGGCGCAACGCTTCGGCAAACCCGATGATACCGGCCAGATTTTCCGTGCCGGCCCGCCGCCCGGATTCCTGTCCGCCGCCGCTCTGCTGATATTGCATGGCTATGCCGTGACGGATAATCAGCGCCCCGACACCTTTAGGCCCGTGTATTTTATGGGCGGAAAGTGAAAGCAGATCAACCGGCAGGTTTTTTAGGTCTATTGAAATTTTACCCAGCGCCTGCACCGCATCGCAGTGGAAAAGGATGCCCCGGCGACGGCACATTTCACCGATTTCCTGCACCGGTTGAATAACACCGGTCTCATTATTTACCCACAGCACCGAGACCAATCCGACCTGTGGCCCAAGCATTTTGTCCAGCGCAGCGGTATGAATAAGTCCGTCTTGCCCGACAGGAATTTCACGCACCTCAACACCGATATTCTCCAGGCGGCGGGCGGTTTCGATGACCGAGGCATGTTCAATGGCGGAAATCAGCAGTGTTTTCCGGGTGGATAAAGACATTATACCCTGCAGGGCCAGGCTGTTGCTTTCCGTGCCCCCGCTGGTGAAAACCACTTCCCGCGGACTGCAGGAAATGAAATCAGCAACTGTTTCCCGGGATTCTTCCAGCCGTATTTTCACCTGCTGACCGAAGCGGTGGATACTGGACGGATTGCCGGGTTCACTTAATTGAAATTCGTACATGGCCCGGGCTGCTTCGGGATCAACCGGTGTGCTGGCGGCATGATCAAGATAAATAATTTGTGACATGGCCTAATCTAAAAAAAATCTGGTTTGGTGACGATTTATTCTGAAAGACACATGGTGAGATATGAAACACACCAATTTTTAACTTAAGTCGTACCGGACAAAATAACACCGTTGCGTTAAAATCGATACTTAGTCTGGAATCAAAATAAATTTTCAAGCCGGTTTATAAACCTATAAATTTACCTGAACCAATGTGTTTAACCGTTCTGCCAGACAGGATAATACTAACCAACCTTTAATAATATCATCTGAAAACAAAAAAGACAGGTCACACCCGTATGACTGGTTTTAATGAAAAAATCACCCGCAAGGAAATGATTGATCCGCAGTTGGAACACGCGGGTTGGTATTTACGCGACCATTCCAAAGTAAAAATCGAAATTCCTTTGGACGGTTACGAGGCCGCACCGTGGAATGGCATAACCGACTATTGCCTGTACCGCGAAAACGGGGAAGTTCTGGCCGTGGT
>DYOS01000191.1 GCA_020720405.1 Caldithrix sp. | reverse complement strand
TTCCTTCGGTGAAGATCGGTGTTAATCGGTGGCTGCTTTTGTGGTTAATTTCTTCGGTTTTCCAGGTGGCTAATTTTTCTTTGAAAGACTTCTCGTCGCTGGCTCCAGGAAATGACAGCGGAACGACAGTACTGCGTGTACCGTTCTTCAATTCCCAGTTCCCAATTCCGAATTCCCTGGGTAAATCGGTGGCTAAAATTTTCCACATCGTGGAATTAAAAAAAGGAGAAAATCATGGAAACTGCAATTTTCCGCATTGACGATATGTCCTGCGGCCATTGTGTAATGCGGGTGCAAAATGCATTGAGCAACCAAGCCGGAATTGCCCGGGCTGAGGTTGAAATTGGTCAGGCCCGGATCAGTTTTGATCAAACCCAGATCAGTGAATCGGATATTATCGGTCTGATTGACGAAGCCGGTTATCCGGCATTCCGGGCAGAATAGTGAAAGAACAAAAAGTCAGCTATCTGAAATTTTCAGTTTCGGGCATGACCTGCGCTTCCTGCAGCAGCCATGTCCGCAAAGCTTTGGAAAACACCGGCGGCGTTCGAACAGCAGCGGTGAACCTGGCCACTGAACAGGCCCAGATTGAACTGGATGCACCGGTTCCGGCTGAAACATTATTCCATTCGGTTAAAAAAGCCGGGTATGAAATCAGGTTGGAGACTTTTTCTTTCCCGGTTACGGGCATGACCTGCGCAGCTTGTGTCCGCCATGTGGAAAAAGCCCTTCAAAAAATTCCCGGAGTATATTCTGCCGGGGTCAATCTGAATTCCAATAAAGCGCTGATCAGGGTATTTGAAGGCAGTATTCAACCCGGCGATCTGGCTCTGGCTGTAAAAAGAGCCGGGTATCAACTCGATATCCGCTCCGCCGCCGAACGGGCAGACGATGTGGATAAAACCAAAGCATCACGGCGGAGGATGGTGCAGGCCTGGTCATTTACTCTACCAATTATGATCTGGATGCTGCCGCATCTTTTATTCAACCGCCATTGGCCAAACCACCTGATTTTTAATCTTGGTATGATTCTTCTGGCCCTGCCGGTTTTGCTTATCCCGGGCCGGGAAACCCTGCGCCGCGGCTTCCGTGCTTTATTCTACGGCACCTCCAATATGGATACGCTGATCGCCCTGGGTACAACGGTTTCGTTTCTGACCGGACCACTGGCATTCTTTATCCCGGTTGCTAATTATGCTGCCATTTCGGCCATGATTCTGGCCTTTCATCTGACCGGCCGCTTCCTCGAAGAATCGGCCAAAGGACGGGCGTCGCAAGCCATCCGGGCCTTACTTGATCTGACGCCAAAGACCGCCCGGGTGCGGCGTGAGGGTTCTGTTATTGAAATTCCCGTTGAACTGCTTGAAACCGGTGATTGTATGGTCGTCCGGCCCGGGGAAAAAATTCCGACCGACGGGAGAATTATTTCCGGCGAAAGTACCATAGATGAGTCGCTTGTTACCGGTGAGAGTCAGCCGGTTTATAAAACAACCGGCCAGACTACGCTCGGATCAACCATCAATCTGGACGGGTTTTTGGAAATCGAAGTGACCCGGACCGGGAAAAATACCTTCCTGGCCCAGGTCATCCGCCTGATCGAATCGTGTCAGGGCAGCAAAGTTCCGGTTCAGGCTTTGGCCGACCGGATCACGGCCTGGTTTGTCCCCGGGATTCTCGGTTTGGCCGGTCTGACTGCTTTGAGCTGGATTTTTATTCCTGGAGTCATGAACAGTTTGCTGGAAACCGGGCAGTTCCTGCCCTGGGTTTTGACCGCCGGCGGAAGATTAACGTTGGCGGTGAATTCAGTAGTTGCAGTGCTGGTTATCGCCTGTCCCTGTGCTTTGGGTTTGGCCACACCTACCGCGCTGATGGTCGGCAGCGGACTCGGCGCCCGGGCCGGAATTATTTTTCGCAGCGGTACGGCTATTCAGCAGCTCAGATCTGTTAAAACGGTAGTTTTTGATAAAACCGGTACTTTAACCCTGGGCCGCCCGGTTCTGACCGATATTATTCCGCTGGGTTTAAGTAACGAGCGGCTTTTGCAACTGGCCGGTTCGCTGGAGCAGGGCAGTACGCACCCCATTGCCCGGGCCATTACGGATTACTGCCGGCAGGAAAAAATTGATTTACTGCCATTCATTAAATTTAAAAATTTTATCGGTCAGGGTCTGGAAGCTGAAATTGACGGTCAACTTGTCCGGGTCGGTTCGCCTAACTTTGTCCTGCCCAAAGACCAAACCGTATCCGAAATGGCCGGGCCAACGGATAATCTGGAAGGCGAAGGCAAGACCGTGGTACTTATTTCAGTGGCCGGCGAGGTGGTTGGCTTGCTTGGCCTGGCCGATCAGGAAAAACCTGAAGCACGGGAAACGATCGCCGAATTGCGCCGCATGGCTATTCAGACGGTAATGATGACCGGTGATCATCGCCGCACAGCGGAAATTATCGGCACCCGGCTTGGCATAGAACATATCATCAGCGAGGTCTTGCCGGCCGGAAAAGTGGAAGAAATTAAGCGTCTTCAGGAGAAATTTGGCCCGCTGGCTTTTGTCGGTGATGGTATCAATGATGCTGCGGCCATCAGCCAGGCTGAGGTTGGTTTGTCGATGGGCACGGGAACAGACATCGCCATTGAAGCCAGTGATGTCACCCTGGTCCGTGGCGATCTGTCCACTATTCCCGCAGCCATAAAATTAAGCCGGGCCACCCTGAATAAAATAAAACAGAACCTGTTCTGGGCATTTTTCTATAACCTGCTGATGATCCCTCTGGCCTTCTCCGGTTGGCTGCATCCACTGTTGGCGGAGGCAGCAATGGCCCTTTCTTCGGTTACTGTAGTTGCCAATGCCAACCTGCTGCAACGACAAAAATTCTGAAACAAAGCCAGAACAGCGGTTGGCAGGCCAGGAGAGAGATTATTTTCTTTTTGTGTTCTTCATGGCTTTAAACGAAAACAAATTTTAGATTGAGCATGATAACAAAAATCATCTGTTCAAAGATTAAATTGGAATTTTATGATCCTAAAACATACCCGCCATTTCATCCTGCGAGGTGTATTGGCTTCGATTCCGCTTTTTCTGGTTTACCTGGTTGTCCGGTTCCTGTATCTCACGCTGGACCGGAATGTGGTCGGGCTGATTGATCAGTTTATTGGGTTTACATTTCCCGGCCTCGGCTTCCTGATTACGCTGTTGCTTTTGTATCTGACCGGTGTTTTTTCCAGCAACCTGTTTGGCCGGTGGATTTTTGGAAAGTTTGAGATGCTAACCGAGAAAATACCGTTGATCGGCACTGTTTACCATGTCGGCAAGCAGATATCCGGTTCTTTTGCCCTGCCCGAAGGTCAGGTTTTTAAGCGGGTTGTACTGCTGCATTATCTTAACGAAAGCATGTACACGGTTGGGTTTGTCACCGGTTCTCTTTCAGATAAACAAAGCGGTCAGAAATTTCTGAGGGTCTTTGTGCCTACGCCACCGAACCCAACCACAGGGACGATTATTATTGTCCATGAAAATGAGACTATTGATCCGGGTTGGACCATTGAAGAGGGATTTCAGCTTGTAATATCTGCCGGTATTATTGGTCCGAA
>DYOS01000044.1:14075-21453 GCA_020720405.1 Caldithrix sp. | reverse complement strand
TATAAATAAAAAAGGCAACTCCTACAGTGTAGAAGTTGCCCAGAGAGAAATACCTTTTCAGAACCGGGATCAGATTACGGAATCAGCGATTCGCTCTCGTGATTCAAATCAAATAAAAGGCGGTTTTATTATCTTCGCCGGAATTTTTTTATCACGAACTTCGATCTGCAGCATCGTGCCGGTTTTACTCAACTCCGCCGGCACATAACCCAGCCCGATGCCCTTATCCAGCATGGGCGAAACCGTGGCGCTGGTGACCACACCAACTTCCCGGCCGGCGGAAAATATTTTGTAGCCATGGCGGGGAAAGCCGCTCTCCTCCAGCACAAAGGCCACTAATTTTCGTTTCAAACCCTCAACCTGAATTTTCCTGATCACTTCGCCGCCGATAAATTCACCCTTGTCCGCTTTGGTGATCCAGCCCAGACCTGCTTCAAGCGGATTGGTCGTCTGATCAATGTCATTACCGTACAGACACATTTTTTTCTCCAGACGCAGGGAATCACGGGCACCCAGACCGATCGGTTCAATATCATAAGCGGCGCCGGAAGCAAAGACGGCATTCCAGACCTGCTGGCCATAAGGATTAGCAAAATACAATTCAAAACCCGGCTCGCCGGTGTATCCGGTACGCGAAATCAACATCGGTACACCGGCCAGTTCACCCTCGGCAAACCAGTAATATTTCATGGCAGCCAGATCAACCGCGGTCAGCGGCTGGAGTGTGGCTTCGGCCATTTTACCCTGCACGGCAATCTGGGTTATAGTCTCACTAATATCTTTTATTTCACAGCCGTCGATCCGGTTATCCAGCATCCACTGCAGATCCTTGTCTTTATTCGATGCATTGACCACCAGCAGGTATTTATCCGCAAAGCGGTAAACCAAAAGGTCATCCACAATTCCGCCGTCCGGATAACACATGGCACTGTATTGCACCTGTCCGATTTCAAGCTGGGCGGCATCGTTGATGGTAATTTTCTGAACCATAGCCAGGGCCTGCGGACCGCTGATTTCAATTTCGCCCATGTGCGAGACATCGAATACACCGACCGTGTGGCGCACCCGGCGGTGCTCCTCGCGAATGCTGCGATACTGAATAGGCATGTGGTAACCGGCAAACTCAACCATGCGGGCGCCGAGTTTTACATGAATATCATGCAGGGAGGTCTGTTTTAACGTCATTATTGTACTCCGTTTATATTAATCTGGCTGCCCCCGGGCAGCGTCTTTATCAAACTCAGATGTCTCTGAAAAATAAGCATTGAAACCGGCAGCACCATCAACAGGATATCGCTGCTGAACAGGCTGCCGACCGTAAAAAAAACAATCAGCGGCATGATAAAAGTGGCGATCAGCGTGGAGATCAGTGAATTGCGCAGAAAGGTAAAATAGATCAGCCACAACACGACCCAGACCCCAACCACAGGCGGGCTGATAACCAGGAAAACACCGGCGGTAACAGCCAGGCCGCGCCCGCCGCGGAAGCCAATCCAGACCGAATAGAGGTGACCTAAAAGCACGCCGAGCAGCAGGGTGATCAGATGGATATAACCGAGCGGAAAAATATGGCTGAACAAAAAGGCCGGAACGGCGCCTTTAGCCATATCGAGCAGGGCAGCCAGAACGGCCAGCAGCCTGTTGCCGGTGGTATGCAGGGTGTTCATGGCGCCAACGTTGCCGCTGCCTTCCTGCCGGATGTCTTTGTTGTAAAATTTGCGCACCAGAATATAGGCCGATGGAAAAGAACCAAACAGGTAGGCCACACCCACGATTAAAAAAATGTAATAATCTGCCATTGGAAATCCGTTTCTATCTGGAGAGCTCTGTTTTCAGGAACTGTGCGGTGTATGATTTTTTATGTTTTGCGACCTGTTCGGGACTGCCGGCGACAATCACTTCCCCGCCCCGCCCGCCGCCTTCCGGTCCGATATCAATCACCCAGTCGGCGGTTTTTATAACATCAAGATTGTGTTCGATAACCAGCACAGTATTGCCCTTATCAACCAGCCGGTTCAGCACTTCCAGCAACATACGGATATCTTCGAAATGCAGACCGGTGGTCGGCTCGTCCAGAATATACAATGTTTTGCCGGTGCCAACCTTAGAAAGTTCGGTGGCCAGTTTAACACGCTGTGCTTCCCCGCCGGAAAGCGTGGTTGCGGCCTGTCCGAGATGAATATAACCGAGACCGACTTCCTGTAAAGTCTTCAGCCGGCGGTGCACGGTTGGGATATTCTCCAGAAAATCAACCGCCTGATCCACGGTCATATCCAGCACATCGGCGATGGACTGTCCCTTGAATTTGATTTGCAGGGTTTCGCGGTTGTAACGCTTGCCTTTGCAGACCTCGCACAACACATAAACATCGGGCAGGAAGTGCATTTCGATTTTTTTAAGGCCATCCCCTTCGCAGGCTTCGCAGCGTCCGCCTTTGACATTAAAACTGAACCGACCGGGCCGATAGCCGCGGATTTTTGCTTCAGGCAGTTGGCTGTACAGGTCGCGGATCGGGGCAAACAAACCGGTGTAAGTGGCCGGATTGGATCGCGGGGTGCGGCCGATCGGCGACTGATCCAGATCAATCACCTTATCAATATGCACCAGACCTTCCATTTTCAGGAAAGGCAGGGGATGTTTTTTGCTTTCGTAAAAATGACGGGAAAGGGCGGCAAAGAGCGTTTCATTGACCAGCGAACTTTTTCCCGAACCGGAAACACCGGTGACGCAGATAAATTTACCCAGGGGAAATCCAACGGTTACATTTTTCAGGTTATTACCTTTCGCACCGTGCAGAACCAAAGATTTCCCGTTGCCGGGGCGTCGTTTGGCAGGTACGGCTATTTTTTCTGCTCCGCAAAGATAACGCCCGGTCAGGCTGCGCGGCGAAAGTTCCAGTTCTTCCGGTGTTCCGGCAGCGACAACTTCCCCGCCGTTACGACCGGCGCGCGGCCCAAGATCAATCACATAATCTGCGGCCTCGATGGTTTCTTTATCGTGTTCCACCACCAGCACCGTATTGCCCAGATCGCGCAGGTGGCGCAGGGTCTGAATCAGCTTGCGGTTATCACGCTGATGCAGCCCGATGCTCGGTTCATCCAGAATGTAAAGCACACCAACCAGCTGTGAACCGATTTGGGTGGCCAGACGGATGCGCTGTGCTTCCCCGCCGGACAAGGTGCCCGCCGCCCGGCTCAGGTTGAGATAATCCAACCCGACATTGACGAGAAATTGAAGGCGTTGTCTCACTTCTTTCAGAATTTGCTGGGCAATCTGTGCTTCCTGTCCGCTGAGTTCCAGGTTTTCAAAAAATTCGGCCAGACTGCGAATCGACATTTCAGATAGATCCCGGATATTTTTTGAATTAATGGTCACCGCCAGCGATTCTTGTTTTAAACGGGCGCCGCCGCAGGTATGACAGGGCACATTGGCCATAAAGCCCTCGATCCAGGTGCGGATATGCTGAGAGGTGGTTTGCTTATAGCGGCGCAGAAGGTTATTGATAATCCCTTCGTACTCGGTGTACCACTGAAAACTGGCGTTTTCCCGCTGATATTTAAACTCGATTTTCTTTCCTTCACTGCCGTGCAGAATAAAATGGCGCACCTCGGGTGATAAATCCTGCCAGGGCAGATCCAGACTGAAACCGAGCTGCCGGGAAATCCCGCTGAGCATCGAATAGTTCCACCCCTCATGGCGGTTGGAAAAAGCCCGGATCGCCCCTTCGTGGATGGTCAGCGCGGGGTCGGGCACCAGCAGTTTTTCATCAATTTCTGTCAGAGTTCCCAATCCATCACAAGACGGACAGGCACCAAACGGACTATTAAAGGAAAAGGTGCGCGGCGCGGGCTCTTCAAAAGACAGGTTACAGTGGGCACAGGAGAACTGCTCGGAAAACAGCACTGTTTCCTCACTGTCAACTTTATGGATGTAAACCAGCCCCGAACCCTGGCGCAGGGCCAGTTCAACCGAGTCGGTCAGACGTTTGGCAATATCGTTTTGGACGATCAGCCGGTCGATAACCAGCTCAAGATCGTGTTTTTTATTTTTACTGATTTCAATCTCATCATCCACCGTAAAGGTTTTGCCATCCAGCCGGTAGCGGACAAAACCATCCTTGCGGAATTGCTGGATCAGCTCTTTAAATTCACCCTTCCGGCCGCGGATAATAGGCGCCAAAATTTGGATGCGGGTACTTTCCGGCCAGGATAAAACCAGGTCAACCATCTGCTGAACGGTTTGTTTTTCCACCGGCCGGCCGCAATTATAACAATGCATTTTGCCGATGCGGGCAAAAAGCAGACGGAAATAATCGTAAATTTCAGTTACTGTGCCTACGGTAGAACGGGGATTTCGGCTGGTCGATTTCTGCTCTATGGAAATGGCCGGAGAAAGCCCGTCGATATAATCGACATCCGGTTTTTCCATCAACCCGAGGAATTGCCGGGCATAGGCATTCAGCGATTCGACATAGCGCCGCTGCCCTTCGGCATAAATGGTGTCGAAGGCCAGGCTGGATTTACCGGAACCGGACAGACCGGTAATGACCACCAGTTTATCGCGGGGAATTTCAACATCGATATTTTTAAGATTATGTTCGCGGGCGCCCTTAACGATTATGGAGTTCTTTTTAGTCATTACCGGGGACTCCGGATGGGAACCGGTCGACACCACACTCTATATAAAATATCAAAATATTCTCCTTGATTTGAGAAATTCAATATACCATCGGGGCCAGTTTTTTATCAAAAAAAACTACCACTCTGCCCGGTAAATAATTTTTTCATTCTGCCATTAGAATGACATCGATCACAATCCGTTTTTCCCTGTTTGGGATATTTGATCTGTAACCTCCCATGTATTGAATTGTTACCGCCGGGACTTCAGCATCAATGGATTGAGTCTGAAGGTCTCTTCAGAAATAACGCTGAGGCTGGGTTGTCATTAAAAAAACAGCCGGCCTTTTTTTTATTTACACAAGGAGTTTTTATGCCCAGATTTCTGACCATTTTTTTCCTGCTCGTTCTGATCATTTCCGGACAGGCCCAGGCGCCCGAGGGTACAAATGTGGCACGCCTGACCGAATTAGCCCGGGAATTACGTGAACGCAGACAAATTCAAAAACAGGAAGCAATTGAAAAAGCAATAGTTATGAACTGGCCAATCCGCCAGAAACTGGATGATGGCAGTCTGATGGAATTGCAGCGTTTAGACGAAAACGGCAATCCCATATATTTCATAACAGACAATCTCGATGCTGCCCGTACCCTGTCTTCCGATGATGTCTGGTCCGGCGGTTCGGCCGGATTAAGTCTGGACGGCACGGGTATTATTCTCGGAGAATGGGACGGCGGTTCAATTCTGGCCACACACCAGGAATTGACCGGGACGGGACGGGTCACCCAGATGGATTCACCCTCCGAAACCAGCGACCATTCCACCCACGTAGCCGGAACAATGATCGCCAGCGGTGTTGTTGCTGCCGCCCATGGCATGGCTACCGGCGCCCATATCCAGGCCTGGGATTACAACGATGACACCCCGGAAATGACCAGTGCCGCCGCCGGCGGATTGCTGATGTCCAATCATTCTTACGGGGTTCTGTGCGGCTGGCGTTACATCTGGTGGTATGGCGATGAAAACGTAGATGCAAATGAGGACTACAAATTTGGATATTACACGGAAGATGAGACCAAAGTCTGGGATGAAATTGCCTATAATGCCCCCTACTACCTGATTTTTAAATCTGCCGGGAATGACCGGGGCGAGAAACATCCACTTGACACAAGTCACGAACCTGATGGTGGTGCCGATGGCTACGACTGCGTCGGCCCCCAGGCTGTGTCCAAAAATGTTCTCACCGTCGGTGCTGTTAATGCTATACCGGCCGGTTACAGCCAGCCCAGTGATGTGGTTATGTCTTCTTTCAGCGGCTGGGGCCCGACCGATGACGGACGGATAAAACCGGATGTAGTAGCCAATGGTGTCGGCGTTTATTCCTGCACCGATGTCAGCAACACCTCCTACGACACTTTCGACGGTACATCGATGGCTACACCCAACACGACCGGATCGATGGCTCTGGTTCGTCAGCATTTCCAGAGTTTCAGCAGCGGCCAGCCGATGCGGGCGGCAACACTAAAAGCATTGGCCATCCATTGCGCCGATGAATCCGGATCCAACCCAGGCCCGGATTATTCCTTTGGCTGGGGTCTGGTCAATACCAAAAAGATGACCGATGTAATCAGTGATGATTTTCAGGGAAACAGTACACACACCATCAGCGAACTTGTTTTGAACAATGCCGCCAGCTACACCCTGCAGGTTAATGCCCTTGGCAATCAGCCGCTTAAAATCACCATTTGCTGGACCGATCTGCCCGGAACACCGGTTACCCCGCTGGAACTAAATCCGCCCGACCTGATGCTGGTCAACGATCTGGATATGCGCTTAACCTACCAGTCCAGCACTTACTATCCCTGGATATTAAATCCGGCAATACCGGCTGCAGCCGCTACCAGCGGCGATAATTTCCGCGATAATGTGGAGCAGATTTATCTCGCTGCACCAACAGTTGGAACCTATATCCTGACCATCAATCACAAAGGTACGCTGTCGGGCGGCAGCCAGGCTTATGCTCTGGTGGTCAGTGGTGCCACAACCAATGATGATCCGCTGCCGGTTATGCTCAGTTCCTTTACGGCCAGTGCCGGGAACAGCCGTGTTGCTTTATCCTGGCAAACCGAATCCGAGATTGATAACCTGGGTTTTGAGATTGTCCGTGCCACACAGCCGGATGCTGAATACACGGTTATCGCCACTTATAAAAATGATTCCCGTCTGGAAGGATTTGGTACAAGCAGCCACAGCCATGAATATAAATTTGTGGATTCTGGCGTTGAGAATGAAATGGTTTACTGGTACAAGTTGGTTGATATCGCCATGGGCGGTCAACGGACCGAACACGGCCCGCTTCAGGTCAGACCTTCGGCCGGCATCTACATGGAGAACGAAACCGGAATTATTCCGCAGCAGTTTGAACTAAGCGCCAATTTCCCCAACCCGTTTAACCCGGAAACACGGTTCACCGTGTCCGTTCCGGAAGCGGCCAATGCAGCGCCCTTTACTGAAATAAATATCTTTGATATTACCGGTCGGCTGGTTAAAACCCTATACCGCGCTGATCTTTCTGCCGGACGCTACACGATCACCTGGGATGGTACCAATCTGCAGGGACAAACCGTGCCCTCCGGTATGTACATTTATTCGGTGCGCACTGCTCTGTTCAGCCAAACCCGCAAAATGATTATGATGAAATAGAAGATTAGTATTAATCTAAAAAAAGCCTTCCGGGAAACCAGAAGGCTTTTTTATTTTC
>DYOS01000044.1:0-13975 GCA_020720405.1 Caldithrix sp. | reverse complement strand
TCTCCGGCTCCTGTCGATAATTTTGTTCATGCTTACCCGGTACAGCCAGGCACTTAACTGTTCCACAGGTTGGGTATCGATTAAGGAAAGGAGCTGGTACCAGACATCCTGAAGAATATCCTCGGCCTCCTGTTCATTGGCTACACGGCTGCGAATGAAGTTTAAGAGTCTTTTCCCATAGGTCTGGAAGGCGTACAGAATTCTTTGTCTTTGTGCCATCTGGTTTAGTATTAACTCACTCATGTCAACTATGACGAACGAAAAAGAAAATTACTTTAAATCAGGCCTGTTTAAAATGGAACTCGATTAGTAAAGTATTTATCAGAGACTTTAAGGCACGGCAAACCAAAAAAAGAAATTCAGGAGCCGAGGAAATTGGAAAGTAAATTCAGCGTCGGTTTAGACGGATCAATTGATATTATATTTTTTCAGTTTCGACATAAAGGTGGTTCGGTTAATATTTAACACCTTTGCCGTCTGCTGTTTATTATAGTCATTTTCCTTTAGTGCTTTTAGAATGACCATTTTCTCAAAATCATCCGTCAGATTGGTCAGCCCCTGGCTTAAATCCATATTATGTTCTGTTTTTGGCATTGAACCGAGAATATAGTCGGGCAGGTCCTTTAAACTGACCACTGTATCTTTGGAAAGTACCAGAATCCGTTCGATCAGATTTTCAAGCTCACGGATATTGCCGGGAAAACTGTAATTTTCCATTAGCTCGAGGGCTCTGGGTTCAATGTTTACAATATTCCGGGCATAGATCTTATTGAACTTTTCCACAAAATGATAAACCAGGTATTTGATGTCATCTTTTCTTTCACGCAGCGGCGGGACAACAATGGGTATTACATTCAGCCGGTAATACAAATCCTGACGGAACGAGCCGTCTTCCATGGCATGTTCCAGATTTTTATTCGTCGCAGCTATAATCCGCACATCAACCCGGATGGTCTCCGTTCCCCCAACCCGTTCAAACTCGCCTTCCTGCAGCACACGTAACAGTTTAAGCTGCATATTCAGTGAAATATCGCCGATTTCATCAAGGAACAGCGTCCCGCCATTGGCCATTTCAAACCGGCCGATCTTGTCTTTAATCGCTCCGGTAAAAGCACCTCTAACATGGCCGAACAATTCACTTTCCAGCAGACCTTCGGCCAGAACCCCGCAGTTAACTTTGATAAAAGGGTGTTTGATCCGGAAACTGTTGTAATGAATGGCATTAGCAATCAGTTCTTTGCCAACACCACTTTCGCCCCGGATCAGCACTGTGGTATTCGTACCGGCAACATCTTTTACCAAACGGAACAGGTCTTTTATTATATCCGTCTTACCGATCATATTGGTAAAATCATACTTCTGCTGCAGCTTGTTAAGCAGGTATTCATTTTCTTTGATCAGTGAACTGAGCTGTGTTATACGTTCAACTTTGGAGAGGATTTCATCAAGACGGAGCGGCTTGAGAATATAATCTTTAGCGCCCATTTTCATGGCTTCAACTGCGGTTTCTATGGTACCGTGGGCACTGACCATAATAACCGGCAAATTCGGATATTCTTTGCGCAGCACTTCAAGCAGCTGCATACCGTCCATTTCCGGCATTTTTATGTCGGACAGGACAATATCAGGTTCATTGACTTTTATTTTCTGAAGCGCATCAATACCATTTTCGGCCATATCCGTGAGGTAGCCTTTACCGGTAAAAAGCTCATCCATCAGGACAAGTGTATCCGGTTCATCATCCACGATGAGAATTCTCGGCTTCATCCATCCTCCAATAGGTGTTTTAATCAGGCGCGGGCTGGAAATTCGATAATCAGTGACTCCACAGATTCATCCTCAGACACAACCTGCCATTGACCGTGAAAGGCATTGATAATCGACTGAGTTATGATCGTTTCTATACTTCCAAACCGGGTGTACTGGGTTCCATCCCGCCAATAATTGCGGATTATTCCGGTACTGACTTTATTGTTATAGACAATATGAATTATAAATTGGACAACGGAACGATGCAAGCCATTTTCAGCCTTTCTGGTCACAATTTTCAACTCATCGCCAGGCCGAAGGTGTCGTATAATCATGCTGCCCAGCATTTCGAGCATTATCTGAATCTGATGCGCAAAACCGCTGATGGCCGGAAGCGGTTCGACCAGCTCAAGACCAAGTTTAACACCGGCCTCGGCCAACTGCTTTGGCAGGCCCTGCTGACGAAGAAAAAGCTGAACATGCTCATTTACCGAAAGCAGCCGGGGAATCGTGTCTTCGCGCAGCTGGGCGAAGGTCAGCAGGCGCATGATTATTTCCTGTATTCGTAAAACCTGGGTTTCAATAGTCAGAAAACTGCGCCCGAATTCGGGATTATCCTGCAACTGGTTTTGCAGCAATTGAAGACGTCCGTAAAGATTATTTACCGGGTTCAGAATCTGGTTGGCCAGAGACTCCGAAAAACTCTTCAACACACCGTGCGTACTCTGCCGCTCATTTAATTCCCGGCAAAGCAGCGGGCAATTCTGGATGAGCAGAAATTCCTCATCGGTTGTTGTACTGACGATAAAGGATAGCGGCTGTCCAGAGCCCCGGTTTTCCGGAAAAAACTGGTGCAAAAACAGACTGCTGGTAAATTGGCCGGGTTCGGCCTGGAACTGGTGTAGCAGCCGGACTGCATCGGGAAAATAATCCTGGAAGCGGCGATTCACAGGTTCAGTATAACCCTGTTCATTCAATAGATGTGTTGCTGCCTTATTAAGGCGTACCAGCTGCCCCTGGGCATTGACCAGGAAAACTGCCCAGCTGAGCTGGTCAATAAAATGCTGGTCAGGATTAGTCGTATTGGCATCGGTCTGAAGATCTGCAATTTTGGAGAGCAGGGCTTCGGAAAAACTTGTTGTTAACAGGCTTTTGCTAAAAATTTTAGCGGTGGACGGATATGTTTTGTCTTCATCGGCCAGGTGAAACCATCTGAATTTCGGGTTGATTACCTGCCACTTTTCCACCGCAGCAGATAACTCGGGAAGAATTTGAACATCAGAAATAAGGATATGATAAAAATTTGAGGCGGCCAGATTTATTTCAGCCGCAGATGATAACGATTGCAGATTTAAGGGTACGGTCCGCAGAACAGACCTGATAAAATCGAGCGCGGTTGTTGTGGAACAGGCGCAGGCGATATTGATGACAACGGCCATTTTTAGTGCTGCATGTACGGCAGAGCTTTTTTTATCCGGCGGACTACTTTTTCTTTTCCCAGTACAGACATAAGCTCGAATATACCCGGACTTTCGGTTTTGCCAACCAGGGCCAGACGCAGGGGATGAATCAATTTTCCCGCAGCCAGTCCTTTGGCAGCAGCGAATTCACGAATTTGCTTCTCGATTTCCTGATCTTGCCAGACCAGCGGACCGAAAACCAAATCCAGGTTCTTCAGGTATTCACCGAACAAGGTCGCAGTTCCTTCATTTTGGAAATATTTACTGACACCACTTTCTGTATAGATTTCCGGATCGTCGAAAAAGAGATCCGATTGCTGAAGCCAGTCCTCAAGTGTTGAAACACGCACCCTGAAAAGCTCCATAAAGGTCTGTAATCCACTTTCCAGCCCGTTCATTTCAAGGCCGCGCTGCTGAAGCCGGGTGCGCAGCAGCGGTTTCAACTGCGGCCAGGTGATATTTGCAATATGTTTGCCATTGATCCAGAGCAGTTTTTTCTCATCGAACACGGCGGATGAGCGGTGCAGCCGGTCCAGATCAAAAGCCTCAACCATTTCATCCAGTGTGTAAATTTCCTGCTCGTCGTAGGGTGACCAGCCCAATAAGCCCAGGTAATTATTTAGTGCCGAGGGCAGAATTCCGCGGGCCTGAAATTCCTGCACCGAGGCCGCGCCATGTCTCTTAGAGAGTCTTTTCTTATCTGTTCCGAGAATAAGTGAGAGATGGCCGAACTGCGGCACAGCCCAGCCCATGGCCTGATAGATCAGAATTTGTTTGGTGCTGTTGGTCAGGTGGTCTTCGCCGCGCAGAACCAGATTGATGCCCATATCATGATCATCAACCACAACCGAGAGCTGATAAACCGGGGTACCGTCAGCACGAAGAATGATAAAATCATCCATCAGGTCCGCTTCAACCTCAACGGAACCGCGAATCAGATCGGTAAATCCGATCCGGCCGGCATCGTTTTTCAGTCTGACTGAAAATGGCAAACCGGCTTTAAGGTTTTGTTCAATCTGCCCGCTACTGAGATAACGGCAGCTTCCGTCATAACTACGGTTTTCTTTATTTTGGCGGGCCGCTTCTCTTTTTTGCTCAAGCTCCTGCGGGGTGCAGAAACAGCGGTAAGCATGACCTGTCTTCAGCAGTTCGCCGGCAACCTGCCTATGACGTTCAATACGCTTGCTTTGATAAACAATCTCACCATCCCGCTCCAGGCCAAGCCAGTCCAGTGCTTCAATAATTTGACCAATGGACTCGTCGGTTGAACGCTGCAGATCGGTGTCTTCGATTCTCAGATAAAATTTCCCGCCGTATTTCCGGGCCGCCAGATAGTTTATTAATGCGGTGCGGGCGCCGCCGACATGAAGCCAGCCGGAAGGACTCGGGGCAAAACGAACCTGATATGTCACTTTCATTTCCGAAAATTATAAATAAGATAAAAATTTAGGCTGATAATCATATACAGGCAAGATGCTAAACAGAAATTTGACATTTTTTTAGATTTTTGCCGGCAAACTTACTATCCGGCTTTGCTTATTTTATTCGCCGGATTAATTTATAAATTTGGGCTAAAGCCCGGGGGGAGTGGATTCTTATTAACCCCTGTCCCGCAGGTGCGGGATGGGGCTATATCATACTCCTTGATATTCATAAGCTTTATTCCATTAAATATTTTAATTATGGATTATTACGGATAGAAGCTTCCTCATATTCCAAAATCTGAATACATCGCGGACCTTCTGACCCTGGCAATATTTAAGACGGTTCAACAACCTGAGGCAAAGATTCATCGGGCTGAAGATATTTTTGTAACAGCTTTATAAATTTTTCCCGGTCAATCGGTTTGGTCGCATAATCATCCATTCCGGTGGCCCGGGCTTTATCCTGATCTTTTTTAAAGGCATGAGCAGAAAGGGCAATAATCGGCGTCCGGTAACCCAATTTCCTCTCCTGTTCGCGGATAAAGTGGGCGGCCTGAAAGCCATCCATCTCGGGCATCTGCAAATCCAGCAGAATCAGATCGTAGCGGTTGAGCATAAACAAGTCACAGGCTTCCCGCCCATTATTGGCCACCGTTACCAGAAGACCGGTCTTCTGTAAAAGGCGCAGGGCTACTTTCTGGTTGATCAGATTATCCTCGGCCATCAGGATGGTGCCGCTGAGCCTGACCTGTACACCCTGCTTTAGCGGCAGTTTTTCAACGGCATCCCGGCCCGGATCGTCTTCTTTCAATGGTAATTCACTGGCCACAGGTTCCAGACTACCGAGAAGAATCTCCTGTAATTTCCGGGAGCGGAGCGGCTTAATATTATAACTACGGCAGCCCTGTTCTTTAAACCATTGAATATCAGCGTCTGAGCGGGCCGAGGTGATGATGTTGACCGGTATTTTCCGCTGCCGGTCGGTTTCATTTAACGCCTGAACAAAGGCCCGGCCATCCATAACCGGCATTTGGACATCGAGAAGAATAATATCAACCGGCTTTTTCGCCTGGCGGATTGCCTCAAGTGCCTCCCAGCCGTTACTGAAGATGAGCGTCTCCAGACCAAGAAACTCGGCCTGCTCGCGGAGAATGCGCTGATTGGTCAGATTATCTTCAATAATCATAACGGTTTTATTTATAAGCCTGTTGGAATCAATCCGGGCGGCCGGTTTGTAATCGTGAACAATTTCCATAGCCAGTTCAAAAAAGAAGGTACTCCCGGCACCGGGTTCACTCTGCACCTGGAGATCGCCGCCCATCAGCCGGGCCAGTTGGCGCGAGATGGACAGCCCTAATCCGGTACCTCCAAACCTGCGACTGGTTGAGCCATCCGCCTGGCGGAAAGCTTCAAAAATCTGGCCTAGTTTTTCGCGGTGAATACCAATTCCGGTATCGTGGACATAAAAACGCAGTCTGACATCTTCAGCATCCATGCTGATCACCTGACAGCCGATTTCAACTTCACCTTTTTCGGTGAATTTGATGGCATTATTCCCGAGATTCATCAGAATCTGGCGGATACGCACCGCATCACCGAGAACGGTTTCCGGGAGCCGTGGATCGACCGAGCTAAGGAGTTCGATATTTTTTGAAAGTGCATTCTGCGAAAAACCGGCCACAACCGATTCCATGATCTCAGTCAGACCGACGGGCAGTGACTCAATTTCCAGCTTGCCGGCCTCCATTTTGCTAAACTCAAGTACATCATTTATCACCGTCATCAACAGCTCAGCCGAACCGAGTGCAGTTTGGATATAGTCTTTTTGGGTCGGGCTGGTTTCCGTATCGGATAATAAATCGAGCATGCCGATAACACCGTTCATTGGCGTCCGGATTTCATGGGACATGTTGGCCAGAAATTCAGATTTTATCCGGGCGGTATCGATAGCCCTGTCCCGGGCTTCCTTCAATTGCTGCTCGGATAGTTTCTGCTCGGTCACATCGCGGATAATAAGCATAATTACCGGCGCCTCACCGCCATCAATAGCTGAGGCTCTGATCTCGGCCTCAAAATGGCGGCCGCTCTTTTTTATCTGTGTTATGGTAAACCGTTTTCCTTCGATTGCCTGACTGCCCCGGGTCTGGTTTACGAAAACATCATCCAGATCGGGGTCACCGGTTTCATAGAGCAGAACAAGCTGACTGATATCCATGGCCAGCATCTTTTCACGGTCATACCCATACAGTGCACAAGCTTCGTCATTGCAATCAATAATCTGCCTGTTCCGTAACAGAAGGATGGCATCGCTGGCCTGGGCAAACAAGTTGCGGGATTGTTTTTCACTGTATTCCAGTTTTTTCTTGGTCTTCTCAATTTCTGTTACATCATGCATGAAAAACAGCAAGGCGTGGCTGCGGTTATACAAGACGGTGACACAACTACCATCAACCTGAGCTATTTCACCTTCCACAGTCTGGATTTCTATACCTTTTAGTGAACAGAGAGCCGTGCCTTCATCCTGGTTATGTTCAGCACAAAACCTTCTGCTTTCGCCACTAAAAAAATCGGCCAGGTATTGTTTTTGGTGCAGATTTATACCCAGCCAGTTCTGGGCAAAACTATTGGCGTCTAAAATAAGGCTGTCCGAAGTACTGGCGATTACAATGGCCTCCGGCGCGGCTTCAAATAGCGCTTTCAACTGATTTTCTGAATTCGAAATGAGCTGAACCTGCCGGCGATCGCGGTCGAGCAGGAGATAAAGCATCAAGGATGCAAAAAACAGAGCGCTAAAGACCAGAGAAATAATGATGCGTATAATTATGATCTGGTTCAGCCCGGCCAGAACAGCCAGGTACCAGCCGCCGGCCAGCGGATAGAAACGAATCTGATGGGCCGTTTTCTGCAGACGAACCACGCCGTCCGCAGCCCGACTGATGGTTAGCACAGGCTGGGAACCGGTCTTTGTTGTTATTGAATTGCCGGAGGCATTGCTCAGAAATTCCCGGCCCAGATAATGCTCGTCACGGCTAAGCAGAACATGGTTCTCCGGACTAATCAAAAAGTATGACCAATCGGCTTCGGTGTATTTGAAACCCAGGGCAACAAGGTCAGAGCGACAGACATGAATCCGGGCAATTCTGTTCTGACCGTCCCGGGCCGGTGCTGTGGCATAAAAGGAAACTTTTCCCTTTGAAGCTGCCGGCTCAAGCCGGATGGAGACCCGGCCGCTCATGGATTCCTTGAATCCCGGAAGAGACTTTATATTTTGAGAGGTTGAAGTTAAAGCCGGGTATTCTTCCGACATGGCCATAATCTGCCCGGAGGTATCAGCGATAAGGCAGGCCTGTGTACCGGTCAGCTTGCGGTAAATCTCTATATTTTTGTCTAAATCGGAGGCTGTCGTTACCCCGCTCCTCCTGATAAAATCAGCCATGCCCGTTACCGTCTGCATGGTTTTATTTTCCAGTTGATGGAGCTGCTCTGCCATATTTTTCAAGGCCATGTTTTGTTGCAGGGAAAGTAAATTCTGGTAATAGCCGGCGCTGCCTTCGGTTATAAAATAACCGAGTCCGATAAAAATCTGCCCCAGAATAAACTGAACATAAACAATGCGCAGGGTGGGATCGGTCAGCACTTTATACACAGAGGCTGCTTCACGGCTGTATAATCCGATCCAGGCAATTGCCGAAAAAAGCAGCATGATAAGTCCCTGAATCATCAGGAGCTGCGGCAGGTAAAGGTTACCCGATTGATAAAATGACCAGACATCAATGGCGATATAAATTATGAATACAGGGATCAGCCTGGGAATCCATTTGAGAAGCTTATAACCATACCTTGAGGTGGCAAATATGTTTAAAATGGAAATACTAAGCCAGACTAATACGGTAGCTTCCAAAAGGGCGCGCAGCCAGTAAAGCTCAACCGGAAAGAGCTGGCAAATGATCAGAGTCAGAACCAATAACAGCAGGATCAGTCTTTGTGTGTTTAAAGAAATCTTCCCCGCGTTGACGAGCCGGGCCAGAGAAAATTTCAGAAAAAAAATAAGATAGGCAATAAAGGCGGCATCATTGATAAAACTGAGATAAACAGGTAATCCGATCAGCCATTCAATCATGGAAAAGGCTGAGAACGGAGCATAGCAGAACAAAGCAAAGGCAGCCGGTTTCCATTGTACACCGGGAAATCTGTGGCCTGGAATTTTACGGATGATAATTCCAAACATTACATAAGTCATAGACAGCGTAATTACAATATAATCCATATGCTCTGGTCCATCTTGAGTAATGTTATTATATCGGTATAACCGGCCGCTTCTTAATAAAAAAGCCGAACCCTGTCAGCCGGTCAGAACAGATTGGCCTGGGGAAATTCTTTTTCGAGAATATGAAGCATGGCCTGAGCATTGCGCACAGCCTGGCCGTTGGGATGATTATTAAAGAAAATATATAGTTTATAAGTGCGGTTCAGAATCTGGTTGATGGCGGTCAGCCAGCCCCGGAGCTCTTCATTCGAATACTCATAATCATAGCGCTGTTCATTCCGGCCAACCCACCATTGGGCGCTGTTCCGGCCATGAAACCGGATATACGCTTTGTCACCGAAAACCAGAGCCTGCGGCGGCAGTAATCCCTTCAGGGGCGGCTGATCGACGTTGACATAATGAAAACCAAGACCGCCAATAAAATCATAAACCATCTCCCGGTTCCAGCCAGCGTGTCTCAGCTCCAGAAAAAGCGGATACTGGTTCAATGCACTTTTACTCAGACGAACCAGGTAATGCCGGCTGCTCGTTTCATTGTGGAAAGAATAGGGAAACTGGAGCAGGATGCCTGCAAATTTCGGGCTGTCAAGCAGAGGGCCGGCACAAAGCATGGTTTTTTCAATAAGAGATTCCGGGTCCCGGCGGGTATGGGTAATATCCTGATGGGCCTTTAGAATAAAACTGGCCTTATCGGGGCTTTTGCGGAGAAATCCTTCAAATACGCTCTGCGCCGGAAAAGTATAAAAGCTGGCATTGATTTCAATGGATTGAAAAAGCTGAAAATAATAGGACAGATGGTTTTCAGCCGGGAGCTGCACAGGATAAACCGGGCCAACCCAGTCTTTGTAACTGAATCCGCTTGTTCCGACATGAATTTCGGCTGATCTGGTCTGTGAAGATTCCATAAATAACCGGCCGCTGTTTATACAGACGGCCGGCCCTGAGTTTCGATCCAATTATACCCGGCTTCGGGTTGAGCCGGGATAATTTAATTTTGCTCCGCAGGAAACCTGGTCAGGCCCGTTTGCTATGGTCAACGGCCTTTAAAATCTTAATATTGATGACCAGAAACCGCCAGAGCTGATATAATTTATTGTCTCTTAATTTTTTACTGCTCATAGATAGCTCCTATTCCGGTATAATTTTCCAACCCGGGAAGCCCCGGAATTTATAAATAAAGGTCGTGTGCAGCATGCGTTTCATCCAGGCGCCGGCCAGACCCATTTCCAGATGGGTGACAAACTGGTCACGGCCCTGCTCGTTGGGGAAACGCCGTTCATCCGGCACCACCGGATAAATGACCATAGTTGCCGCCGCCCCGTCCCACAGGGAATCGCCCATGGAGGCAATACAGGCGGCCACCATTTCTGACATCCTTTCGTGGTGGGTCATCCGGCCTTTAATGATCAGATCGATAATATTTTTGGCCACCACCCGGCCCATGATACCCGAGACCATACCGGTCCGGGGCGGTGCGGCACTGATCGACATGCCTTTCGGATTGGTGTGCGGCACAGAAATCGGACCGGGCGGGGCGAAGGCAATTCCGGCCGCAAAAATATTTTTATAAACCGGATTCTGATAGAAACCCGGCCAGGCATCGGGATTACTGCGCAGAGTGTCAAAAGGCAGACCGTAAATTCCATCCACCTTTACAAAACCGGCGGGATTTAAAACTTCAGCGGCCAGATCATTGCCTTCCTTATCCAGATAGCGGATCGGCACACCGGTGAACTGCGGAATTAAAACCGAGAAATCAAAATTGATTTCACCTTCCTCAGCCTCATAATCCTGATAGAAAATTTTGCCTTTCTCCACCCGGTGAACGCCTTTTTGAACCTCAGATTCAATACCATATTCATCAAAAATATCTTTTACAAACGCCTCGCTGGAATGAATCGTACCACCCCGGCGCATGGCCACGCCCCGTACACCGAAATCGCCAAGCGCCCGTTCATTGCTAAGCCAGACCAAACGGACTTTGTCCCGTAATTTTTTCTTAACCAAATCTTTGTGCACATTGGAAAGGTATTCAAAAGCAGCACCCTGGCAGGTCGCCCCGGGATGACCCGTCCCGATGACAATATTCTGTTTTTCACCGCGTTTCAGCCGCTCAATCAATTCGGCATAGACCGTTGCCGTCCGGGTTGTATGATCAAGCGTGCAGATGGAATCTGTGTAGCCTTCATCTGGTCCCAATCCCGGTGTTCCGGCAAAGTTCAGTTTCGGACCGGTGGCAATGACCAGGTAATCATAATCCAGGCGGAAAGAGGGCTCGCCTTCAGCCGGTGAGGCCAGAATATATTTCTCATCAGGATGGACTTCGAAAACCCGTCCTATTTTAAGATTTACATTAAGCCGGTCATAAACCGGTTTGAGTGGAAAGTGGGTTTTTTCGGGTTTCATGTGGCCGACGGCAACCCACACCCAGGATGGGATATAAGAAAAAAACGGAAACCGGTTAACCACCGTAATTTCATGGTCTTTACCGATGGCATCACCGAGGTACATGGCTGCTGTATGACCAGCGAAACCGGCACCGACGATAACAATCTTCGCCATAGGACTCTCCTTTATTCCGGGTAAACGGTATGAAAAAACATGCTGTTAAAATAAATTGTCCTTAATGCCAAAACAAGAAGTGTCTTTGAATTTATACACCTGGTCCGAATTACAGCATTTTCTAATTTTGCACCGGCCATTTTCCGGAGAGCAGAGTATAAGCCCAGTAGTTTTTAAGCACTTTGCGCACATAATCCCGTGTTTCTGAATATTCGATATTTTCAATAAATACATCCGTATCGTCGGAGCCTTCCAGTGTTTGCCAGCGCTGCGCCCGGCTGGGCCCGGCATTATAGGCAGCCAGCATAGCCGCCTTGTCGCCATCAAACTGACGGTGCAGGTTTTTTAGATAAAGTACGCCCAGACTGATGTTGAATTCAGGCTTGAACAACTGACGGTTATTGCTGTATGGCAGACGCATCTGCCGGGCCATGTCCCGCGCCGTTCCGGGAATAAGCTGCATTAATCCGTAAGCATTAGCCCGGGATAAGGCCTCCGCTTCGAAAACACTTTCCTGCTTGATGATGGCCAGAATCAGGGCCGGTTCCAGGATGTAGCGGTCGGCCAGCGGTTCAATTATTGAGTAAAAATTCAGAGGGAAGCGTTCTCTGACCATAAATGGTTTTTCAGAATATTCCAGCTCAGAGAAAAATTTTGAATCGATATAATCGTACAGCCGGTAAGCTTTACCATAGGAGCCAAGTTTTTTATATAATTCTGCCAGAGCTGTCCAGTCGGAGCGGTTTTCGAGTTCCGGCTTTATACCTTCGAGCATAGCCATCGCATAATCAGAACCGAGTAATTCCTGAACAAGGAAAATTTTCTCATAAACCGGCCACAGCTTCTGCCTGCTTTCGGAGGTTGCCAGCAGCGGTGAAGCAGCCTCACTGAATTTTTTTAATGTTTCCATCAGGGAATCTGACTGTTGAGCCGAGAGAATAAAACTTTTCATGGAATAATAATTATCCCATAATTCCCGCCCGGTTTTTTGAAAAATCTGCCGCGCTTTCAGAGTATCCCCACTTAGCAGATAACAGCGGGCCGTCCAGTAAGCAGCCCGGTCACGCTGCACATCCGACCATTTTCCGGTTTGCATTTGTTCAAAACCAAGACGTGCAGCTTCGAGCCGGCCCTGGCGGAAATGAACAAAGCCCTCCCGGAATGCAGCCTCAGCGGCATAATTACTTTTTGGCCAGTGCAGGTAAGTTTTTTGGTACAGACTGGTAGCCAATTCCAGTTTTTTCTGTTCTTCAGCAATCCAGGCTGCTTTCCAGACGGCCTCCGGGGCGAGGCGGCCGCGCGGGAAACGGTCTGCATAATCTATATAAGCATCAATGGCCAGGCTGCGCTGCCCGGAAGCATAATAGGTTCTGGCGATCTGCAGCCGGATACCTGGTTCAAGCGATGGATGTTTCAGATTCTTAAGCATGTTCTGAAAACCATAGAGAGCCGGTTGATATTCACGGCGGTCATAGTAATTTTTTAAAAGATAAAACCGGGCCTGTTCTGCCTGGGCTTGATCCGCTGTGCTTTTAATGAAAGCTTCAAGCAGGGTATGCACCCGGTTGTGTTCATCATGGGCTTCCAACACTTTGATGATATTAAAAAAATTGTCCTGGTAGAAATCACGGTCGTTTTCTTCAAGCCAAACCAGCGCCGTCAGCGTTTCAGTTTCGGCAGGATGACTGCGCAGAATCTGTAACCAGAGTTCGCGGGCAGCACTAAACTGTTTCTGGTAATAAAGAGCCTGGGCCGAACGGATTCTGAGCCGGGCATAATCAATCGGACTCGCTTTTTTCAGGCTGGTTTGATAAAACTGGAAGGCCTGGTCATACTGCCCGCCATTAAAATAATGATCTGCCAGATCGAACAGCAGGGAATCGGCAAAGATTGACTTTCCAAAGGATTGAAGAAAGCTCAGACTCAGACTCTCGGCCGACTGCGGCTGAAACTCCCAAAGCGATTTGATCTGGAAATAAGTAGAAATATCAGGCAGAAATCCGGCTTCAGCCAGGCTGGTAAACAGATTAGCGGCTTTTTCCGGGTAATGGCTGCGCCAGGCCGAGTAGGCAGTTTTAAATTTCAATTCATTATTCCCGCTGCTGATCCGGGAGGCAGTTAATTGCTCATATAAAGTAAATGCATTCCGGTAATCACCCAGTTTATAAAGACTGTCCGCCTCGGCCAGCAACTGGTTCTCCTGTGTCGGTCTGATCGGAATACCGGGTACACTTAGAGAAATGTTGGAATAACCAAGGAAAATAACGAGGGCAGAAAATTGCATCCAGCGTAACATACCAGCTCCTGATCCATCAATTAGAATTACTATCGGCCAACCAATCGCATTTTTTAAATAATCCCGTTCCGGCGGCTGAAGAATTTATAAAAATCAGGTAAAGAACCCTAAACAGAAGTCCGGTGCGGTGAACCAGATGAAAAGAAAAAATAGCCACCGAGAACACCGAAACACACCGAAAGGAATTTGGAACTGGGAATTGAAGAACCTGCTATGC
>DYOS01000190.1 GCA_020720405.1 Caldithrix sp. | reverse complement strand
TCAATGGTTAATTTCTTCATTGATTTTAATTCGTGCTGTGCCCGGCTCTGTCGGGTAATTCGTGGACAAAGAATTTTATGTTTTTCGAATCCCGATTAAAAATTACTGGTGATTTTTAGCCCGCCGATACCGGCAATTATTAAAAAAATAAAGAAAAGTCTCAGCCAGGCGGCGGATTCCTGGAAGAAAATCATCCCGGCCAGCGCCGTACCCACCGCACCGATACCCGTCCACACCGCATAAGCCGTACCCAAAGGTATACCCCGGATGGCCCGACCAAGCAGAACAATGCTGAACATCATGGCCACAACCATAACCACCGACGGCCAGAACCGTGAAAATCCATCGCTCATTTTCATGGCCACCGCCCAGGTAATTTCAAATAATCCGGCGATAAACAGCGTTATCCAATACATTTCAGGCTCCATTTTTGCAGGTTAATTCCGCCGCCCGGGCGGTGATTTCGCGGTAGGTTTCAACGGTTTCTTTATAATTACTACTGATGTTCAGGGTATCAAGCCGCTCAAAAATGGGTTCGTGCCTGTCGAATGGCATCAGCTCCAGGCGGAATTTAGCGATATGCGGCAGACCGCGCAGGTAGCCGCTGAGATGTTTGCGCATTTCGATAACACCCAGCTTTTCGCCCTTGTATTCCATATTGTACAGGTAATGTTTTTTCAAAAATTCCAGCCGCTCGGAAAGCGCCGGCGGTTCGGCAACAGTACCTGTTTCTATAAATTGTTTTGAATGCCTGAAAATCCATGGATTATGTATGGCACCCCGCCCAATCATCACCGCCGCACAGCCGGTACGGGCGAACATTTCAGCGGCGTGCTGCGGCTCGGTCACATCGCCGTTGCCGATCACCGGAATGTTAACTGCCTCCACCGCTTTCTGAATCCAGTCCCACTCGGCCTGTCCCTTATAACCCTGGGCCCGGGTCCGGGCATGGACAGCCAGGGCCTCGATGCCAACGTCCTGTAATTGCCGGGCAATATCAACAATCTGAATGGTGTCGCTGTCCCAGCCCAGGCGGGTTTTGGCCGTAACCGGAAGGGAAACCGCACGGGCTACCGCGGCCGAAATTTCAATCATTTTGGGAATATCACGCAGCAGACCGGCACCGGCACCTTTCAGTGCAATCTTTTTAACCGGACAACCAAAATTGATGTCAATAAAATCGGGTCCTTTATCCTCAGCGATTTTGGCTGCTTCGACCATTGCCTCCGTCCGGTTGCCGTAAATTTGTATGGCCATGGGATGTTCTCCCGGGCGGATGGTCATTTTGAGAAAGGCTTTCTGCGCCTCGCGGATCAGCGCCTCGGAGCTGATAAACTCGGAATAAACCACATCGGCACCCAACTCCCGGCAGATCATGCGGAAGGGATAATCGGAGACATCCTCCATTGGCGCCAGAAACAGACCATTCTTTATGACCAGATTGCCAAGCCTGAATTCCCGGACATCAGAGGTATTTTTAATTTCGTTCATAGAATAAATACATTTTCTTTGTTGGTTAGTGGGAAAAAATTTTACGGGTAAAGGACTGTGTTACTCAAAAAATTGTACTGTCTTCATCATATTGCCTGCAGCCATGGCCGCGAATTCCGCATCAAAAACTTACTGCCTTCAGCTTGCTCAATATATAGCCCGATGTATGCACCCGGCTTGTTAGAAAACAACTTCCAGCCAGCCCAAAAGACCGGGCAGCTGGCCATGAAACGGACTAACCCTGTTCTAAAACTGATCGATGTGCTGCCGTCCGGCAAAACCGCCTTCGATATCATGCCAGAATTCGATATCCTCCTCATCCACTTTCCAGCACAGAAAAACTTCATCCCCATTATCGCGCAGCGCCGGAAAATCAACCAGACCCTGATCAAGCCCTTTGAGCTGAATTCCCATTTCATCAAGTTCGCTGATGATCCTGATCATTTGCTCAAAGGGAATCGGGTATTCGCGGTCCATTCCCGGGTGAAAGCCGGGTTTGAACTTGCCGGCGTAGATGTCAAAACCAATGGCCTCCAGGCCCTGTTTCAAAACCCGGATGCGCCGCAAATCATCGCTGATCAGCGGGAGCTGGGTTCGGGCTTCTTCCAGAGTAAAATGTTTTTTAAACTGATACATACTCACTCCGGGCGGATGACCGGCGGCACCTTTAAACCACCTCTGATCCGGCATTCCCGGCCCTCAATTTCTACGGTTAAATTCAAATCATCGATGGTATATTCCCGGTTTACAAAAGCCAATCCAACCGAGGTTTTTGTCCGCGGGTCAAGGGCGTGACTGGTCAACCGTCCGATCACCTCACCGCCATAGTAAACCGGCAGCGGTTTCTCATCCGGCAGCGGCTGGTCCGCTTCGACAATCATCAAATATTTTTGGACTTTATCATAGGCATCAAGCCGGGCGATAACTTCCTGTCCGGTATAGCAGCCCTTGGTAAAACTGACCGCCCGCAAAAGCCGGGTTTCGTGGGGATTGTAATCTTCGCTTAGCTCGGAGCCGTATTCCGGGGCGCCACTGGTAATGCGCAGCACTTCAAAAGCCTGGTGGCCCATCAGCCGTCCGCCGAAAGCCATCAAACGCTGATGCAGCCAATCCATCACTTCGAAAGCATGATCAGCCGGCAGACACAGGTTGTAGGCCGGAACTTTGTAGTTCTGATTAAGCAGAGCCGGAATGGATAAATCTTCATAGATAATCCAGGCCTGTTCATCTTTTTCGGCGACATCGGGCAAACCCAGGCTGCGGATAAAACGGCAGCATTCCGGTCCGGCTAAAGTCAGCCAGATATACTCATCCGAGACATCACACAGTTCCACATCATCCATAATAATAAAGCGGTTCAGCCATTCCATGATATGCCCGGTTCCGAAATGGCTGGAAACGAGCAGGTAATTTTCATCCTCCCGCAGGATGCGGCAATAATCAATAATGCGCCCTTTGGGCGATGTAAAAATGGTATCGCAGACGGTTTTCAGTACAAGCTGATTAAGGTCGTTGGTCGAAATCCGATGGATGAAATCGAGGCTATCCGGTCCACTGATGCGCAATTTGCCCAGGTAACTGCGGTCAATCAGAACCAGATTGTCTTCAACCGCATTCAGTTCATCAAGCATGCTGCCGTAGTGCGCCGGAATCGTAAAGTTGTTACGCACCAGAAATTCGGCTTTTTGCTGTTGATGAAAATCATGCAGAAAAAGGTGGCGCATGGAAATACCCTTTATTTTTTATAAACCAAATGGTCTATAAGCTCATCCTGCAAAATTGTCTTTTCGACAATTTCAGCGGCGTCTTCGGGGCGAACCCGGCAATACCATATTTCCTGGGGATAAATAACCAGCATCGGCCCGTGTTCGCACTGATCGAGGCAGCCGGCGGAATTGACCCGGTAACTCTTTGATAAACCTTTTTCGGCCAGAATCCGTTTCAATTCAGAGCGCAGTACGGTAGAATTTTGCAGGCCGCAGGAAGGCCGCGCACTTTCCGCAGGGCGGATATTTTCGCAGACAAAAATATGCTTTTTAAATACAGTCATGGGCGAAATATGTATTGATGTTTCATAAAAAACAACCTTTGAAATTGGCGATTATTCTCAATACCAATCCACCGGAAT
>DYOS01000043.1 GCA_020720405.1 Caldithrix sp. | reverse complement strand
GTTCAGCATGACAACCATCAAACCTGTCATTCCGTCCCGCAGGTGCGGGATCGGAATCTGATTTACTTCACTTCTGAGTGATATGCTGAAAAAGATGCTGAAACAAGTTCAGCATGTCCCGCCTGGGCGGGATCCGGGTGTCCCGCAGGGGTGGAACCTAATTCCATGGGTAGTTTCGGTGTCAATCGGTACCATCCTTTGGATTTATCCCTGTTTTCTGAGGGAAACGGATTATGCAATTCAATTTAAAATCTATGAATCTACCTTAAAAATTCTGCGTAACAGGACTGCATTTTATTTATACCCGGAGGTGCTATGGAATTGATCAGTGTACTATTATTGCTTTTATTTGCCTGGCTCTTTCTTAAAATTTTAGGATTTATTTTCACCGCCGGCGCCGCCATAATTACAATTCCTCTCAAATTACTGGCCATTTTACTCTCTTCTATTGTTGTTTTTCTTGTTCTCATTCCTCTCGGTATTATTGGTTTTTTAGCCGGATTAATTATTCTGCCGGTGGTCATCCTGACTCCGCTCATTCCCATTTTACTTCTCGGTGCCGGTCTCTGGTTAATTTTCCGAAAGAATTGAAAATCTGCCCGGTTCAGCCTGTTTTTTTTTATATTCTCAGATCAATTATTAAAAACAGCTTTATAAAAAAACAGGAGCATAAATGTCGACTACAAATTATTCGGATCAAACAAAGGCAGTTCACGCCGGTCTTGAACATGGCCCGGAGCTTTCAATTGTTCCGCCGATCTATCAAACTTCAACCTTTCGCTTTCACAGCGCCGATCACGGCGCCCGATTATTTAGCGGTGAAGAGCAGGGTTATATCTACACCAGGCTGGGCAACCCGACTATTGAAGGGCTCGAAAAAGCAGTAAGTGTTTTGGAAAATGGTTACAAAAGTATGGCCTGCGCCAGCGGTATGGCTGCTATTCACACCGTACTGGCCACTTTTCTTAATGCCGGCGATCATGTGGTCTGCTCCGAATCCGTTTACGGACCGACGACAACTCTCCTAAACACCTTCTTTAAAAGATTTAATATTGAAGTCAGTTTTGTCGATTCAAGCAATCTGGAACTTATAAAAACCGCCCTGAAACCTGCCACAAAAATGATTTATATTGAAACTCCCGGTAATCCGACCCTGGCCATATCAGACCTCACGGCCATTGCCGGAATCGCCCGTCAGGTTGGTGCACTGATGGTTGTTGATAATACATTTTCCAGCCCCATTCTGCAGAAGCCACTGGATTTTGGCGCCGATGTGGTGTTGCACAGTCTGACCAAATTCATCAATGGCCATGCGGATGTAGTTGGTGGTATTGTAGTCGCCAGAACAGAAGAACACTACCTACAGATGCGCAAAGTGCTCAACCTGACCGGCGGTGTTATTGATCCGTTCAATGCTTTTTTGGTTCACCGTGGCATCAAAACCCTGGCTATCCGGATGAAAACGCATTGTGAAAATGCCCGGAAAATAGCTGCATTTCTGGAAGATCATCCAGCCATTCAGAGCGTTTCTTATCCCGGTCTGCCCAGTCATCCGCAACATGAACTCGCTGCCCGGCAGATGAAAGATTTTGGCGGCATGATCAGTTTTGAAGTGAAGGGTGGTCTGGAAGCCGGAAAAGTGGTTATGGATAACGTTCATCTCTGCCAGCTTGCCGTCAGTCTGGGTGGTGTCGAATCGCTGATTCAGCACCCGGCTTCGATGACCCATGCCGGGATGAAAAAGGAATTGCGTGTTCAGGCTGGAATTTCAGACGGTCTTGTCCGGTTATCGGTCGGCATTGAAGATGCGGATGAAATCATTGCCGATCTCGACCTGGCCTTAAATAAAACTGGTCGCTGAGCAATTAATGAGTAAGACCCGGTCGTATTTCATTTGCATCTAATGCTGAAATCATAGACGGAGGGAAGTTAAAATGGAATATGTTGTTGGAATTTTTGGTGGGGCTGTGGCTGGTTCCGAAGCGGCCTGGCATTTGGCCCAGCGTGGTATCCGGAGTATTGTTTTTGAACAATTTGCCCTGCCTTATGGCAAAATCGAAAACGGTCTACCCAAATGGCACATCAAACTCCGTGACAAACAGGAAGAAAAAATAAATGAGAAATTAAATCATCCGCTGATTTCTTATATGCCGTTATTCCGCTTGGGGCGGGAGGCTCTATTCGAAGAAATTCGTCACGAATGGAATCTGAGTGCGATCCTTCTGGCCACCGGAGCCTGGGCAGACCGGCAGCTTGATTTGCCAGGGTTATCCCAACCCGGTGAGGATCAGCTCATTTACCAGAATGCTCTGGTCCAGTATTTCAATCAAAAACACGATCCCAAATACAGCGGGCCGCGGTTTGAGATTAAAGACGGAGCAGCAATTATCGGCGGCGGCCTGGCTTCAATTGACACGGCGAAAATTATAATGATTGAACTGGTTGAGGCCGCACTCCTGCGGAAAGGTATAAAAACCGATGCCATCAGCATTGAGCGGCAGGGTGTTGACGGCATTCTGGCTCAATACAATCTAACCCTGCAGGAACTTGGGTTACAAGGAGCAACCCTGTTTTTCAGACGCCGCAAAGTGGATATGGCCTTGTCACCTGAATTGGTTAATCCGACTACCGAAGAGATCGAAAAGAACGAAAAATTACGTTTGAGAATTCTGGAAAATGTTCAGTCAAAATTTCTGTTCAAAGTCGAAGAGCTCCGTTCCCCAGCCCGGGTGATCATGGAAAACAACAGTTTAGCCGGGGTTATTTTCACTCCTAATACAATTGTCAATTCTAAGGCCTTACCTTCCGGCGAGCCGGAAAAGATTTTTTATACCCGGCAGATTATTTCTGCGATTGGCAGCGAGCCGGAACCGATTGCAGGTCTGCCCTTTGAGAATGGAAAATTCAGGGTGGTTGATAAAGAAACCGGAGAACTGGCAGGTTGTGACCGTGTTTTTGTACTTGGCAATGCGGTTACCGGGCGCGGCAATATCAGGGAATCTCAGATGCATGGAAAACAGGTTGCCGGGAAGGTAAGTGAAAGTCTTTTGGCATTGAAGAGTTCGGATTATGAATCAATATTTGACGCTTCCAATGAAATCGCCGATCAACAGGTAAACAGAATTTTTACCAAATTATCAAATTCGGTACCGCTCAATGAGGTCCAGACAGAGGTGTTATCGGAAAAGGTTCGCAGGCACCATCAGAAAATCGGGTACAGCGGCTATGAGTCGTGGATTAAGTTACATCTTCCACAGCGTCTTGAACAGATGTTGGGTTTGAACGGGGAATAGAAATTTGAAAAACTCAGAACTTATTTACTCAACCCATGCTGAAATATCTGAACCAACCGGGGAGATAATTCTGATCCAGGAATCATTGATTTATGTATCGCTGGAGAAAAAAGGGCGGGGCGGGAAACAGGTTACCGTAATTACCGGTCTGGATACCGACCATAAAAATTTACAAAAAGAACTTCAGTCCCTCTGTTCCACCGGGGGAACTTTAAAAGACAGACAAATTGAATTGCAGGGCGATCATCGCCAGAAGGTGATGAATCACCTGCAGAAAAAAGGCTGGAGAGTAAAACAAAAAGGCGGTTAAAACCGCCTTTTTGTTTTAAGTATATATTTCATTAAACATCTGGTTCAGATCGGGAAATTTGAGTTCGTAGTCTTTCCGGCTCCGGCGGATTACCTCGTAGGCTTCTTCCTTATTATAGACGCTGTCAATCTGGGCGATATGCTTCTCATTACCAGGAATATCTTTATAAGTCAGAAAATAATGGCGGAGTCTCTCAATCAGCTTGCCTGGTATATCAGCAATATCCTGCCATTCACTGTACACCAGGTCGCCTTTCAGAAAAGCGATAATTTTATCATCAGCTTCATCATTATCGATCATCCTGAATCCGCCGATGACCACAGCCGGGACAATTATATTGCCCTGAGAAATTGGCCGTTCTGTTAAAACACAAATATCCAGCGGATCTCCATCACCAATAATGTCTGTCCGGCCTGTTTTTTTTCGGCAGTAATCAGCAGTTTTATCGCCGCAATAGGTGCGCGGCAGCAAGCCGTAAAGCATGGGTGGCATTGAAGAAAACTTTTGGGGCCGGTCAACTTTCAACAGACCGGATGCTTTGTCCAATTCGTATTTTATGGTATCGGTTGGTACCATTTCGATATAGCTGTTTACAACCTCCGGGGAATCCGGGCCAAGATCAACGCCATGCCAGGGGTGGGCGCGGAAAATAGGTTTAGCTTTAAAAAAAGATGTACTCATTAGTTCTCCGTTTCGGTTGATTAAAGGTAACCCGGAACAGCCTGCTATAAAACTTTTTTCTTTTCAGGTTCTTCATTATTTTAAACAGTCATTTAATTATGGAGTAAATATGCTGAAAAAAACCTGGCTGAGATGGCTTCTGGCTTTGTCCATAACCCTGTCAGCCGCTGTTTATCAGAGATTAACAGGTCCCACCTATCCGCTGCGCGGCGAGATGGTTATAGATAATTATGTTTTTAAATACAAGCTTGAGAGAAGTCATGGCGGGTCCGACGATCAGAAGATCCAGATTCAGGCTTCCGCAGCAGTGGATTCAGTTGTTTTGAATTATAAACGATATAAAGTTGAAGAGCCCTGGAATGCCCGTGCCATGAAATACACCGGGGCAAATTATAAAGGTTACCTGCCGCATCAGCCGCCGGCCGGAAAAATTGAGTACTTTATAAAGATTTATGTCAATTCCGGGGAATATCTGCTTCCCGGAGATACGGCGATAGTCACCCGTTTTAAGGGTGATGTGCCGGCTTCGGTTCTAATACCCCATATTCTGTTTATGTTCATTGCCATGCTTCTTTCAAATCTGGCCGGTCTGGAGGCATTGCAGAATTCGGATAACCTAAAAAAGACGGCATATTTAACTACACTTCTTCTGTTCGCCGGTGGTATGGTGCTTGGTCCTATTGTACAAAATTATGCATTTGGCGCTTATTGGACTGGTATTCCTTTTGGATTTGATTTGACGGATAATAAGACCCTTTTGGCCATGGCCGGCTGGATTGCCGCCTCGGCAGCTTTATTTCTTTCGAAAAAATCAGCCAGAGTTTGGGTGCTTGGTGCTGCAATCATTTTGCTGATGGTTTATTCAATTCCGCACTCAATGATGGGCTCCGAATTGAATTATGAAACGATGCAGGTTACAACCGGGGAATAAAATGGCTGATCTGGTTGAGAGAACAGCCTATCTTATCCGGCAGGCCGCTCATTGCCTGGTATTTACCGGGGCCGGAGTTTCTGTTGAAAGCGGCATTCCGCCCTTCCGTGGTGCAGGGGGCATCTGGGAAAAATATGATCCGGAAATTCTGGAAATAAATTACTTCAAACAGCATCCCGAACAGAGCTGGAAATTTATCCGGAATATTTTTTATAAGGAGATGAGCCGTGCTGTACCAAACCAGGGTCATCTCCTGCTCGCTGATCTTCAACGTGCCGGTCATATAAAATGTCTGATCACGCAAAATATAGACGGTCTGCACCAACAAGCAGGCAGCATGAAAGTTATTGAATATCACGGTTCGGTGCGTCGGCTGGTTTGCATCGGATGCGGACGAAAAGTTAATAGCGGTGATTTTTGGCTGGAGCCGGTTCCGGGCTGTAGAAAATGTCATTCACTACTTAAACCTGATTTTATATTTTTCGGTGAGCCTTTATCCGAAGAAGTTCTCCGTGATGTGCAGATTGAGCTGTCTAAGACGGATTTGCTGATTGTTATCGGGGCAAGCGGTGAAGTGTGGCCGGCGGCCCGCATTCCATTTGAAGCAAAACAGCGCGGCGCTAAAATAATAGAAGTTAACCCTTCCATTTCGCGGTACTCAGATACCATCGCTGATGTTTTTATTCAAACCCCGGTTTCAGAATTTGCTCAAAAAATAAAACCTTACTTTTTTTCATAGATTTGGCAAACTGCGCCGGGCATTCTGACGCACAAGTCCGCCCGAATGACAGGCGCATATTTTTGATCAACTTTGTATACATTTGTAAATATAATAAAAACAATTAATTGAATGTCATAGAATTCTCTGGCACGAGGCTTGTTAAAAGTTGGGCAAATAACTAAATAAACAATTCAAAAGGAGATCGCCATGACTTTAGTAGTAAACCCAATCCGTAACCTGATCGATGCCAGAACAAATATCGATCGGATTTTTGATGAATTTTTCAGAACCGGGGAAGGCTGGAACGAAATGGATAAGTCCATTGTGCCGGCTGTCAACATTGAGGAAAATGACGAGAACTTCCTCATTACCGCCGAACTGCCGGGATTAAGCAGGGACGATGTTCACATTATGTTGGAAAACAACCGGCTCACCATAAGCGGCGAAAAAAAGGTTGAAGAGAAGCATGATGAGAAGAATTATCATCGCCTCGAACGCCGCAATGGAAAATTTATCAGACGATTCGATTTGCCCGGTGCAGTAGATCAGAAAAAAATCGATGCCGGGTTTAATAATGGAATTCTGGAAATTACCATTCCAAAGGCTGAAGAAGCCAAACCCCGTCAGATTGAAATTAAGGTCAGGTAAAGAAAAGCCGGTTTATACCGGCTTTTTTTATATCATGCCGTTCAGGATTTATCTTTTCTTTTAAGTCATCTCTTTTTAAACTTGTGATCTGAGTTTTTCAAATCCGGAATAATATTGTGGATGAATTTAATTTCTTCTTATTAAGCTTTACCTCCTTTTTTACCCTGATCAATCCCTTTGGTTTGATCCCGGTTTATATCACAATGACGGCCACCCTTACTGAAAAACAGAGGATTACCACGGCCAGGAAGGCCATTGTAACATCGTTCATCACCGTTGTGTTATTTGCATTTTCCGGCCAATTGCTCTTCAACTTTTTCGGTATTTCTGTGGATGGGCTTCGAATTGTAGGCGGTGTAATATTTTTTCTAATGGGACAGGATATGCTCCAGGCCAGGTTAACCGCGATTAAAATACGGGATGAGGATATACATGCCTACGTCAATGATATTTCGGTTACTCCTTTAGCCATTCCGATGATCGCCGGTCCCGGTGCAATTACAAATGGAATTGTTCTGATGAATGATGCCTTTTCGTGGCAGTACAAACTATTGTTGATCGCTGGTTTGATTATTATCCTTGCCATAACTTATTACATGTTGCTGGGTGCAAATAAAATATCGGATCGTCTTGGGGAGATAGGAAAAAATGTGATGATGAGGTTGATGGGGTTAATTATTATGGTAATTGCGGTTGAGTTTTTCTTTAAAGGACTTGAACCTATACTGAAAAAAATCATAAACTGAAACTTAATAAAAATGAAATAATTCAAATCTAAACTTAACCAAAATTATGTTGAGGATTCTTGCCTGGTTATGACACATAAAAATTCTGCGGACCGTTTTTCAGGTTTAAAAAAATCTGCCAACATTACTCCGGGCGAAGGGAATAATGCCCTGATTCAGAATAGCCGAAGCGATATGGATGTTTTGCCCGATCTGATATCCCGTTTAAATATTGATTTCAAACTATCGGAGAATGATTTTTCCAGGATTCCGGCGCGAGGCAAATTAATTCTGATTTCAAATCATCCCTTTGGTATTTATGAATCTTTGATAATTATGGATTTTCTGAGAAAAATCAGGCCAGATTTTAAATTGCTCAGTTCGGAATCCCTGGAGAACATCCCTGAATTCAGCGATTATATATTATTCAATCACAGTCTGGGTTTGAAAAAAGAATATGCGGCAAATAATCTGACCATTATGAATCTTGCCAGGGAATGGCTTGAAAACAATGGTTTGCTGGTCATATTTCCGGCAGAGGAGATTGCCATTTTACCGGCCAGCGACCGGAAATGGAATTTAAACATTGCCAGATTAATCCGTCAAACCGGCGCGCCGGTGCTTCCGGTTCATTTTTATGGACGGAAAGGTTTGATTTATCAACTTCTTGGTCTGATCAATACTGGTCAACAGATATCGGCCTTGCCGAAGTTTCCGTTTTCCCAAAGTCAAAAGAAAATTCCGGTCAGTGTCGGCGAAGTTATTACTTCAAAAGAAATTTCTCATTTTGAATCTGATCAATCGTTGACCAACTATATCCGGATGCGGACTTTTATTCTGGGCAACCGGAAAAAACGGAAAACCAGTGTCTTCGGTTTCGGTCCTAAGAATTCTGAGACTGTTATAGATAATGAGCCGCTAATTGAAGCCATATCACCAGAGGTACTTCTTTCAGAAATCAATTCACTTCCTGAAGACCGGCTTCTGGTAAAATCCGATGAGTGGGCAGTTTACTACGGCAAATTTGACGAGTTTCCGGAGATGATGCGCGAGATCGGCCGGTTGCGGGAACAAACCTTTCGGCAGGTGAAGGAAGGTACCGGAAAACCATTGGATTTGGATAGTTTTGATAAATACTATATACAGCTATTTATATGGAATCATAAAGATAATGAACTTGTTGGTGCCTATCGTCTGGGCGAAGTGGATTTTATTCTTGAAAAATTTGGCAAGACTGGTCTCTATACCAGCACCTTGTTTAAGTACAAATCCAGATTTTTTAAGAAAGTTATACCTTCACTGGAGCTTGGCCGATCTTTTATCCAGCAAAAATATCAGAAAAATTATTCGAGTCTTCTCATGCTGTGGAAAGGGATTGGTGCTTTTATTGTCAGGCATCCAAAATATCGGTATTTATTTGGACCGGTCAGTATAAACAAAGAATTCAAAATTCAATCGCGACAAATTCTGATCGACTTTCTGACTTTTAACCGCTTCGAAAAAAATCTGGCTAAACTGGTTAAAGCCGAGAACGAACATAAAAAAGCCAGGGTAAAAGGTTGGACTGGTAAGAAACTCAGAAAAGAAATATTGAATATTGAAGACCTGTTGGGTTTTATCCGCAGTATTGAAGAACAGGAGCTTGATATTCCTGTTCTGCTCAAACAATACCTGAAGCTGGGTGGCAAACTGGTTGGTTTTAATATTGATCCCGATTTCAGCGATGTACTCGATGGTCTTATTCTGGTAGATTTATTTAAAACTGATCCGGCACTACTGACCAGGTATTTTACAAAGGAAGGACTTGCTTCTTATTATTCTTATAATATGCTTGAATATTCTCTTTAAATATGCGGAACCTCATTAAAATTTGCTTAGTAAATTGCATTTGATGTCAGACGTGTTTTATTGATTTGGCAGTGGCCAGATTATAAATTCGATGCTGATTAAAATTTTAAAAATAATAAAACGGAGTTAAAATGAACAGGTTTTTTACCATTCTATTACTTATCCTGCTTATTGGAGCAACCTTCTCCTGCAAAAACAAGAAAACGGAAACCGAATATAAGCAGGCCGCTCAGGTTGCTCAGGAAAGTGGACAGTTTGAAACAGCAATTGAGAATTATAAGCTGCTCATCGAAAATTATCCGGATAGCAGTTCTGCCGCCAGCTCTATGTTCATGCTTGGTTTTATCAATGCCAATCTGACTCAGAACCTGATTGAGGGAGAGAAATATTATAAAGCGTTTATTGAAAAATACCCAGACCACGAACTTGTCAAAGACGCTAAAGTTGAGTTGGAAAATTTAGGCAAAGACCCAAGCGAATGGTCGATTTTCAAGAATCTTCAGGATTCTCTTGCTACTCAGCACTAAGCCTATGAAATATCTCAGTACGCAAACTATTCTGGTCCTTTGCGGATGGCTGCTGATTACAAATCTTCAGGCTCAGGGTCTGGATATCGAAATTTCAGCAAGGCTTGAACAGCAATCGGTTCCCTTAAACAGAGATGTTGTCCTTTTGGTTGAAATGCGCTGGAAAGGTGAAGCCGATCAGGTTGAGTTTTTGGTTAATCCTGAACCGCAAGTAACAAATCTTCAGCTCCGCGGCAGCGGTTCGGCCAATAAATTTTTTCAGGATGAGCAGGGTGAATCCTGGACACTGCGCCAGATTACTTATTATTATCTGCCGCAAAATCTCGGTATGGCCTATATTGAACCGATGAATCTAAAGTACCGGAACGAGGTGGATGGTCAGACCGGTACGCTTACGACGCAGCGGCTGATGGTCAGGATTTCAGACCCGGTTCCGACAGCCGAAACCAGTCAGCCCTGGCAAAAATGGATTCTGTTTCTCTTTTTAGCCTCAGGCCTGGCCGTTGTATTCTTTTTCTTCCGGCGTTACCAGCAGATTAACCGGCAACGGCAACTGACCGTTCAGCCAACCGAACCAACGGTCAAAGAAAAACTACGGTCAGAAATCCGGGCAGTGAATCTTGGAGACCGGTCCGACCTTTCCCATGCACTGGACAAACTGTATTCACTGTTTTTAAAAGTGCTTTCCGACTTATACCTTCTGGACCCAAAACAAAACAGCGATGAATGGCTGGAACAACTTCATGCCTGCGGCATAGAACCAACCTTTCTGAACCAATTTAAAAACCAGGTAGATCAAATTGAATTGAGTCGCTTTGCCGGTGAAAAGGCTGATCAGGGTCAGCTTCATCTTTTTGCGGATTCAGTTGTCTACCTGATCGAACAGGCTAAAACAGATTAAATGGAGGATTGATGCACACGGATATTCAGGCGCTTAACCAAAAAATTGCCGAGAAAAACAAATTCGTTGCAGATATAAAAAGGGAGATGGCAAAAGTTATCGTTGGACAGGAGTATATGATTGAACGACTCCTGATCGGTCTTTTGTCAAACGGACATATTTTGCTGGAAGGTGTTCCCGGTCTGGCCAAAACGCTGACTGTAAAAACATTGTCCCAAACCATCAAAACAAAATTTCAACGCATTCAGTTCACCCCCGATCTTTTACCGGCCGACCTGGTCGGTACTTTGATATTTAACCAGAAGGAATCAACCTTCACTACCAAAAAAGGTCCGATTTTCAGCAACCTGGTCTTAGCCGATGAAATCAACCGCTCCCCGGCCAAAGTTCAGGCCGCCCTGCTGGAAGCCATGCAGGAACGCCAGGTAACTATTGGTGAACAAACCTTTAAGCTTGATGATCCCTTTCTGGTACTGGCTACCCAAAACCCGATCGAGCAGGAAGGCACCTATCCTCTGCCCGAAGCCCAGGTTGACCGGTTTATGCTGAAATTATCGGTTGGTTACCCGGAAAAGAACGAGGAGCTGGAGATTATCCGCCGGCAGACCGCTAAAGTTATTGCCCAACCGGAAGCGGTTATCGAACCGGCTGATATACTGGCGGCCAGAGAAACGGTTAAAGAAATCTACATGGATGAAAAAATTGAGAATTACATTCTTGATATCGTATTTGCCACACGTCAGCCGGAAAAATACGGGCTTGCTGACCTGAAAGACCTGATTAACTACGGCGCCAGTCCGCGCGCTTCCATTTTCCTGGCCCAGGCATCCAAAGCACGGGCCTTTCTCATGGGCCGGGGCTATGTCACACCGGAGGATGTCAGGACCATCGGCATGGATGTGATGCGTCACCGGGTTATTCTCTCGTACGAAGCGGAGGCCGAAGAGCTTTCCACGGAAGACGTGATCCGCAAGGTATTGAACCGGGTCGAAGTACCTTAAGAGCAAACCATGCAGATTTCACCATTAAATTTGATTATTCTGATTTCAGCCCTGTTTATTCTGGTTGCTCTGGTTGTATTCTTTTTCCGGCGCAGTATGAACCGCCTGCGTCAGGCGGAGGGTGAACTGCCCGCAAATGACCGGGCTATCTCCCACGAATTGCTGCGTAAGGTGAAGCGCATTGAAATATCCACCCGGAATATTGTAAATGAGGTTTTTTCCGGTGAATATCATTCCGTGTTTAAAGGGCGCGGCATGGAGTTCGCCGAAGTGCGCGAGTACCAACCCGGTGACGATGTCCGGAATATCGACTGGAATGTTTCTGCCCGCATGGGTCATCCCTTTATAAAAATGTTTGAGGAAGAGCGTGAACTGACCGTGATGCTGCTGGTCGATGTTAGTTCCAGCGGCAGCTTTGGTACAACCAGCCAGGAAAAACGGGAACTGGCGGCTGAACTGTCTGCGGTTCTGGCCTTTAGTGCTATCCAGAATAATGACAAGGTCGGTCTGATTATCTTTTCTGATCAGATTGAGAAATTTATTCCGCCGCGCAAAGGTAAAACCCATGTGCTGCGGGTAATCCGCGAAATTCTGTATTACAAGCCAAAAGATTCGACGACGGACATTTCAAAAGGACTGGAATTTCTGAACCGGGTGATCAAACGGAAAAGCACCGTCTTTCTAATCTCCGACTTTCTTTCCAGCGGTTTTGAAAAGGCCCTGCAGATTGCCAATAAAAAACATGACATCATCGCCCTGCGTGTTGCTGATCCCCGTGAATTGGAAATGCCGGATATCGGTCTGATTGAGTTTGAAGATGCCGAAACCGGGCAGGCCATTTTGCTCGATACCGGAAACCGCCAGTTCCGCAGTGGATTTTCAAAACGCAGCCAGACTCAGAGCAGCGCTCTGAATCGGTTTTTTAAATCTATTGGCGTGGATCATATTGATATTTTCACCGGTCAGTCTTATGTCCGGCCAATCACCCGCTTCTTCCGCATGAGAGCCCGGCGGCTGGCGGGATAAGAAAAAGATTATAGATTAAAGAAAAAATAATTAAGACATCAGACAGAAAGAATGCTGAAACCATTCATCTTATCGGCGGCTGTTTTTTCTATTTAAGATTTCTCTCCCCGATAAATCGGGAATCGAAATGACGAATGGTAGCTTCTTCAATCACGAATTCAGAGTTCCCAATTCCTTTAGTGGACGACAAGGGGCAAAACCTACGTTGCTAAATCCTTAAGCCGGGTGTTTATGCGAATATTGATTTTGATATTTTGGCTCATGGCGCTTCTGCTCATTTTCCAGTCCTGCAGCGATGGCTCGGCTGACAAGGAGCATATTGTGCCCGAAGAAGCCGTGCTCAATCTGGCCAATGCCTACTATATTACCGGTTTGTATGATGCGGCGGTTGATCAGTACCGCTACTATCTTGTTCATTACAGCCCGGTTTTTGAGCAGCAGGCTAATACCTATTACACCATTGCCAATATTTATTTCGACCGCAAGCATGATTACAGCAAGGCGCTGGAGTATTATTTTAAAATCAAATACCTGTTCCCGGAAAGTCATCTGCAGGGTGAGGTAACCAAACGCATCGTTACCTGTCTGGAACGGCTCGGCCGGCCGGTCGATGCCAGCCGGACCATGGAAAGCAGCGCCGCCCTGAAACCCGAACCAAATCCCTTTGGCCGGCCGGGTGAAGTCGTGGCCAGTATCGGGCCGCGTGATATCACCACCGGCGATATTGAGTTTGAAATCAGCCGGCTCGCCCCGCAGCAACAGTCCGCGCTGCAATCCCGGGAAAGCAGGCTCGAATTTGTGCGTCAGTTGGTGCTGCGGGAGATTCTTTATAATTCCGCCCGGCGGATGAATCTTGATGAAAATCCGGAAATCGTAGAGCAAACGCACCAGACCCGTAAAAGTCTTATGGTGGATAAGGTGGTGGAGTTGAAGCTTCAGGAAACCATAAATATTTCAGCGGATGATGTGGAGCTTTTTTATCTGGCCCACAAAGAGCGCTATGTTGAAAAAGACAAGAAGGATAAGGTGCTCCGGCAAATTCCGCTGGGCGAAATTTTTAATCAGGTGGCGGAAGAGCTGGCGATGGACCGGAAGCAGCAAGCCTATCAGCGTTTTACACAGGAATTAATGAATGCAGAAAAAGTCAGAATTTATGACCACAGGGTTCAATAAAAGAATTTCAAATGTACTTTTATTTTTCCGGTTTCTGACCGGACTTTTTTTATTGTTGATGCCCGGTGCGGCAATTTTTGGACAGCAGGCGCTGATCGAAGCCCGGTCCTCCGTGGATACCTCACGGATTACCATCGGCGACCGGATCAATTACACGATTAGCCTGGAATACAAGGAAGGTATGCGCATTGAACGGCCGGGTGAAGGGCTGAATCTCGGGCAGTTCGAAATAAAATCGTATGAGTTCAAAGAGCCGGTTCATAAAAACGGCCGGGTTATTGAAGAGTATCATTTCAATATATCGGTTTTTGATACCGGTCATTATTATATCCCGCCATATCCGGTTGCTTATTTCCGTTCGGATACTTCCCGCCAGTTTGAAGTAATCGAAGCGCCGGCCATCCCGATTGAGGTGCTGTCACTGCTGCATGGCGAGGAAAAGCCTGAGCTGAAAGATATTAAACCGCCTCTGGAAATACCGTTTCCCTGGAAATTCTGGATCTGGATGACAGTGGTACTGATTCTGGTTCTCATTGCTGCTTATCTGGCCTACCGTCTGTGGCAAAAACACCGGGAGAAGGGCTATCTTTTTGTTCCGCCAAAACCAGTCCGGCCGATCCATGAAATTATTGCCGAAAAAATGGCCGCCCTGTTCGCCGAACAACTTCCCGAGCAGGGCCGGTTTAAGGAATTTTATTCCCGCCTGTCCGACCTGATCCGCGAATACCTGGCCGGAAGATATTTTTTCCCGGCACTGGAAATGACCACCTCGGAAATCGCTAAAATTTTGCCCGCTCATCTAAGTGATTTTGAGCTTCAGAATTTTGTTCTGCTTTTCCTGCAGGAGGCCGACCTGGTAAAATTTGCCAAAATGCAGCCGGAGACCGCCACGGCCAACCGCCATTTGCAGCCGGCCCGTGACCTGATCGAAAAAACAAAAATTGTATTTGAACCTGTGCCACAGGAAACTGAAAATAAATAACGGAGGAATAAACCTTGATCGAAGTGAACAATCTGACGCGTTATTATGGTGAAAAACCTGCGATCTCGGACGTCACATTCAGGGTCAATAAGGGTGAAATTTTAGGCCTGCTCGGGCCAAACGCCGCCGGCAAGACCACGACCATGCGCATCCTGACCTGCTTTATGCCGCCGACCAGCGGTTCGGCCAAAGTTGGCGGCTACGATATTTTCGAACAGAGCATGGATATCCGCCGCATAACTGGTTATCTGCCGGAAAATCCGCCTCTTTACCACGAAATGTCGGTCAACGATTACCTCGGATTTGTAGCCCGTCTGAAGGGTGTAAGCAAGAAAAACCTCAGCCGGGAAGTGGATACGGTGGTCCAGAAAACAAGCATCGGCGATGTCCGCCAGCGACTGATCGGCAAGCTCTCCAAAGGTTATAAACAAAGGGTTGGGCTGGCTCAAAGCCTGTTAAACAATCCGCAGATTGTTATTCTCGATGAGCCGACGGTTGGCCTCGATCCCAAGCAAATCATCGAAATCCGCGAACTGATTAAAAATCTGGCCGGTGAACATACGGTTATCCTGTCTTCGCACATCCTGCCGGAAATTGAGCAGACCTGTGAACGGGTGGTGATTATCAACGACGGCAAGGTGGTTGCCGAAGACCGGGTTGATGACCTGGCCCGGCGCATGCGCGGCGGTGAACGGCAGATTCTGAAAATTGAAGGCAGCCGCGAGGCGGTGGAAAAAGCAGTTCATTCCGTAAGCGGAACTTCTGCTGTGCAGATCAGAGCCGGATCGGAACAGATATGGGATGTGGTTGTGGAGAGTGAATCCGATCTGCGCCGCCAACTGGCCAAAGCAGTTACCGCCGCTGAGCTGGGATTGCTGGAATTAAGATCGGAGCAGTTTACCCTGGAAGATGTCTTCCTGAAACTGACCATGAAAGAGGAGAATTAAGATGTCCGGAGCACTTGCCATATTCGAAAGGGAATTCAAATCCTATTTTTATTCGCCGGTGGCTTACCTGATTATAGCCGTTTTTGCCGCCCTGACCGGATTCTTTTTTTATCTCTACACCAACGGTTTTGTTGAAGCTTCACTGATGGCCGATATGCAGGCTCAGCAATACCGCATGGAGCCGCAAAAACTAAATGTTAACCTGATGCTGATCCGGCCTTTTTTCTGGAATATTGCCATGATTTCTCTGTTTACGCTGCCCACGCTGACCATGCGTCTGTATTCTGAAGAAAAAAGGCAGGGCACGGTTGAACTGCTGTACACCGCACCGGTTTCACCGCTCCAGATTATTCTCGGCAAGTACACCGCCGGTCTGGCTTTCTATGCCATTCTGCTGCTTCCGACCATCTTTTATCAGAGCCTGCTGTTCTGGTTCGGCAACCCTGAACTGATGCCGGTAGTGACCGGTTACCTCGGGTTGATTCTGATTGGCTCGGCTTTTATCGCCGCCGGGTTGTGGATTTCAACCATGACGGAAAACCAGATCATCGCCGCCCTTGGCGGATTTGCCCTGTCGCTGCTGTTATGGATTATCGGGGCCGGGGCCGCCTCGGCCGGTGAAACGCTGGGCGCAGTACTTAATTACATTTCCATCATCAATCATTTTGAAGATTTTGCCCAGGGTGTTATCGACAGCAGCCATGTGCTCTATTATGTGCTGTTCACCCTGACCGGGCTGTACTTCTCTCTGAAAACGATTGAATCTGTCAAATGGCGGGCCTGATGGCCAACGAAGAAGGAAACAGGAGTTTGTAATGAAAAAGATTGAAAATATACTGGGTCTGGCCGGGTTTTTTATGCTGCTGGCCGCCCAGATCTGGTACTCCATCAATAAGGTCTGGCAGGCGTCACACTGGGTTCTGACCCTGGCTGGTCTGCTGGCAATGGCCTATTTTATTCTTATCTATCTACGGGAGAACCGGAATAGATTTTCCGGCCGTTCTGTCCGCGAAGGCGGAAATATGCTCGTGCAGATCATAGTCGTTCTGGCTATCGTTGCTTTGCTGGCCTTTGTCAGCACCCGCCATCATTTCCGTCAGGACTTTACGGCAAACAAGCTGTACAGTCTGGCCGATCAAACGACGAAACTGCTGAACACGCTCGGGCAGGAAGTAAATATTAAAGCCTTTTATAAAAAAGCGGAACACAAGGGTGTGCAGGATTTACTGGATGAATATGCCTACCGCAGTAAAAATCTGCGTTACGAATTGATCGATCCCGATGAAAACCCGGGTCTGACCAATCAGTACGGCATAACCCGCTATCAGACGGTTATTGTTGAATCGGGCGCTAAACGGCAGGAACTGGAAAGTCTGAGCGAAAGCAATCTGACCAATGCGATTCTGAAAGTAACCCGCGATCAGGACAAGGTTATTTATTTCCTGACCGGTCACGGCGAACGTTCGACAAAGGATGAATCGGCCGAAGGTTACAGCAGGTTAGCCGCAGCAATCGGCAGGGAAAATTACCTGATCCGGGAACTGAACCTGGTCCGCCGCCGGCAGGTGCCGGATAGCTGTACCGTGCTGGTTATGGCCGCGCCGCAGGCAAATCTTTTCCCCGGTGAAATGGACAGCCTCAAAGTTTATTTGCAGAATGATGGTAAACTGATTGTACTCAGCGACCCGGATAAACCCCGCGATATCAATGAACTACTCCGCGAATACCAGCTTGAAATCGGTTCCAACCTGATCATCGATGCCAGTGGAATGGGTCAGCTTTTCGGTGCCGGACCGGCCATGCCTCTGGTTTCAACCTATGATCCGTCTAGCCCGGTAACCAAAGATTTTAGCACGATGACTTTTTACCCGATGGCTTCCAGCGTTGATAAATCGGAAGGTTCAGCGGTCGTGACTGAACTGCTGAGAACCGGCCCCAACAGCTGGGCCGAAACAAATTATGCCAGTGGTGAAGTTGGCTTTGATCAGGCCGACCGGCAGGGGCCGATCACCATCGGTGCCATCTCGGAAAAAAATAACACTTCCGGTAAATCCCTGCTGGCCGTGTTCGGCGATTCAGATTTTATCAAAAACGGGTTTTTTGAAAACCAGGGTAATGCCGATCTTTTTCTAAACACCGTCAATTACCTGGCCGAAGAGGAAGATCAGATCAGCATCCGGCCGAAAGAAATCGACGACCGCCGTTTAAATATGTCCGCCGCCGGTATGAAAATTCTGTTCTACCTGGTCGTTATCAGCATACCGCTGCTGCTGGTCGTGGTTGGTGTGCTGGTCTTTTTCCGGCGCAACAAATAGGAGAAAATCGTGATGCGTAATACTCTGATTTTGCTGCTGCTGGCTCTCGCCCTCGGTGCCTGGGTTTATTTTTATGAAATCAAAGGCGGGGAAAAAAGGGCCGGCGAGAAGGCGATAGAGGAGAAAATATTTGATCTCGAAGTGGACAGCATCCAAACGGTCCGGATCAATAATGTATTTGATGATTTTGAATTCCGGAAAACCACAAGTGGCTGGCAGATGACCAAACCGCTGGAAACGGCCGCCGATAAAAATAATCTGGAACAATTGCTGAACAGTCTGAGAGCCGCAAAAAAAGAACGCAGTTTTACCGTCGCTGCAGATAACCTGCGGGATTTTGGTTTGGCGGAAACTGCCCTGCGTCTGCAACTGGAGACCGCCGGCGGAACAATCCGCAATCTGCTGATCGGCGATAAAGCCAGCATCGGCAGCAGTGTTTACCTGAGCACCGGCGATACGATGGTGGCCATGGTTGAGCAGTCGCTCAAAACCGCTGCCCGGAAATCGCTGTTTGAATGGCGTGATAAAACCATCCTCAAATTCGACCGGGAGCGGTTACAGGAAATCAAGCTGGATAACCGCCACGGTGCGCTGCGTCTGGCCCATGAAAACAATAACTGGCGGATCACTTCGCCGCAGGCGGCCGATGCCGATGATGATGTGGTCAACGCTCTTCTGACCCGTCTTGAAAACAATACAGTTAAGGCCTATGTCCGCGAGACAGTGGGTGAACTAAACACCTTCGGGCTGGATAAACCATCGATCCGTTTGGAAATGTTCAGCGGCGAAGAAAAAGCCCGGACCAGTTTAAGCACAGGAAAACTGAACGGTGCAGATGTTTTTGCCATGGATGAGGCCCGGCCCGTGATTTTTACCATCGATACGGCATTGTTTAACGATCTCGACCAGACTTTTTTTCAGTTCCGGGAAAAATCGGTGCTCAACTTCCCGACAGAACGGATAACCAGTCTCAGTCTTGACTTTGAAAATCTGCACATCAAACTGGCCAAAGACACCTCGGGAACCTGGTTTACCGGTGATTCGGCTGAGGCCAGATCCTGGAAAGTGAGCGGAATTCTCTCAGCACTGCGAATGCTGGAAGCCCGCCGTTTTATCGATGAAACACCACTCCGGCCGGAGAAATACGGTTTTAACCGTCCGTCCGGCCGGGTTCAGGCCGGTGACAGCCAGTCGGTTCAAATTGATATTGAATTTGGCAACAGGTTGGATACTGAAATTTACCTGTTTGAGCGGATCAATAACCGGATGGTCACCATCTCTGCGGAAAAGTTAAAAGACATATTCCCGGGGCTGGATGAAATTCTGGAAGAAAAAAGGACAGATAACTGATGCGTTTTGCCGATCCCTGGTTTTTACTGCTGCTGCTTATTCTGCCGCTGCTGGCCTGGTCTTATTTCCGCAGCGGCAGCCGGCTTTCCGGCCGGGTCCGCTACTCGGATATTTCGCTGCTGCGCGGGCTGGAGCAAAGTCTGCGTCTCCGTCTGCGCCATCTGCCGTACCTGCTTTCGTTGGCCGTTCTGACCCTGCTTATTATTGCCCTGGCCCGGCCCCGTTCCTCCAGCCGGGAACAAAAAGTCGATACCGAAGGCATTGATATTGTGCTGGCCATGGATGTTTCGAGCAGTATGCTGGCCGAGGATTTTAAACCGAAGAACCGCCTCGAAGCGGCGAAAAAAGTAGCTGCTGAATTTATCGCCGGGCGGACCAACGACCGCATCGGGCTGGTGGTTTTCGCCGGGGAAAGTTTTACTCAATGCCCGCTGACCCTCGACTACGGAGTAATTCTGACTCTGCTCGAAAGCCAGGCGGTTGCGGAAGAAGACTGGGACGGAACGGCGATCGGCATGGGTTTGGCCAATGCGGTAAACCGGCTGCGCGAAAGTGAAGCCAAAAGCAAGGTCATTATCCTGTTGACCGACGGCGTCAACAACCGCGGCCAGATTGATCCGGTGACCGCCGCCCGCATCGCCCGCAGTTTTGATATTAAAATTTACACCATCGGTGCCGGAACCCGCGGCACGGCCATGTATCCGGTTAATGACCCGATGTTTGGCAAACGCTACGTGCGTATGCCGGTCGAGATTGATGAAGTAACGCTGAGTAAAATTGCCGAAATCACCGGCGGCCGTTATTTCCGGGCTACCGACACCCAGTCCCTGGCTGCTATTTACCAGGAAATCGGCGAGATGGAAAAAACAAAAATTGAGGTAACGGAGTACACCCGCTATACCGAACTGTATGTGCGTTTTGCCGGAGCCGCACTGCTGCTGCTGCTGGCAGGCTGGATTCTCAGCCAAACCTGGCTGCGCCGTTTACCCTGATCATGAGGATTTGAAGTGGACGTTTTACGATTTGCCCATCCCTGGTTTTTGCACGGTCTGTGGGGGCTGCCCCTGCTGATCGCCGCTTATATTTTATTCCGAAGACAACGTCAGCGGCTGCTCGACCGGCTCGGTCAGACCAATATGATTCTGAAAATGATGCCCGGTTATCGTTCAGGCCGGGAGACATGGAAATTTATTCTGTTCCTGCTGACCTTTGTATTTCTGATTCTGGCTCTGGCCGACCCGCAGATTGGTACCCGGATGGAAGAAGTGAAACGGGAAGGCGTCGATATATTTGTGGCTATCGATGTTTCGCTGAGCATGCAGGCCGAAGACATTGCCCCGAATCGCCTGGAAAAAGCCAAATTTGAGGTTGGTAAACTGATCGACCTGCTGCAGGGTGACCGGATCGGTTTGATCGCCTTTTCCGGAATGGCCCATGTCCAGTGTCCATTGACCCTGGATTATTCGGCGGCCAAACTATTTCTGAAAATGATGGACACACACCTGATTCCTTTGCCCGGCACTGCCGTGGGCGATGCCATCGACCGCGCCGTGCAGTCCTTTAACCAACAGGAGCGCAAACACAAGGTTCTGATCCTGATTACCGATGGTGAGGATCATGAAACCAACCCGGTTGAAGCAGCGGAAAAAGCCGCCAAAGAAGGCGTGCTCATTTATACCATCGGGCTTGGCTCCAGCCAGGGTGTGCCTATTCCGTTGTATGACCGTTTCGGACGTCAGACCGGTTTTAAAAAAGACGGGCAGGGCAATGTGGTCACCACCCGATTGGACATGGAAACGCTGGAGAAAATTGCCTTTCTGACCGGTGGTAAATACCATCAGGCCTCGAATGGCGAAACGGAATTGAAAGCAATTTATGAGCAAGTGTCGGCACTGGAGAAAAAAGAGCTGGTCTCCAGGCAGTTTGCCCAGTATGAAGACCGCTTTCAGTCGCTGCTTCTGGCGGCTATTCTGATGATGATCGGTGGACTTCTTATTCCGCTCAGAGGAAGAAATAAGAAATAAGATGAAAGCAGAAAACAAAACCCCGGCGGGGTGATATATTTATAGGAAAACCCCGCAGGGGTTGAATATGAATAGCCATAGGTGAAACCTGTGGAG
>DYOS01000042.1 GCA_020720405.1 Caldithrix sp. | reverse complement strand
CCAGGGTGATGGTCAGATCTGTTTCAGTATTGAGCACGGCCAGCGCCGCATCTTCGACCACCGAACCGGGAATATTGGCGTATTCATACAGGCGGACGCTTTGAATCCGCGGAAAACCGGTCAGGTAGAGTACGGCATCCAGCATCTGCGTACCCATATCGATCAGCACCCCGCCGCCCGAGATTTTCGGATCGTTGTGCCAGTTATGTTCCGGGTAGCGGTTCCATTTCTTAAGCCAGCCGGCCTTGATGTAAAACAGCGGGCCAAGTTCATCATTGCGGATAAATTCGCGTAAAATCTGAATATCATCACGGAAGCGGTTCTGCATATCGACCATCAGCACTTTTTGTTTCAGAGCGGCCAGTTCGGCCAGACGGCGGGCTTCCCCGGCCTGAAAGGCAACCGGGGTTTCAACAAATACATGCAGATCATTTTCCAGGGCCAGCGTGGTCATCGGTACATGGTAACGGCTCGGTGTACATATATGAACCGCATCTAATTTTTCTTTGGCCAGCATGGTTTCATAATCGTGGTACCACATCGGGATATGGAATTTGTCGGTCAGAAAACCGGCTTTTTTCTCATCCACATCGCAGACGGCAACCAACTGAAAATCCGCCGATTTCTGCAATTCCGGTAGATGGACAACCTGGGCAATACCCCCTGCCCCAACCACGGCCACACGAATACTACTCATGACTTACTCCCTGATAAAAGCCTTAAAACCTATTTCTCCCAGCACTTCCACCGCGGTTCCGGCCTCACTCCGGCTGGCGAAAGAAAGCCGGAAAACGCCGCCTTCTTTCTCCCGCACTTTGAGCAGTTCCATATCGCGGATATCGATATTCTTTTCAAACAGGGCGGTGGAAACTCTGGAAATAACACCAGTCTGATCACTGACATAAACCAGCACATCGGTCAGCGGACTCAGAAAACCTTTGCCGTATTTCGGAATATACTCCCGGTAGCGGTTGGCCTGGTCAAAGTCCGGCTGCATCGCCTGTAGCCGGGATTTGTACTGCTCCAATATAGCAATAAACTGATCCAAAGTCTCGGTGATATTTACCTTATTCGAATCAAAAATATCCTGCCAGACCTCAATTGAACTGCCGGCAATACGGGTCAAATCGCGGAAACCACCGGCGGCCAGTTCAAAACAGGGCATTTGCTCGCTGTTCCGGCTGCCGGTCAGGTTGATCAGGGCAATAGCTAAAATCTGGGGCAGATGGCTGATGGCGGAAAGAATTTTATCATGCACTTCGGGGTCGATACGGTAAATCCGGGCTTTTATGGCCTGCAGAACCGGCAGCAGGGTTAATTTAAACCGGGTTTCCAGTTCGGGCGGAAATTCGTTAACGATATAGACGGCATTTTCATAAAGCAGTGGATCGGCTGCTGCCAGACCTTTTTTCTCTGCGCCGGTCATCGGATGACCGCCGATATAAGTTCCGCTGAATTTGATTTCCCTGGCCAGGGCAGCCAAATCCGCTTTGGTGCTGCCAACATCGGTAACGATCGTGTCGGGACCAACCACACCATTCAATTCAGTCAGATGCCTGCGGATGGTGCGGATCGGTGTGGCCAGGAAAATCAGCCGGGCTGTGGCGGCCTGCCCCGGCCAGTCGCTGATCACCCGGTCAATCACCCCTGCAACCAGCGCCCTTTCGGGAATTCCGGGCAGATCATACCCGGTAATCACTACAGACGGCATGGTATTGCGGATGGCCAGGGCCAGAGAAGCACCCATCACGCCCAGACCGGCGATAAGTATTTCCATTATTTTACAGGGTCGGCAATGGTCCGGCCAACCACTTTGGCAATAACCCGGATTTGCTCCATCATTTCCTGGAATTGTTGCGGATAGAGCGACTGTGCGCCGTCTGAAAGGGCGTGTTCCGGATCGTGATGTACTTCGACCATAAGACCATCGGCGCCGGCGGCTACTGCTGCCCGGGCCATCGGAATCACTTTATCGCGCAGACCGGTACCGTGGGACGGATCGGCAAAAACAGGCAGGTGACTCAGTTTATGGATAACCGGAATAGCGCTTAAATCGAGCGTATTGCGGGTATAGGTTTCAAAGGTACGAATACCGCGTTCGCAGAAAATAACATTGCGGTTGCCGCCGGCCAGAATATACTCCGCCGACATCAGCCATTCCTGGATGGTGGCCGAAATACCACGCTTCAGGAAAATCGGTTTTTCAACCTTGCCCAATGCTTTGATAAAGGAAAAATTCTGCATGTTCCGGGCGCCGATCTGGATAATATCGGTGTATTGGCAAATCAGCGGCAGAGATTCGGCATCCATCGCTTCGGTGATGACCAGCATGCCGAATTTATCGGCCGCTTTGCGGATGATTTCCAGCCCCTTTTCACCCATGCCCTGAAAGGCATAAGGCGAAGTGCGCGGTTTAAAGGCGCCGCCGCGCAGGATTTTTGAACCGGCTTTATGCACCGCTTCAGCGATGATCATGGTCTGTTCTTCACTTTCGATGGAACAGGGTCCGGCCATAATATGCACTTCATCGCCGCCGATAATCAGATTACCTATTTTTATCTGTGTGCTTTTATGCTGAAATTCACGACTGACCTGTTTGTACGGTGCCGAAACCCGGTAGGCATCAACCACGCCCGGCATCATCTGCCAATCACGGGCATCCAGTTTGGTTGTATCGCCGATAACACCTAAAACTGTATGTTCAATACCGGTTGAGCGGTGGACATTAAATCCAAGTTCATCCAGCCGTTCAATGACATGTTCAACCTGAGACTCGGGTGCATCTTTGGCTATAATTATAACCATATAATTCTCCTTTTTATTTATTTCCCCTGATCCAAAAAAGTTTGCAGAATTAAAACGGCCGCAACCTGGTCTACAGCATGGCGCATGCGGCTTGGTTTACGGCCAGCCGTACGCAGAATATCATGGGCCATGCGGGTGGTCAGACGCTCGTCAATTTCGACGACCGGAATATCGAGATGTTGTCTGAGGTCTGCAATTATATCCAGAATTTCCTGCGTTTTTTGTGATTTGTCGCCCTTCATAGTGTATGGCACGCCGGCGATAAGGGCAGTGATGTTCTCTTCCCGGATAATCGGCCTGAGCTGTGCGGCCAGATCGGCAGTACTGACCCAGGGAATCGTTTTTAAGGGATGGGCCAGCAGACCAAGACCGTCGCTGATGGCCAGACCGACCCGGCGCTCACCGAGATCGACGGCCAGATATTTTTTCTCCATAACAAAAATGGCTGCTCCGCCAGGTTATTGCTCCCGTCAGAACAGCCAGTTCCTTAATTTTCTTTCAAAACAGGTTTATTCTTCAGTTGTTTCTTTTAAGACTTCCTTCAGTAGTTTTCCGGCTTTAAAATGGGTTTTGCGCCGGGCCGGAACATAGATGACATCGCCGGTGCGTGGATTGCGGGCTTTGGGCTTCGGCTTGGTCCGTTTGACCTCAAACACACCAAAATCACGGATTTCGATTCTGATCTCGGGATCGGCTTCACTCAGAATTTCGCGCAGGACATCAAAAACGGCATCGACAAAAACTTCCGCCGTGTAGATTTTTTCATCCAGCTTGGCGGCAGTCCGTTTAGCCACATCTTTTTTTGTAACTGTATTCATTCAATATCCCCATTCCACACTATGTCAATGACAGTTTAGAATAGTATCAAAATAACAGCCTTGTTTTCTCAAATCAAGCATCATTTTGTGTTTAATTATTATTTTTATTGAATTAAGCTCATGTTTTTGATTTTTAGGGTTTTTCGGACAGGCTGGCTGAATCTTTACATTTTTTCTTCTTTAAATATTTAATAAATCTGATTTTACCGTTTTTTCACCATTTGTTTGAGTTCACTCAGCTTATTCAGCGCCTGTAACGGGGTCAGATCATTAATATCGACCTGTTTAAGGGATTTTTCCAGGGCTGTTTCTTCCTGCGGGAAGAGCGAGGTCTGGTTGGTATCCACTCTCCGGCCGGATTGTCGCAAGGCCAGCCGCGGTTTCCGGCTGCTGGGTGAAAGTTCGTTTGACTCGAGATTATTCAGAATTTCCCGGGCCCGTTCAATCAGCGGGGCCGGCAGACCAGCCATTTGCGCCACGTGAATACCGTAGGAATTATCCGTTCCGCCGGGGATGATTTTACGCAGAAAGACAACCTGGTTGCCCCATTCTTCCACGGCCACATTATAATTTTTGATTCTCGGAAAAAGCAGGGCCAGTTCGGTCAGTTCGTGGTAGTGGGTGGCAAACAGGGTTTTGGAACGCAGATTTTCCTGATTATGAATATATTCCGAAACCGCCCAGGCGATGGATAAACCGTCAAAAGTGCTGGTACCGCGGCCAATTTCGTCAAGCAGAATCAGGCTGCGCCGGGTGGCATTATTAAGAATATTGGCGGTTTCATTCATTTCGACCAGAAAGGTGCTCTCGCCGCGGGCCAGATTATCGGAGGCTCCGACCCGGGTGAAAATACGGTCGACGATACCGATGCGGGCTTCGGCGGCGGCTACAAAACTGCCGATCTGGGTCATCAGCACAGCCAGACCAACCTGGCGCAGAAAGGTGGATTTGCCGGCCATATTCGGCCCGGTGATAATCCAGACCTGTTCCTGATCGGGACTAAGCTGTACATCGTTGGCGATAAAATCTTCGCCCGGCGGCAGAAAATGCTCAATCACCGGATGACGGCATTCTTTCAGATACAATTGATCGCTGTCCGGGATTTCCGGTTTAACATAATGGTTGCGCCGGGCTGCCTCGGCCAGGCTGAGCAAGACATCAAGCCGGGCTATGGCGTCGCTGACCTCCTGAATTTCATTGATAAACTGACTGACTTCGCCGCGCAGTTCCTGGAAAATTTCGTATTCGATAGCCATCATTTTATCTTCGGCGCCGAGGATTTTTTCTTCCCATTCCTTGAGCTCCGGGGTGATGTAGCGCTCCGCGTTAACCAGAGTCTGCCGGCGGATGTATTCAGCCGGAATTTTCTCGCGGTGGATATTGGTAATCTCGATATAGTAACCGAAAACCTTGTTGTAATGAACACGCAGGGAGGAGATGCCCGAGTTTTTGCGCTCCTTTTCCTGGAACCGGATCAGCCAGTCTTTGCCCTGCTCGGCGATGCTGCGCAGCTCGTCCAGCCCGGCGTGAAAACCAGCCCGGATCAGCCCGCCTTCCTGAACGGTCAGGGGCAGGGTATCATTTAAGGCCGCCCGTATCTTTTCCGCCAGCGGCAAATAAGCCATTTCTGCCGGAAGTAAGCGGGTCAGCGGTTCAGAACCCGAAGCCTCGAGCCGGTTGCGCAGCGGCGGCACCGCCTGCAGCGATTCGGCCAGATTCTGCAAATCGCGGGCATTGGCCCGGCCGGTAACAATTTTTCCGAGCAGTCTTTCCAGATCATGGATTTTTTTCAGATCGGTGCTGAGGGCTGCTGTCAGAACCGGTATGCCAACCAGTATTTCAACCAGGTCGAGCCGCTGGCGGATAAGCGCCGGGTTGAGCAGCGGCCGCTGTATCCATTGTTTGAAAAGGCGGGCCCCGGCCGGTGTAACGGTGTAATCGAGAATGTAAAGCAGGGTGTGTTCACGGTTCTGACCGGTAATGGTTTCGGCCAGCTCGAGGTTGCGCCGGGTGCTTTCATCAAGAATCATGTACTCGGAGCTGTTGAGCAGGGTCAGACGGGCAAAGTGGCCCAGCCGGGTTTTGTAATTTTCCTGTAAATAATGCACCAGTAAACCGCCGGCGATAATGGCTTCGTCCATATCCTCACAGCCAAAACCCTTCAGCGAATGGGTTTGAAAATGCTCGGTCAGGGTTTTGTAACAGTAATCGCGGTTTAGCAGCCAGTCTTCACGCTTCGTAATCAGACTGTTCAGACGGTTGGCCAGAAGCTCGCCCAACAAACCGGCATATCGGGCGGCAACAAGGATTTCGCTTGGTTTGAACTGGTGTAACTGATCGGTCAGGAGCCGGGTCGGAATTTGCCCAACCTGCAGGGAACCGGTGGAGACATCGGCCACGGCCAGACCGCAGATTGTTTCGGCATAATGCACGGCAACCAGATAATTATTGGTCCGGCTGTCGAGCAGTTTATCGGAGAGCGTAGCGCCGGGCGAGGCAATTTCGATGACTTCCCTTTTGACCACACCCTTAGCCAGTTTAGGGTCTTCGACCTGTTCACAAATAGCCACCCGGTGACCGGCGCTGAGCAATTTGGGCAGATAATTATCCAAAGCGTGATAAGGAAAACCGGCCAGCGGTACATCGGCGCTTTTGCCGTGCGCCCGGCGGGTCAGGGCAATGCCCAGCACCTTGCTGATGAGTTTGGCATCCTCATAGAAGGTTTCATAGAAATCGCCCATCCGGTAGAGCAGGATAACATCACGGTAATCCGCCTTGATATCCAGGTACTGATCCATCAGCGGCGTGGTTTTAACACTTTTGTCAGACATGGCCAGGAACTATAAGGTTATTGGAATAATAGGCAAGCTAAAGTAGAAACTGCTGCCATCGCCCGGTTGGCTGGTAACCCAGACCCGGCCCTTGTGCAGAGAAACTATTTCTTTACAGATGGCCAGACCAAGACCAGTGCCCTTGAGCATGGCATCTTTTCCGGCTTCGGTCTGTTCGTATTTTTTAAAGATTTTATCAATTTCATTGGCCGGAATACCAACGCCGGTATCGGCCACACAAACATGCACCGTCATCAGTTCCTGGCCGGTAAGGTCATTTTTTTCCCTGGCCAGCCGCGTACTGACCGTGATCTTCCCACCGGGCGGGGTAAATTTTATGGCATTGCTCAGGTAATTGTTCATGACCTGTTCGATCCGCATGCGGTCAAAACTGAGCAGAGAAAGATTTGGATCAAGGGCCAGAACCAGGCTCAGCTTTTTATCCCGCAAAATGACCTGGTGATAATCGTGAATACTCTCAATCAGGGCATTAAGAGACTGGGTTTCGACCTGCAGATCAAAGGAGCCGGCCTCCATTTTGGAAGCGGTCAGGAAATTTTCAATCAGCTTGAGTACCTTGTCCGAATTCTCTTTGGCGATCATCAGCAGATCGGCCTGTTCTTCGGTAATGGTACCGACCACCTGATTGCGGACGATATCGATGTAACCCTGAACAATATTAAGCGGTGAGCGCAGATCATGAACGATCATGGAATTAAAATCGGCTTTCAGGCGGTCCAGCCGGCGCTGCATGCGCAGATCGGAAAGCACACCAAGAATCGCATTTTTATGACCGCTGTCGGTCAGCGGCGTCAGCAGCACCCGGAACGGGATGTATTCGTTGTCGTTGGACATCAGATCGATTTCACCGACATCGATAGTCTCAAATTCGTTGAGATTCTTTGAATCGCGGAACAGTTTGATCAACCGCAGGAAACCCTCTTCCAGGGTCAGACGCGATTTTTCCCGGACGATGGAGAAAAGACTTATTCCGCTTAGGGCCTGGGCATCGCCATATCTCAGAATTTCGGTCAGACTTTGGTTAACGTAAAATATTTTACCGTCGTCTTCACAGGTAAAAAGTCCGAGGGGCATGGTTTCGGCCAGCAGCCGATAGCGTTGTTCAGAGGTTTTAAGGCGGTCGTAAAGAGCGGCGTTTTCCAGGGCCACGGCAGCCTGGTTGGCAAAATATTCCAGACTGCGCACCTTGTCTTCCGATGGCCGCACCTGTTCGACCGGATCATTGACTGTGATATAGCCAAGCATGGCGCCGCGGCTGCGGATGGGAATAATCAGCCAGTCATTTTCATGCCATTTCTGGCCGGCATTGAGTAAAAATTTACGGCGCTCTTTCTCGGTTAAAACCGATTGACTGTGTTCTGCCGAGTACAGAAAGGAATGGCTGATGCTGAAACAGCGCTGTTCCAGGGAATACAGGGTCTGAAAATCAATTTCGCGGCCGATCGGGTTGTGCATCCGGGCGGCCAGGCCAAGGGCGGCTATGGGATTAAGCTGTTGTGCCCCAGGTATGACCTGATCGATCAGCACAATATTCCAGCCCAGGGTTTTACGGATGGAAGAGGCGATGCGGTTTAATAAATCGTTGATCTGATGGTCGAGGGTTAATTCTTTACTCAATTCGAAAACCCGGTCCAATTGTCGCAGTGTTTGCTGAGCCTGGCGGATAATCCTGCTTTCGACCAGTACTTCGGTTGCCCGGTGGATGGCCTGCTCGGCCTCGGCGATGTCGTTTTTGTTGATCTTCTTCGGTCCGTTTTTATAGCCGATACATAAAAAGCCATTATTTTCGGCACCAATACGGATACGGAAAGTAACCAGTGAGGAGAAGGAACCGCGCACCAGCCGGCTCAGATTCTGCAGGGCACTGAATCCCTCATCCTTTTCGGTCAGGACCAGGCTGTTCAAACCGGAAGCGGCAAATTTTTCCAGGACAGGAAACTCCCGAAGCATCAACACCGGTGGTTTTTCGTTTTCAAAGATATTGCGGTCGCTACCTGCTTTATAGCAGTACTGCGGATAAAGGAAGCGGAAACCTTCATTGTAATTCAGATACAGACTAAGATCGGCCTCAAGGGATTGCATGACCTGCCGGCTCAGGTAATCAAAAACGTCATTTTCATCCAGCCGCTGGAAAAGGTGCCGGATTTCAGCGGTACGTTCCCTGAGTTTCGGCTGACCGCTGAGGGTATTGCGGATATCGGTCAGGCGCAGGGTCAGCGTCCCGGTCAGTAATATCAATTCATCCATTTTATCGCTGCTGATTTCGTTATGCTCATCCACGCCAATCAGAAGCAGACCAAATATTTTATTATGCTCGGCCAGCGGAAACTGGTAAGTGATCTGTTGGCTCAGCCCGATGGTGCTCAGGAAATCGAGAATGGTGCTATTGATGATCCGTTCCGGCCGTAATTTGGGTCTGCTGAAAAAATGCTGCTCCCAAACCGGATGCTCAAAAATAGTCTGCGGAATAACCACACCGGCGTCTTCCCGGCTCAGGCAGGAGGTATGATCGTACTCTTTTTGCCCAGGGTTGTAAAGTAAAGTCAGCAGGGTCCGGCTGCGGTATGTTTGATGGATATATTCAGCGGTTAGTTCAATCACCCGGACCGGGTCCTGCAACTGGATCAGTTTGTTCTGCAGCTCGGCCATACCCTGGGCCCGGTCGAGGCGGTGCTGCAAATCCAGGAACTGGCGCCGTCCGTTGAGCAGTGAGCGGATTTTTATTTTGAGATCGGTAAAATTGGGTGAGGCCTCGATAATATCGTTAATACCAAGTTTTTCGAATTCAATACGGTCAAAAAGTTCGACATCGGGCAGCATGGCGATGATGGGCAGGGCCAGTTCCAACTGGTTTTTCTTCAGGTTGCGGATCACGCTTTTGGATGAGGCGGTCAGGGTTTCACCCCATAAAACCAGATCGGGTTGCATATTCTGAACCAGTCCCGGCACATTTTCGATATTGTTGGCCAGGATAACGGCAAAATTATTTTCGCGCAGGCGGGATGAGAGCTGTTCGCGTAATATGGAATTGCGGTGTATCAACAAGATTTTTTCTTTGTAGAGCATACCGTCCTGCTATTTTTGGTTCATCTCGTAAATCTGAATCATCCCTTCCAGACTAAGGTAGGGATCGAAGGCTTCAATAATATCGGTTTGTTTGGAAATTATTTTAGACAAGCCTCCGGTGGCCACAACCCGGGCCCGGCAGCCCCAGGCTTCATTGATCCGGCTAACCATGCCTTCGATCATGGCCACGGTTCCGATCAGCACGCCGGACTGAATGCTTTCATCTGTCGTACGCCCGATTACTGACTCCGGAAAGGCCAGGTCAACCTGAGGCAGGCGGGCTGCTTTCAGGTGCAGGGAATGGATCGAAGTTTCAATTCCGGGGGCAATCACTCCGCCCAGGTAGTCTCCGCCGGCATCGATACAGTCGAAAGTGGTTGCTGTTCCAAAATCGATGACAATCAGCGGTTGGCCGTATTTCCGTTTGCCGGCCACGGCATTACACAGCCGGTCCGCGCCGACCGAAGCCGGGGAGCGGTATTTCACCTGCAAACCGAGTTCAAGTTCGTGGTTGATTATCAGCGGTTCTTTCCGCAGATAGCGGCGGGTCATTTTTTCATAAATATCGGTCAGGGCCGGAACTACCGACGAAATAGCCACACCGCGGATGGCTTCCAGATCCTGCCCGGCGGAATGAAAAAGGTGGCGCAGAACCATGCCAATTTCATCTTCGGTGCGGGCCAGGGTCGAAGTAAGCCGCCAGTGTTCGACAAGATTGGTCTTATCAAATAAACCGACCACCGTGTGTGTATTGCCAATATCAACTGCAACCAGCATGCTTACCCCTTTACCACTTCCCCGTTTATAAGTGTTTTTATTTCACCTGCTGCCGTTTTGTAATTCAGATAACCGTAGTCATCAATGGAATGAAAATAAACCTGCTCATGCCGGCCTTCGGTGAAGATATTCCACGGCGATTGAATGTCAACGGCCCGTTCCTGCCAATCCCGGCTGATCTGAGTCCAATTGCCGCTGTGCAGAGCGGAATTTTCGAGACCGGTCAGAATGTGGGCCAGAAGTTCTTCCCTTTCAAATGCCCGCCCAATATAATCAATAAGTGAAATAGCATTGAAGGAATATTTTTCAGTGCTGCCGGTAAAGGACTGATTGATGTTCAGCCCGATGCCGATAATGGCCTGCCGGACCAATCCGGATTGGGTTTGGGTTTCGGTCAGGATGCCGCCCAGTTTTTTACCGGCCAGCAGAAGATCGTTGGGCCATTTCAACCGTAAGGCCGCCGCATCGGCGCCGCATTCCTGTAAAACTTCAGACAGGGTTTGGTGCAAAGCCAGACCGGCCTGCAGGGTTAACAACTGAAGTCTCGCCGCCGGGATAGCGGGTTGAATAAGGATGGAAAAGAGCAGGTTTTCCCCGCGCCGGCTCACCCAGCGGTGATCGGCCCGGCCCCGGCCGGAGGTCTGGAAATCGGTCAGAACAACGGTACCGGGCTGGCTGCACAGCGCGGCATTGGCGGCGAGATAGTTGTTGGTCGAATCCACTTCCGGCAGGTAGATAAAGGTCCGGCCGTAAACGGAGGCGGTAAGTTTTTGTTTGAATTTTTCCGGATTGAAGGCCATCACTTATCCCGGCTCCACTCCACTTTGACCCCCGGACCGATACCGAACTGATCGGAATATCCGGCGACAACTTCCAGTACAAAGCGGGCCGGGGCGGCGGATGAATAACTCTTCTCGGCAAATGGCTCAGTGTCGCGGGCAATATTGATGATTTCCCTGTTTTCGTTTATAAAGATCATATCGAGAGAAACAGCGGTGTTTTTCATCCAGAACGACTGGTATCGTTCCCCTGGGAAGATAAACAACATGCCCTGATCAAAGGGCAGAAATTTACGGAACATCAGGCCGTAACCGCGGCTGTAGTCGTCCTCGGCAAATTCGATGCTGATAGATGAAATCAGCGTGCCATCAGCCCTGATAAAATTTAGCCGGCCGCGGGACAGGGATCTTTCCTGTACATTTGGAGCGTTATTTTCAGGTATTTTTTTGGGCAGGAAGCGCAGGATAGCCATCAGCAGCAGAAGGATCAGGATGGTTGCGGCGACAAATTTATTGACCGCCGGTTTGGGTACAGGTGAGTTTTTCATATTCCGGTAATCATGTTTGGGCATCGGTCATCCTCCCGCCGCTTTCTATTATCAGTTATGGTTGATTTTCCAACCCAAAGAGATGACCCACCAGATCGTCTCTACTTTATCTTAATTTCTTATTTCCGGCACCCAGATAAACTGCCCGCTTTTCAGGAATGATTTGGTCTGCCGGATGGTTTGTTCGGTTTTGCGCTGTACCGCTTCGATAGTATTGAAGGCATTATGCGGTGTTAAAATAACGTTGGGCAACCGGGCCATTTCAAGGTAAATGCGGCTGGTTTCATCCACTGCGGGAAGGGTGCCGCGCAGGTAACCGGCCAGCTCGGCTTCGTGATCAAAAACATCGAGACCCACACCACCCAGCCGCCAGTTGTTGAGAAGACTGTACAGCACATCGGGTGGTGATAATTCACCCCGGGCGATATTGATAAAAATCAGGCGATCCTTGTGTTTTCCGAAAAAAGCGGAGGAGAAATAACCACGGTTCTGCTCTGTCAGATTCATGGCGGCAACCAGAATATCAGCTTGGATCAGCGCAGTCTGTGGATCAGCATAGTTTATATCCCGGTGTTTCTGAACCAGATCGACACCCAAAACCTTCATCTTCAGTCCTTTACCGATGCGGGCCACCTCATGGCCGATATTGCCGACACCAAAAATGGACAGGGTTTTTCCGGCGGCCTCGGATCCGCTCAAACCATCGCGCAGAAAAGAATTAAATTGGGAGGTCTGCCAGGATAATTTGCGCAGCAGTGCCATCCACAGCAGCATCGCCTGTTCGGCCACCGCCCGGGAACAATATAGCGGCAGATAGCCCAGTGCCACATCCTTCAGCCAGGGAATCTGGGGATTGATCAGGTGATTAAAACCGGTACTGCGGGAGAGAACAGCTTCGAGCCCGGCAGGTTTGCGGAGCGGAAAAAGGGATTGGGTGCGGGTCGAATATATACGCGCTTCCGGCAATGAACCCGGCCATTCCTGAATGGCATGCACAGTAAAACAGGCCTTTATCCCGGCAGGCAGCAGAGATTCCAGTCGTAACTGTTCTTCAGCAAAAGCTTCAAAAAAATAAATATCGGCTGCTGACATATTCCGGCTTTCAAATAAAACCGGGTAAGTTTAATATTTTGAATTGCTTATTGCAAAGCTCCCGGCTTACATGGAGCGGAATATTTCCAGGTAGCGCTGGTACGGGATGGCCGTAATAGTTTCGGTCTTAACCGCACCTTTGGACATGGTAATCATCGAAACCTTGGCCGCGACTTCCTCATTTGGTGCTTCATAAATGTCCATAAAATCGTACTGACCAAGCAGGGCATAATGCTCCAGCCATTTGACTTCCGGACATTTTTCGTGAACAGTTGAAAACCAATCCCGGCCGATGATTTCCCTGGTTTGGGCGTCGCTGGCTACGCTGGGTGAAAGTTTGGTTAGCAGAATAAAGGTCGGCATGTCTGACTCCTCTTCTAATGATTGCGGATGGAAAATAAGAAATAAGAAGTAAGATAAAAGACAAAAAATGAAAAGATTAAAGATGAAAAATGAACAAACAATCTCATCCGGGGTCATCCCGAACCCGGTTCGGGATCTGTTTTTCTAAATATTCTTCAACACCCCGATCACAGATTGCAGCCTGTCACTTTTGACCTGTGATTCTGAGGAGCGCAGCGCCGTAGAATCCCCTCATCAAACCCCATTCACCGAGGGCATGCTTTCCCGATGCCTCGGGACTCAGCATGACACTTTCAACCTGTCATTCCGCCTGGTTGGAATGATGAAAAATCCCGGATGATAAAACATCAGAAGGGTTTTTCATTGACAACTAATAGAAATTCCACCAGCCGGCCATTAAATTGACCATCTTTAACCGAACAAAGGTAGCGGAATATGAAACCTGTTTCATCCCTGTTTTTTCTGATCATCCTGCTCAACACCCTGCCTGTTTTTGCCCAATTCCGTCTTGAGCCGGCGCCCTGGGAATCCGGCCAGAGCCGGGCTGAAGATTTGCTTATTCAGTATGTCAGTTTTAGTCCGGGTGACGATATCACCACCTATTGGGGACATGCCGGGGTTATCGTAGCCGATACGGTGCGTCAGGTCAGCCGTCTGTATAATTTCGGTTTGTTCAGTCTTGGCGATGGTATGCTGGCCCGCTTTGCCATGGGTCGGTTGATTTTTTCATCGGGGCAATCCCGGGTGGCCAATTATTTTGAATGGTACCGCAGTTCGAACCGGGATGTGCATATCCAAACCCTGAATTTCACCCCGGCGCAGCGTCTGGCCCTGGCCCATGATCTGGCCGAGGCCGTAAAACCGGAAAACCGGGATTATCTCTACCATCATTATTATGAAAATTGTGCTACACGCATCCGTGACATGATCGACCGGCAAACGGATGGCGCCGTTGCTGAATGGTGTGCTGACCGGGCCAGTACCGAAACCTACCGGGAACTGACCCGGCGCTACCTGACTCAGAGTGCCTGGCTTGATATTCTTCTTCTTTTTGTAATGAACAAGCAAATCGACCGGCCGATTACGGATTGGGAACGGATGTTTCTTCCGGACGGGCTGACCGAAGTTTTCCGCCATGTGCCTCTATCGGGCAGAATGCTGGTCGCTGAGGAAGGATATTATTTTAAATCGGACCGGCCGGCCTTGCCGGAAAAGCCGGTTGCCCGCTGGCCGATATTGCTCACCGCTGGTCTGATCATTGGTCTGTCGGCGCTTGTTCTGGGTTCCTGGCAGGCAAGGAGTACTCACCTGGCGCCGCGTTTTCTGCTCGGACTGTTGAATGGATTTTATGGTTTAATAGTCGGTCTGGCCGGACTTCTCCTTTTTCTGATGGCCTCGTTCACCGAACATGATGTGACTTTTTATAACGAAAATATGCTACTGGCCAACCCGCTGACCTTTTTGCTTTTCCCGCTTAGTTTTGCTCTGATTGCCGGGCGCTGGCAGGCCCTGCGTCAGGTATATTTTATCTGGGCAATCCAATTGGTTTTTCTGCTGGTCTTACTGCTGATGAAGCTTTTCCCGGTTTTTTACCAGTATAATTACCCCCTGCTGGCCTTTTTTATCCCGGTTACCATTGGCTTTTTTCTGGCTCATCACCGCCTGAACCGATCGGCCGGCTTTGCATCATCAATGCCTCAAGCCAAAGGCTGAGCCGCAGATAGTACCGTTCGTAGGGTGGTGACTCACCGTCATTAACCCGGGCCAGACCAACAGCCATGCGGTAAAAAGTATCGGCTGCCGAGAGTTCTATTCCGCTGCTGAAAATATTCCGGAATCCACCGCTTTTTACCCGGGCTCCTTCGGCGAAGCCGTTCACGGCCACATTTTTCAGATCGAGCGAAAACAACTTCCAACCCGGATTAACTGAGAAAACATAATTCAGCTCAAAGCTGTTATGGATGACCTGCCGGCTGCTGATATTTTCGGCATAGCCGCGGATGGCCCGTGAAAAGGAGCCATCCCGCGGCAAATCGAATTGGTAATAACGGTCAATTCCGGTGGTTGGCAGCGCCGGACCCTGCCCAAACTGGCTGATCAGGCTGAAGGTATTACGGAAGCCGAATTCGGGCAGACCGAACAGGCGGTGTCCGAAACTCAGATTTTGATCAGTAATCAGGACAGGTTTCTCCCGGTTAACAGCAGCAAATACTGAACTTTTCCAGGCCAGATATTCGGTGAATACAGCCGGTTCCAGGGTAGTCGGCTGGTGTGTTTCCAATAGCCATTCCACTCTCGGCCCGCTGTAGTTGCTTCCGGCCAGCCTTTCCATGCCATAATAATTCTGAGTCCACCAGCCGGCTGAGGGGATAAACCGCCAATTGCGCCGCCCGGTGAAATTCCAGCGCTGCCGGGCCTGGAACCAGAAACTGCGCTGATTGAGTTCGGCGGCATGTTCTGCTGCATTTGTGAAGAACACCGGCCCCTGATAAAAACTGGTTTCCAAGTAAAAACTACCAGCAGCAATCTGGTGATCAAACGATACAAACCAACGCCGGTCGAAGTCACCGGAATACATGGCCAGCAGGGTCAGATACTGGCGGCCCAATGGTTCAAACCAGCCTGTGGTAAAAATTCCGCTCCAGCCCAGCTCCGGATCATAAGCGGGATAAGCCAGGGTTAGCAGGTGTTCCATCGAAAATTGCGGATTGATTTTCCGTGGAGCAGAAATATTGTACGGCTTTGGTTCGGGCTGTTTTACCTGCGGTTGGTAAGTTTTCCAGTAGGCAGCGTCCGGGCGGTAAAGCAACGGGCGGATTTCCTGCGCTGCGCTGTCAGCCGGTGCGATTTCATAAAACTTTTTGTGGCGCCCGGCATCCCAGGTGGAAATACCAAAAACTAAACCAGAGATATATTCCATCCAGAATGGCCGGTCATCATTAAAGAGCAGAGCGGTCTGCCCTGTGTTGAGGTTGTGACGGTACAACTGCGGATGAAAATCAACACTTGCCGTGAAGACAAACATACTGTCATTGATCAGCATGGGCCGGGCCGGCTGCGGCAAGTCAACGGGTAAAGCCTGCAAAGCCCCGTTTTTGTATTGGAAGAGACGATGCTGACCGCTGTTTTCCTGACCTTCAACGATCAGCAGGGAGTCTTTGGCGGTGAGCTGCCCAAGGCTGAACGCCACCTGGGCCAGAATCTGGCTTTGCCCGGTCGGCAGATGCAACTGGCGCAGACGGCTGAACCCGGCACTGACCTCAGAAAAAACCACCAGGTCGGGCGATGTAAATGCAGCATAGCGGCTGCGCTGTTTTTTAAGTAACGGTTTTTCATGCTTTTCGGCAAGAGAATAGACAAACCAATCGGTGCTCAGGGAGGGAAGCGAGAGACTGTCCCGTACTGCCTGGCGCCCGTATAGCAGGAGGTTATTATCCGGGTTTGTAATGACGGGTGTGTTGATATTTTTGGCCAGTACTCTGATTTTTTTCCAGCCAGCCTTTTCTTTTTTCAACAGTACCAGCGTAGTAAAGGCATCCTGTTCATTTTCCCGGATCAGAGCCAGGAAAAAGGAATCCGGGTCTGCCGGAAAAAGCTGATACATCTGGCTGCCGAAGTCCGGCATTGCCGTCGCCGGTCCGTCCTGCGGAAACTGGCTATAGAAACTGCCATAATGCAGAACAGCAGAACGAACAAAATCCTGAAAAATGGTCTCGGCTGGTTTTTTATATTCCCGTTCAAAGGCCTCATCAAAATCGTAATACCATTTATTCCGGCGATCCGCGAGTAACCGGATCAGTGAGCTGTCACCAAAGGTTGTGGCCAGGTAGCGGACGAAGGCATTGCCCCCGGCATAAAGCAGAGCGCCGTCCTTCAGGTTATCCAGGCTGGTATAATCCAGCCGGCCGTTCAGGGCTGCTTCCCGCAGATAAATATCGCCGCGCCGGGTATTCCAGGTTTCAGCGAAATACTGAGCCAGACCCTCATAGAACCAGCGCGGAACGTCCGGGCTAAAGACCAGTCCTAAAAGCGAAAGCCGTCTTTCCAGTGCTCTAAAGGTCACATTGTGAGCCAGTTCGTGCTTTAAGACCAGTTCATACCAGTTTTTATCTTCCGAGAAAACGGCCAGATACGAAGACGAGCGGGCGTAAATAACCACCGTTCCGGCCACAGCAAAGCCATTAGCAATATCCGGCAGGTCATTCAGAATAATCCGTACCTGCCGGGTTGCAGCCAGATCATCCGCAAGTCCGTGACGCAGATACAGCTCCGGCAGGTATTCGTCCGCCAGACGAAGCAGATGCAAAGCCAGTGAGTCGTGACCATCGGTAAACTCGACCCGGGCCAGGCGGCCTTCGATACTTAGCCAACCAGCATGCAAAGGTAGAAAGTTGAATAAAAGAAGAAACAAAATCAGTTTTAATTTCATAAAGCCTCATGGTAATAACCTTAAATAAGGCAGCACAACCTGATTTGAGGTACAAATTTATTCGGGCAAAACCGGAAAAAGCCGGTTTTCTTATATTTTCCGGCTGGCATAGTGTTTGACAAATGTACTGCCGATCAATAACTCAAACCAAACGGAGGCAATCCAAATGAAGTATTTTCCAAAATTTGTCATCATCCTGGTCTTACTGACCCTCACCCTGCAGGCTGCGGATGAGCGGAAAATGGTCATCCGAAAAAGCGGAGACAGCGCTCTCGGTATAGTAGTAATGGAACAAACCGGTGATACCGTGAACGGGGCAAAAATTATTGAAGTAATTGAAGGCTCTGAGGCAGAAAAGGTCGGTTTAAAAGCAGGTGATGTGATTGTCGTATTTGACGGGCAGAAGATCAGCAATCTCGATGATTTACAGCAGGCAACCGGGAAACTGAATGCCGAAAAAGAGGTGAAAATTGACCTGCTTCGGGATAACAAAACCCTGACTTTCACCGCGAAAATTAAACCGGTGAATAAGGAAGAATTTCAAAAACAGGTCCAGGTTACCGTATCCGGTGATGATGAGTCCATGGCTTTTTCTACGGGAAACAATCTGCTGTGGATTAATGAAGATGACCGCAAAGGCGGATTTCTGGGCGTTGAAGTCAAAAATATCAACGACGACCTGAAAAACTATTTTGAAGTTAAAAACGGTGTTCTGGTTGAAAAGGTAATCCCTGAAACACCTGCCGAAAAAGCTGGTCTTAAAGCCGGTGATGTGATTACCGAAGTTTCCGGCCGGGTGATTGCTGATCATGCCGACCTGGTGCGGACAATGAACTATTACAATCCGGGCGAAAAGGTGGAAGTCCGGTATTCCCGCAAGGGTAAAGTCAGTACAGTCAAAGTTGAACTGGCCGAACATAAAATGATGAATAAAGAAATCCGTCTGAAACACCCGGAAGTAAAAATGATGTTCCATGGCGATGAGGGCAAGGTAAAGATCATGGAATTAAAGGATCAGATGCGGGAGTTCCAGTGGGAAAGCGAGACCGATGGAAAAAGCAGCGGCACCACCATTACCAAAAAAGTTCTGGTTTTTTAAACGGTCTTTTCAGTAAATTATACTTACCTGTTCAAACCTTCCGCCTGCAGATCGCGGAAGGTTTGTTATTTTTAGCCCCGGAGCTGAAATGCGCCTCAACCTGAAATACAAATTTGTTGCGGTAATGACCGTGCTGATGGCTCTGGTTCTGTCGATTCAATATTATTTTATGCAGCAAACCCGGAGCGGTGTTAAAACTGAATTTCAGGAAATAAGCCGCTCCATCAACTCCGCCAATGATGTTTTATTTCTTCGCGAAACACTGCCTGGCCGAAAGGCGGATAGTCTGCGCAAAGAAATTGAATTAAAGGTTAAGCAGGAAAAGCATACTGGTCAGATTGAAAAGCGAATCATTGCATCAATCAAAGCAGAGACTGGCAAAGGCAAAGAATCAGAACCGGACAAACCGGTATGGCAGATCAAATATCAGGAAAACGGCCGCGACACTCTGCAAACCCTTTATGAACATCTGGAAATTGATCTTAACCGCCTGCGCCCTGAATCACCAAATTCGGGTCTGAGTGTGGATCAGCCTGTGCAAAAATCAACCGGAAACGCATCCGAGCTAATCATCGAAGTTCCCGATTACCGCCAAAAGCCCAAAGCCCGGTTGATCACCTATCGTTACAGCACAGAAAGCCTTGACAGTTCACTCGAAAAACTGAATTTCCGGAATCTTCTGCTGACCATGGGCTTATTCATTCTATCTGTGCTGGTCATTTTGTTCATAACCCACCGTTTTCTGCAGCCGGTTTATGCCATAAAGCATTCATTTACCGAAGTGGTCGAAGGCAATCTCGGCGTTCGGCTGCCGGCGGCTGCCGCCGATGAAATGGGCGAACTGACCCAGGCTTTTAACCAAATGGTCGATGAACTGGATAAAAACAGGGCCAAGGAACAACTGATGCAGCGTCACGAGCGGCTGGCTTCCCTTGGTCAGCTTGCGGCCGGTGTTGCCCATGAGATAAAAAATCCGCTCAACGCCATCAATCTGACTATTGGCCATCTCAGCGATAAGTATATCAGCAAGGAAAACGAGCAGGCCCGCAGCTATATACTTACCATCCAGCAGGAAATCCGCAGACTGGATAAGTTGGTCAATAATTTTCTGAGCTGGGTGCGCAGTGATAAACCCGACCGGCAGCCGTTGGGCATCGCCCGCTTGTGGGAAGAAATACTCAGTTTATATCAGCGTGAAATTCAAAATCAGCAGATTATTGTCCGGAATGAGTTACCTGGTAATTGGGAGCTTTTACTCGACAGCGGGCAGATTAAAACAGCTTTTACAAACATTCTGATCAATGCCATACAGGCCATGCCGGCGGGCGGTAATTTAACACTCAGCGCGCCAGCCGGGTCAGGCATACTGAACATCACCGACACCGGGCAGGGCATTGCACAGAAGGATATTGAGCATATATTTGATCTGTTTTACACGACAAAATCAAGCGGCACCGGGCTTGGTCTGCCGACCGCTTATAAAATTATCAAAGCCCATCAGGGTGATATCCGGATTACCAGCAGACCGGGTTACGGAACGACGGTAAGTATCATTTTCCGGGAAGGCATGAATTGAAAAAAATTCTGGTTATCGATGATGAACCGGCCCAGCGAAAAATTCTATCCGATATTCTGGGCGATGCCGGCTATGTTGTGCAAATGGCCGCCGATGGCAATGAAGGCGCTCATCTGATACAATTGGAGACTTATCAGGCTGTTCTGACCGATCTCAAAATGCCTGGAAAGGACGGGCTTGAACTGCTCATGGAAGTGCAGGTAAAATCGCCATTTACACAGGTTATTATCATGACGGCTTTCGGCACCATACCGGGTGCAGTGGCAGCAATAAAAAAGGGTGCCTACGACTATCTGACCAAACCTTTTGAAAAAGATGACCTTCTGCGCATCATCGCCCATGCTGTTGAAAAATCAGAGCTGCTCAGCGAGAATCAGGTGCTCCGCTCAGCAATACAATCGCGTCACCAGTATTACCGGTTAATTGGCAAGAGTTCCGGTATGCTCGAGGTTTACAACCTGATTGAACGGGTTAAGGATATTCCGGTTGGCATTCTGATTACCGGCGCCAGCGGCAGCGGAAAAGAGATGGTAGCCCGGGCCATTCATTACAGCGGTAACCGCAAAGATCACCCCTTTGTGGCCATAAATGCCGGCGCTATTCCGGAGACACTGATTGAAAGTGAGCTTTTCGGTCATGAAAAGGGAGCATTTACCGGTGCGGGAGGAAGTTATGCCGGTAAATTTGAACAGGCCAACCATGGCACCCTTTTCCTGGATGAAATCGGCACTATGCGTCACGATCTGCAGGTTCGGTTACTCCGTGTCCTGCAGGATAAAACGATACAGCGGCTGGGATCGGCCAAATCGGTTGAGCTCGATGTCAGAATCATCGCGGCTACAAATATCAATCTGGAAACCAGGGTAGCCACCGGAGCATTCCGGGAAGACCTTTATCACCGTCTTAATGTGCTGCGCATACCATTGCCGCCCTTGTCCGAACGGCGTGAAGACATAGCGCTGCTGGCACATCATTTTCTGCAGACATTTATGATCCGCTATAACCGGCCTGGACTTGAGCTTTCAGCCCGTTCCTTATCACGGCTGGAAGATTATCACTGGCCGGGCAACGTCCGTGAATTAGAGAATCTGATTGAGAAAACCGTAATTCTCTGTCCGCATCTGCGGATTGAGCCGGAGCATCTGATGTTCAGCCAGGGTTCTGTGCGCCGCGCCGAAGCTGAAGACCATCTGTCATTACCGGAACGGGAGCGCCGGGCCATTGCCGAGGCTATGGAGTTGTTTGACGGTTCGATAAAATTGGCGGCCGACCATCTTGGAATCTCCTATAAGACACTGCAGTACCGGTTAAAGAAATATATGCTCAAAGCCGGGGAGAGAAACAACCCGAATCAATAAGAAGTGAGTTATCAGCAGGGAATACAGAATAAGTCTAAAGCGGGCTGCGCAAAGACCTTTCTGCAGACCGGCTGGCAAAAAAAAGGCCACCATTGGGGTGACCTTTTCAATGCTCCGGCGGAAGGACTCGAACCACACATCCCGCCGCTGCGG
>DYOS01000189.1 GCA_020720405.1 Caldithrix sp. | reverse complement strand
TAACCGTGCGCGACCGCGATTCGATGGAACAGGTGCGTGTGCCACGGCAGGAAATCAAAGCCTATCTGGCCGAACGTTTAGCCTTGTAAAAATATCTTTTCATCCCCGGGTCAAGGCCCGGGGATGCTTTAACCCTTGAAAACTGATTTATATAAATCCGATCTGGAATACAGAACAGGAATTGGGAATTGAAGAACTCACAATTTTTCATCCCACCGGGGCGGGAGGACAGCTTTGGTTCTTATCCTGTCTATTAAATTTGAAACCAGAGCAGAAAGTACAGAAATATTTTTATTGCAGGCTTTCAACAAATTTCAGATAGCTGGCATAGCGCCGGGGATCAATGATTCCCTCTGCCACAGCTTGTTTGACGGCGCAGGGTTCTTCACTGATATGCAGGCAGTCGCTGAACTTGCAGAACGGGTTCAATTCCTGAAATTCACGATAATAGGCCCGGGCTTCAGATTTATGAATATCAATAAAATCAAGCACCTTAATACCCGGCAGATCAATAACCTCGGTCAATGGTCCAAGGGTAAAAATTTTAATTTGGGTTGTTGTATGGCGGCCTTTATTAGTCTGCTCGCTGATCTCACTCACCTCAACCTGCAGTTCCGGTGAAACGGCATTAAGCAGACTGCTTTTGCCCACGCCGGAGTGGCCGGCAAAGGCGCTGCGTTTGCCCTGCAGCAATCCGGAAAGTTCTTCTATCCCCTGTCTGCTTTTCGTCGAGGTAAGCAGCACATCATAACCGATTGAGCGGTAAAGAGCAGCTATTTCTTCGGCCTCCGACTGATTTTCGAGCAGATCGGTTTTATTCAGGCAAATCAGTGCCTGTCGATTTTCAATTTCAGCAAGAACCAGATAGCGGTCGATCAGATGAGGCTTTAGTTCGGGGGAATGAAAAGAATCAACAATAATAATCTGATCGAGATTACGGGCCAGACGGCGGATGTAGGGCTGACGCTGCTCCATAAACGTGGGCAATTTCTGCTCGCGAATCTGCTCATCCTTTTTCTGCCGGTCCACCTTATCCCGTAGAAAATATTTGATTTGTTTCTGCTGCCGCCTGGTCAGGGTTTTCATAGAATTACAGGCTGTTCTTATCAAGCATTTCGATGAGCAGCGGTGGTGCAGCCAGTGGAGAGGCAGCATAACCAACGGCTTTCGACAGACGATCCAAAGCCCTGTTCAGTGCTTCTTCGTCATCGCTGAACAGGGTAGCCAGAACCTGTCCCTGCTCAACCTTTGCCCCAATTTTGTAATGCAGCTCAATACCGGCTTTGGGGTTGACCGGATCGGCAGCCTGCATTCTGCCGGCGCCGAGTTGAACGCTGGCCAGACCAAATTCGAGAGCATCGAGACGGGATAGATAACCAGAATCATCCGCCTTCAATTCAGACTGAAATTTTGCCCGGGGATATGTTTCGGGGTGTTCGAGTACATGGCTGTCACCTTCCTGACTGCGGACGATGTCGATAAACTTTTGCCAGGCTTTGCCGCTGTGAACCATTAGTTTGGAAATTTCAATCCCTGCCTCGATGGAAACTGCTTTCTGTCCGAGATAAATCATCGCGCCGCACAGTTGATGGGTCACCTGCATCAGATCGGCCGGCCCCTTATCCTGCAGGCAGTCGATGGATTCGCGGATTTCCAGCCAGTTACCGATCATCCGGCCCAGGGGCTGATCCATATTGGTGATGTAAGCAATGGTTGGTTTGCCGAAGCGCTCGCCGACAGCAATCAGGTTTTTAGCCAGGTCGCGGGAATCATCAATTTTTTGCATAAAAGCGCCGCGCCCGGTTTTAACATCCAGCACCAGGGCATCAATACCTTCAGCCAGTTTTTTACTCATAATGCTGGCCGTGATCAACGGTATCGATTGCACCGTGGCGGTAACATCCCGCAGGGCATAAATCTTTTTATCGGCCGGGGCAATGGAAGCGGTCTGACCAATCAGACAGGCACCGGTCAGCGCCACTTTCTTTTTGTATTCGTCTATAGAATAATCAATCCGGAACCCGGGAATGCTCTGCAATTTATCCAGAGTTCCGCCGGTGTGGCCAAGCCCGCGCCCGGAAATCATGGGTACAGGAACACCGGCCGCAGCGACAATTGCCGCCAACGGAATGGAAACTTTATCGCCAACCCCGCCGGTGCTGTGCTTATCCACTTTGATTCCGGGAACGGTGGAAAGATCAGCGACGATACCCGAATACAGCATGTGTTCGGTTAGTGATTTAGTTTCAACGGGGGTCATGCCGTTCAGGAAGATGGCCATCAGCAGGGCAGCGAACTGATAGTCGGGGATGCGTCCGGCGGTAAAACCGTTGATCATAAAGGCAATTTCATCATCGGATAAGGTCTGACGGTCGCGTTTGGCGGAGATAATTTCGTAGGCGGTCATCTTAATATCCGCCTGCGGCAGCGGATTTGCCATTGGCCACAATAGCCACACTGGCGCTGGCGCCGAGGCGGGTGGCTCCGGCCTCAACCATTTTACAGGCTTCTTCGTAAGTGCGCACCCCGCCCGAGGCTTTTACACCCATTTTTGAACCAACCACCTTGCGCATCAGGGCAACATCGGTAACGGTTGCCCCGCCGCTGCTAAACCCGGTCGATGTTTTTACATAATCAGCTCCGGCCCGCTGGGCGATGGTACAGGCCTGAACCTTCTCTTCATCGGTCAGCAGGCAGGTTTCCAGAATCACCTTGACCACCCGGCGCCCGGCCGCCCGAACCACACCGCGGATATCCTTCTCAACCAGGTCGAGCAAGCCCGATTTGAGAGCACCGACATTGATAACCATATCAATTTCCTGCGCCCCCTGTTCACCAACCAGCCGGGTTTCGGCCGCTTTGACCTCGGGCAGGGTTGCCCCAAGCGGAAAACCGACTACCGTACAGACTTTGGCTGATGAACCACGCAATAGTCTATGACCCAGCGGAACCCAGGTCGGATTGATGCAAACCGAAGCAAAACCGAAATCGCGGGCTTCCTGGCAAATTTTCTCAATCTCAGCCTGGGTTGCATCCGGTTTGAGCAGGGTATGGTCGATCCAGCGGGCCAGTTCATATTTGGGCGGACAACTTGGCGCAACCGTGCCGATCCGGCTGGCGCCAAAACTGATCAGGTCGTTGGCTTTCTCATAGCTGAACGGTTCACAGTTTTTATCACAATTGTAACAGTTGGTACATTGACCAAGATGGCTTTCCGCTACAACCTGTGAGATAATCTGCTCAATAATTTCCGGGGTTATACTGGACATAGCCATGCTCCTTGCCTTCCGGGATTTGGTTTGCCCGGTTCAGCTAAATTACTGTTGAATATCGATACCGTCCACAATGCCGACAATAACCGCCTGCAGCGGGATTTTTTCATTCTGAAAGATAATGCGGGCGCTGCCCCCTTCGCGCATGATCAGGACGCGGTCGCCGATTCCAGCCTGCACGGAATCCACGGCGATGATGGCTTTGCCGTCAGCTTCATCCTGCAGATTAAGTGGCTGTACCAGAAGCAGTTTTTTGCCGACCAGCTCTATATTTTTTGAGGTGGCCACTACATCGCCAAGCACCCGGGCAATAAACATCTTTTTCTTTCTTTATGAACAGGATAAGAGGATTTGAATATATTTTTGATTCTTAGTTTTTATCCTGCC
>DYOS01000188.1 GCA_020720405.1 Caldithrix sp. | reverse complement strand
TTTCATTCAACTGCAGATTTTTGGTGGCCAGTTCAAAATTCCCCAGCATCTCAACCGAACCGAGAGCATCCTCATTTTTATCAAAGACCTGAGTCAGACCGCGAATGGCAAAGCCACCAACCCCGACTTCAATACCTTTGAGACTTTTATGAGCCCCGGTATTGATATCGATAACCGTCTGCCGGAAGGCTGATATATCATCCGAAATGTCTTTTCCGCCTTTATAATTCACATCACGCCAAACGCGGACGAAACTGCGGGCATTGGGCAGATGGAAGTGAAGTTGATAAGAACCAGCCTTATAAAACCGATGGTATGAATCGAGCATCGGGCGGATGGCCTGACGAAGTTTGACCCGGGCGGCGGTGACCCGTAAGTCTTCTGGATTATCAATATCGCCGAGCAGTGCGTCATGATAGGCCTCGGTTACAACCGGAAAGCGGGCATACAGAACGGCATGTGAGAGAGCTTGGTCCGACACTTCTTCAATTGCATTATTAACCAGATTCATTTTGAGACTAAATTGATCTTCAAGTTCGGACTGATAAGCGCTTTTTAATTGAATCCAGTTAAAAACGACAAGTGCCAGATAGAAAATAATAGAGAGACCGATTACCGGCCAGATAATTTTGTTTCTCAAACTCATAAAACCCCCGGGTATTAACCCATTTTCATAAAGCTCGCATTTAGGTTAATGCTGCTGAAAGCGTGTCCAGTTCTTCATCATAAAGCAGCCTGGACATGTCCAGAATTATTTTTACATCTTCGCCGACTTTTCCCAGCCCCTGAACAAAACGGCTTTGGGCACCTTTCCGGACGGTTGGCGGCGGCTCGATCTGCGAAGCAGGGATATCAAGAACTTCTTTTACCGAATCAACAATCAGACCGACATAGTTCTCCTTCATCTGGGTAACGATGATACAAGTCCGGTCATCATAGGGTTTCTCAGGTAAGCCAAAACGAAGCCGGACATCGACAATCGGAATTACTTTACCCCGCAGATTGATCACTCCCTTTACATAATTCTCCATGTCGGGCAGATCGGTTATCTTCTGAATGCCCATTATTTCCATAATATGACGGATGCCGATGGCATATTCTTCATTGCCGATCGGGAAAGTCAGAAACTTACCTTCCTGCGCATCTTCCTCATTCAATAATTCAAGATCATCTATCATCTTCTGCCCCCTGTCAGACCTGAGCTCTTTTCTCAACGGCCTTAACCATGTTTGATAAGTCCAGAATTAAACATATTTCACCATTACCAAGTACCGCACAACCGGAAACGCCATCAACTGTGCCAAGATATTTCGGCATCGGCTTGATCACGAGCTGTTGCTGACCGATGATTTCATCAACGAGAAAGCCATAGGCTTTACCGGCATTTTCCGTAACAACCACAATGCTGTCTTCCAATGCTTTGCGGACCGTTTCAATTTCATGAATTTCCTGCAGCCGGATGACCGGTACCATGGTTTTGCGCAGTTTTACAACCTCCTGACCATCGACCAGGTTGACAATCTGCTCCTGCTTGACCTGTATGGATTGCAGAATATCAAGCGTGGGTATGGCATACAGCGTTTCTCCGACCCGCATCAGCATTCCGTCAATAATGGCGGTGGTCAGCGGTATTTTTAGGGTAACTGTTGTGCCTTTGTCCTGCTGGCTTTTCAAATCGACCCGGCCGCGGATTTTTTCGATGTTTTTGAGAACCACGTCCATACCAACACCCCGTCCGGATAAATTTGTGACCTGTTGCGCCGTACTAAAACCTGGTTTGAAAATCAGTGCGTAGATCTGATCATCGCCAGGTTCATCATCTGTATCTTTGATCAATCCCCGTTCTTTGGCTTTTTTTATGATCCGTTCACGGTTTAGGCCGGCACCATCATCTTCAATGGTGATCCATATTTCACCGCCAACACGCTTTGCGCCGAGAACCAGATGACCGGTGGCATTTTTACCTTTGGCCACCCTGTCGTCCGGCATTTCTATACCATGATCAATGGAATTGCGCAGCATGTGAACCAGCGGATCAGAAATATGCTCGATAACCGAGCGGTCGACTTCGGTTTCGCCGCCGTTCACTTCCAGTTCAACTTTGTTTTGTTTCTTGGAACTGATATCGCGGACCAACCGGCGCATTTTTCCGAATAATCCGGAAAGGGGTACCATGCGCATGGAGGTAGCCAAATCCTGCAATTCCCTGATATTTTTCTGAAGATAATCCAGTGAGCGTTCCAATCCGTCGCCCTCATGGCCGGCAATCCACGGGTGTTGGGAAACCATCGATTCACCGATCACAATTTCCCCGACCAGATCCATCAGCCGGTTTAATTTTACCACATCCACCCGAATTGCCTCGGTGTTTGTCTCAGCTCCCGCCGCGGCCTGTGTTTTTGATGATGAGGCTTTAGCGTTGTCCACCACCGGCTGATTTTCTGCTGCCAATGGTTTCTCTTGTTGTATAGGTACTTTTGGCCCGGGTTGGGCGGTTATCGGAGCCGGTTTCGGCAGCTCATCTGCCTTCTCCTCCTGCAGCTGGAAAACTTCCTGCATCAGATCGAGCAGACCGTGTTTGCCCGGGATAAGCGGGGGACGGCCCTCTCTCAGATTCTGCAGGGCGGCACTGATAAAATCAAGGACCTGTAAAACCATTGAAATCTGGCTTGATTCCGCCCTGGTTTGTCCGGAGCGGACGTTATCCAGAAAGGTTTCAGCCCGATGGGCAAGCATATTTATATCGGTATAATTAAAAAAACCAGCATTGCCTTTCAGACTGTGCAGGCTGCGGAATGCACTCTGCACCAGTTCGATATTGGCCGGGTCTTTTTCCAGGGCCAGCAGGTCCTGCTCCATTTGTTCAATCATTTCAGCAGAATCGTTGATAAACTGGGCAACCATTTCCGGTGTAATCAAGGCATCCTGGGTTGGCAGCCCTGCTTTACCGGCTGGTTTTGCCGGTTCAACAGGTACAACAACAGGTGCAGTCTTTGCTGCCGGTTTGTTTTCAACCGGTACCACCGGCTTCGAATAATGCTGCAGCCGGCCGCGAAGTTCAGCAACATCACCTTCAAAACCCTCTTCGCTAGCCTGATCATTCATATATTCCAGCAACTGCTGAAGAAAGTCACAGACCTCCAGAAAAATATCGATATGTTCTTTCTGGAATGGTATTTTTTCCTTACGGATCAGATCAAGCAGGTTTTCGGCATCGTGAGTCAGTGTATTGGTTTTTTCAAGACCTATAAATCCGGCGCTGCCTTTTATGGAATGAAAGGTGCGGAAAATTGAATTGATGTCGGCGGGATCAATGAATTCATTTCTGCTGATCAGGTCTTCCAGCTTGAGCAAAGTCAGTTCGGTGTGGGCAATAGCTTCCGTGCTTTCCTGGATAAAATCCTGCAATATTTCGCGATCTTCTTCCATACCATCATTTCCCGGGATTGGATTGTTTTGGTTTATGTTTTGTGATTCATCGGCAAGATCTGCACATTTTTAATCAAAAATTCGAAATGGTAAAAAGATTTCTGAAATTTATAACTCAAAATGCTATGAATAGTGTTTTTATGAATTTGTATTTGAGAACCTTTTTCCACATAAGACACGGATAAAAACAGGAATAGGGAATTCGGAACTGGGAATTGAAGAACCCAAGAG
>DYOS01000041.1:2047-21810 GCA_020720405.1 Caldithrix sp. | reverse complement strand
CAGGGGTTGAATATGAATTGCCACAGATGAAATCGATGGGAAAGAAGAAATCTTTGGGGAAGATGACATTTATCGAATGTAGTCCAGATTTATGATGATTATTTTGGAGGTGGTTTATGTTGGTTCCGGGAGTTTTGCTGTTAGTTGGTTTTGTAATGCTGATCAAAGGCGCCGATTGGTTTGTGGACGGTGCCTCGGCCCTCAGCCTGCGGCTTGGGGTGCGGCCGATTGTCATCGGCTTGACCGTTGTGGCATTTGGTACATCTGCCCCGGAATTGACGGTTAATGTTTTTGCCGCCGTGCAGGGTAATACATCCATCGCCTTTGGCAATATCGTTGGCAGTAATATTGTCAATATTTTACTGATTCTTGGTGTAGCCGGACTGATACAACCGCTGCATACGGCGAAAAATACAATCTGGCGGGAAATACCTTTTTCATTGTTAGCGGTACTCCTTCTCCTTGTTTTGTTCAATGATGCATTTCTGTTCTCCGGGTCCTCATCTATTCTTGGCTTGCAGGATGGGATAATTCTGCTGCTCTTTTTTATTGTTTTTTTACTTTATGTGTTTTATCTGGGCCGGATCGAATCACAGGATCCAGCCGAAGTGCACTCCCATTCAAAATGGAAAATAGCTGTTTTGGTTGTCAGCGGGCTGGCTGGCCTGGTTATCGGTGGCCGGCTGGTAGTGGACAGTGCGGTCGATATTGCCCGGATGGTTCAGATTCCTGAAACCATTATCGGTTTGACCATTGTGGCCATCGGCACCTCGCTGCCGGAATTGTTTACTTCTGCTGTGGCCGCCCGCAAAGGGGAGTCCGACATCGCTGTAGGAAATGTGGTTGGTTCGAATATTTTCAATATTTTTTTTATCCTGGCGGTTACAGTAATTATCCAGCCCATCGAATTCGATCTCTCCGGCAATTTTGATTTGTTTGTGCTGCTGGCGGCGACGGCCGTACTTTTCGGTACCATGTTCACGGGTCAGCGCCGGCGGTTGGACCGTTGGGAAGCAGCGCTTTTTATAATTTTTTATGTCGTTTATCTAATTTACCGGGTGACCACAGCATAGAAGGATAAAGCATTGGAAGAAACATCACGGATCAGCAAAACCGGGCTGGCGCCTGGTTCCTTTGTTTACATCGGGAAACAAAGACCGGAAGCCGTTCAGCTGGAATGGATATCTTATAATTCTCAAACCTATCAGGCACTGGATATCGGCCAGTTGTCAGAATTTAAACCCGAGCAGACCGAAGACCAGGTTGACTGGCTCTCTATTTCCGGGCTGCATGATGCTGGTCTGATAAATGAAATCAGCGAGCAGCTGCAGGTTCATCCGCTCATTCTGGAAGACGTGATGAATACGGATCAGCGCCCGAAAATTGATATTTATGAGGACACGGTTTTTGTCGTCCTCAAATATTTTTATCTGCCCGGGGACGGCAGCGATTTTAGTTCGGAGCAGGTCAGCCTTATTCTGAAATCCGGAGTATTACTCTCTTTTCATGAGCAGCCACCGGAATTTCTGAAACCGGTTTATGACCGGCTGAAGCTGAGTGCCAACAGGCTGCGCCAGCGCGGCACCGATTATCTGTTATACACGATTATTGACCTGATTGTCGATCATTACTTTGTTCTGCTCTCACGGATTGAAGATAGAATAGATGAACTTGAGGATGAGGTAATTTATAACGGCAGCCGCGATGTCCTATCACGCATTCACCTGTACAAAAGGAAACTGACCGAATTAAAACGGCTGATCTGGCCTTTACGCGAGATAGCCGGTCAATTACTGCGCGATGACATTTCGATGGTTGAAGAATCTACAATACCCTTTATCCGGGATTTGCAGGATCACCTGATACAGGTAGTAGAAGCGATTGAAATACAGCGTGACCTGCTTAATGGTTTACTGGATATTTATCTATCGTCAGTCAGCAACCGGATGAATGAGGTGATGAAAGTTCTGACCATTATTTCTACAATTTTTATTCCGCTTTCATTTTTGGCGGGTGTTTTCGGGATGAACTTCGAGTATATGCCCGAACTGCACTGGAAGTACAGTTATCTGGTTTTCTGGGTGGTTATTTTTACAGCCGCATCCGGATTATTATGGTTTTTCCGGCGCAAGCGCTGGCTGTAAAACAACCTCATGTTAAGGAGCCTGCGAAGAGGAATCCCCTCGATACCTTCTGCAGATGAGATGTCTCGCTCCCCACAGATGAGAGGACAGGCGAAAACAGCCGTTCTGCAACATCCTGCAGGGTGGAACAAATTTTTGAGCCGCGTGGAATATCTTAAAAATTAAAGTTTTTCCAGGATTTCTGAACTCAGGCTACTCCATAAGACAAACTGGTATGCACTCCAACCAGAGAAAATTTTTTAGATTTGTATGCTTCCACATTTAGCGCTGATAGATAATTTTAACTGTCTGGCTTTGTACACCTGATAGCAGGCGAAAAAAATAGACACCAGTAGCGACTGAATAATGAGTTTACCCCGCCTGCCGCACGGCGTAACCAGATGACTGTCTTATCATCGCACAAAAAAGCTGTTGTTTATTAGAAATTGAACTGTGTATTGCGAAAAGGCCGTTCGGTTTCCGGACGGCCTTTTTTGTTTTGATTGATCACCTGGATCACCGGCGGAAAAAGATGATACGTTTGAATCTTGATTGGTGTTGAGGGCAAGATAAAGCGGACTGGTTTTTAATAATTCTTTGTGTTGCCCGATAGCTTCAATCTTTCCTTCTTTCAGAACCACTATTTTATCTGCATGCTGCACGGTGGAAAGGCGGTGAGCGATAACCAGCAGAGTTCAGCTGAGCGGATTCTTTGCGGGGAATGGGTGGTAATTTCAGGCCTGTTTCGGGACCGGGTTAAACATTTCCCGGGCTTTCTGCAGGTCTTCCTGAGTGTCGATTTCCCACCACAATCCGCCGTCCGGGGTCAGACCGCTGTAAATATAACCCTCGTCCAGAGATTCTTTGATAATCTGCTCATAATAGGAACCGACATCTTTGCCCTGAATATGTTCATCAAGTTTGGGCAGCAGATAGGCCCGGCTCAGGCTTCCGCTTAAGCGGTAAAAGTTAATTGTTTTAAAGGTTGGCCGGTAATCAAATCCATTTCCCTGATCTTTCTTCAGAATCATCCGGTGTACCTGGCCATCGGGATGAAGTGTTACAACTGTACCGTCCATCCCCGGCTGATGGTGATCAACCAGCATGATATTCTCCGCAGGATGTCCGGTCAGCCGGGCGATTACCTTATGATCACAATAAACATCAGCTTCAAACAGGTAAAAATTGTCCCGGAGATATTCCCGGGCCAGCCAGAGAGAATAAATATTATTGGTCGTATCAAAAACAGGGTTTTCAATAAAGATCAGATCGGAACGCATTCCGAACTGCACAGCCAGATGACTGCGCATTTTCTCAGCCATATAGCCGATGACCACAACAATACGTTCGAAATGATTGGCAATCAGCAAAGAAACCAGATTATCGATAATAGTATCGTGGTGCAGCAGAGTCATTGGTTTCGGGTTTTCCAGGCTAAGTTCCTTCAGCCGGCTGCCCCTGCCGGCAGCTAAGATTACAGCAGTGTTAGTATTTACCAAGTGCTTTCTCCTTTTTCCGGTGGAGCATTTCTTCCAGGGTTTGTTTTACCCGACGGGCAGCCAGACCGTCTGTCGAACTGAAAATGTAGTCTTTATCCTTTTGCAGCCAATGGCGGCGCAATTCATTCGGGTTAAGTGCGGATTCGACGGCAGATTCAATATCCTCCGGCCGGTTGAAATGAACAAAGGAGTTCTTTAACCAGTCGGCATTATCATCTTCCAGCAGGGGCTGACCATCAAAATGGCGGAGACGTTTTGGCGGCAAATCGTAAATGATTCCACAGCGCCCGAGAGCCAGAAATTCGTTGATGACACTGGAACCATCGCTGATCATTGTGTCTGCGATAAACATAAAGGGCATAATATCATGGTGTTCGGGACGGATCAGTTTCATGGCCGGGTTCTTTTTCTCCAGCCGTTCAAAGAAACGGTGCTGGCGGTGAGAAGCATATTTACCAGTCCAGCTGTAAGGATGGAGTTTGATAATGGTATTATATTTCTGGCTTAAACCCGCAACAGCCTGACCGAGATCGAAGATGGAGGTCGGCTTGTAGGATGGGGCATAGAGAACGACCGGTTTGTGCGGGTCGAGCTGAAACTTTTCATACAGCGCATCACGATCGAAGCTGCCATCGAAGAACCGATCGAGTTTGGGCAGACCAACATCGATAAGGTCTTCTTTGCTGTCCAGACCGTATTTTTTAAACTTTTCCAACCGGTACGGACCCTCAATAAAACATACATAGCGGGCATAAGGCTGACTCAGAAAGTGGCGGTAGCGCAGGGTTTTTATCCCCGGTCCGTGATCCACATTGCAGAGCAGGGCCGGGCCGAAATCCTCCGGATTTTTGAGTGGCGCGCCGCAGAATACGGCGTCGAAACCAGTGCATTCATCGGTTAAACGATAACCGGCAGAACGGTAAGGAATTTCCAGACGCGCTTTTTGTGATTTGATGATAAAATAAAAATAACGTTTGCTGTTTTCGCCAAGTTGCAGGTACAGCTCATACTGCGGATCGGCAGCCATAGCCCGGTAAACCGGCTCCATACTTGGCCAGTAATAATCCTGCTCGATAAAAAACAATACCTTTATCATGCTTCAATCCTGAAAATAACATACAAATATTTAAAGATCAGTTTACTATTTGTACCTGCGTCTGCAAAATGCCATTGCTGCAGATACATTTTAAAATTCTGACTGTCCGGTTGATCAATTTGAATTTTTCCTATTCATAATTCAGAGCTTTTAGTAATTCTGCTGTGCCCGGAAAATTATAAAATTCTCTGATCCGGTCGGCATGTTCCCCTTTCTGCCAGCGGCCGACAGCCTGAGCATGTACCGGTTGTACCTTTTCACCCCAGTGCTTGCTCTCCTTAATCCGGGTTTTTTCCATCCAGCTGTCAAACTCCGGGACAAAATCTTCCCCGATAAATCGGCAAATTCCCAGCAGGGCGGATTTATAATCGTTGACCAGGTCTTCGTAACGAAGGTTTATAATATTGGTCGATTTTTCGGCGGCCTGTAATCCGGTCTGCACATCGCTTAACCAGCGTTCAACCGGCACCCAATAGCGGTGCCGGTCGGCATAAGCCGGGTGGCTGGAGGTGACCACGTCCCGCCCGTCACGGATCAGATGGATTATCCTGACCCGGCCTTCAAAATATTTTTCAATATTGATGATGTTCTGAATGTGCTTCGGAGTCTTTTCCAGCCAGCGGGTAGCCTGAGGCGGAATCCGGTGCAGAATAAATTCACGGTACAGCCGGTCCGGGCGGGCCAGATTCTCATCCGTCCAGTGATCGAAGGCGTAGGTTTGGCGGGGAATGGCGAAAATATGAGGATGCGCCGAAAGCAATGAAAGCAGCAGGGTTGTCCCGGAGCGCGGTGCACCCATAATAAAAAGGGGCGGCTCTGTAAAATGGCGGGCTTCGATTCGCTTGCCAATAGATATAATAACCGGGTTGAGCAGGTGCCTTTTGAAGAGGTTAAGTTTTTTCTGCTGCTTCATTTCTGCTCCGGATGAAAAACTGAAAGAATAAAATAATTTTTCCCACTGCTCTCTTTCAATCAGGAAAACCACTGCAAATCAGATTGTCGGATATTAATTCCGGGAGCTTTTTGTCGGTCAGAAAGGAGGGGATAAATTTAAGGCCAGACTGCTTTATTTGCTCATCCATTTCGAAAAGAAAAAAGGCAGATGATTGCTGATCTGCCTTTTTAAACTAAAAACTGTTTGAATTACAAACTGAATTCGCGGCGGTTATCCACAATAATCGCTTTTTCCTTGAGCGAATCGTAGTAATTCTGAAAAATTGAGCTGCGTTTTTTGGACAGCAATTGTTTACGCAGAAATTCGGCTTGTTGTGTATACTGGGCCTCATCGGCAAGATATTTTTCCAGGCAGTGCAGGTAGAAAAAGCCGCGTTCGGTACTGACCAGCCCGGAAGTTTCACCCTGATTCAATTTGAAGGCCGCACCATTAAATTCCGGGATTTTACCGACACCTGGAATTGCTTCACCGGCATTGACTAAACCGGTGACATTATAGCGCAGGCGAGTGTCAGTAGCATTGGCGGCAATTTTGTTGAATTCCTGTCCGCTTTTAACCTGGTCATTATAATTTGCGGCAAACAAACGGGCTTTTTCCAAAGCTTTTTCTTGACGAATCTGGTTTTGAACCAAAGATTTTACTTCTTCAAATTTTTTGTACCCGGCCGGTTTGATATTTGTCAGGGTGGCGACAATATAACCTTCTTCAGTCCGGTAATAACCAGACACATCACCTTCTTTGGCAACAAAGGCGAAATTATGAAGCCCGGCATGCTGGCCAAGACCGGGTACAAAACTACCCAGGTCTTCGAAGAGGCCGGTAGTCCTGATTTTATATTTATTGGTTTCAGCCAATTCGGCAAAATTTCCATCCCGGGCATCCTCGGCGAACAGGCGAACAGTATTCTCAATCTCTTCTACCGTTGATGGTGCCGGTTCAACTTTCATCAGAATATGACTGGCTTTGACCATTTCTATTCCGTTTTCGGTCTTTTTATCTTCGACGAGTATCAGGTGATAACCATAACTGGTCAGCACCGGTCCGACAAGCTCAGCGGGATTTGCAGCAAAAGCTGCATCGGCAAAGGGACCAACCATATCACTGTGTTTGAAATAACCGAGATCACCGTGATTGGTCCGCACAGAAGGATCGGCAGAGTATTCCATGGCCAGGGCGGTGAAGGATTCGCCATCGGTCAGACGCTCGCGGATTTTCTCAAAATCTTTTAGTACAGCTGCTGAATCCTGTTTTGTACTCTTGATTTCAAAAAGGATGTAGGATAAATCCCGTTCTTCATTGCTTTTGTAATCATCCTTATGTTCATCATAGTAACGTTTTTCTTCGTCTTCGCTGGCAGCGGCAATATCCTCAATAAAGGCTGAAGGTGTGACCGCAAGATATTCAACTTTGACCCGGTCATTCTGGCGATGGAATTCATCCATCACCTCAACTTCGGAGACCCGGGCCGTACTGGTGATGATATTCTGCAATTTGGTGAAAGGAATTTGCTGCCGGTAGTATTCTTCAATCTGCAGCCAGTTAATGTTCGGATCTGAAAATGATGCATGGTATTTGTTGATATCAAAAATACCGTTGGTTTTAAAAGCCTCTACTTGTCTGAAGTCATCCAACGGGTAATTGTAAATCTGATAAACGACCTCGGAGTCGGTTGTAGCAATGCCAAGACGTTCCATCTCACCACTGAACAGAACCCGTTGTATAAACTGATCCCAGACCTGTTCGCGTATCCGTTCCAGGGTAGCATCATCAAACTCGGCATCCGGTGACTGCGCTTTAATGTTCTGAAAGGTGTTCTGGTATAGTTCCGAGAACTGGGAGTAGGTTAGTTTTTCACCATTCACTGTGCCGACAACATCATTAGCCTGTGACATGCCGGTGTAATCCATGCCCCATTCAAAAACCATAAGGGCGATAAAAGAGACAGCGATAAAAACTATAAAGATTTTACTAAGTTGACGTAATTTGGTCATCATAAGGCGGTAAACTCCTTGGTTAAAACCCGGTATAAACAAGCTGCCGAATTTAAAAGCAGTGTTTAGTCTGTGCAACTAATAATTTGAGACTCAGACCCTTTGTTTGACTTAAATTTAAGATGCCTCTATTTTACTTTAGCTTAGCCGGGTCGGGTGGCATATTTTTTCAGGAATATACAACCATGCATCGAATCGAATACATCCTGGTCAGGATACTGATTGGCATTTTCCAGCCGCTGCCGTTTTGGGCCGGCAAACTTGCCTCCAGAATTGTTTATTTTATTGTACGTTACATTCTGCGCTACCGCCGCCAAACCATACTCAGCAATGTACAGCGGGTTTATGGAGATCAGCCACCTAAACCCTACCCGCAACTGATCAAAGAGATTTATCTGAATTTTGTTTACTTGTGGATGGAGTTCCTGCAATTTCCAAAATACAATCAGCAAAATTTCAGAAAATATTTTCATATTCATAATGAAGAACTTGTTCACCAGGCACTTGCCAAAGGCAAAGGGGTAATTTTTATTACCGGTCATTTGGGAAATTTTGAAATAATGACCTACCTGATGCCTTTTCTGGGTCATCCGTTTAACCTGATTATGAAAAAAATAAGAAATCCTTTGGTTAATGCGCTTATTGTCGGCAGGAGGACATTCCGGGGGTCCAGAGTATTTTATACTTTCGAAGCCATGAAGAAGGGGTTAGCTGTTCTAAAAAATGGTGAGATTCTGGGAATTGCCGGAGATCAGGATGCCCACCGTAAAGGTATTTTTGTTCATTTTCTCGGGCAGCCCTCGTCAACAGCGGCAGGTACAGCCGTGTTTTGGCACCGGACGGGGGCAGAACTGGTTTTTTGCAGTATGATCCGCAGCAATTATGCCCGGTTTGAAATCACTTTCGAAAAAATATCAACGGAAAACCTGCCGCATGATTTGCCTGCACTAGTTCAGGAATTAACAGAACGACATACTGCGGTATTGGAAAAATGGGTCCGGGCGTATCCTGAACAGTATTTCTGGATGCATCGCCGCTGGAAAACCAAACCCGTATGAAACCGTTCATTATGTATTTTTGAAGTGATTTGCTGACAACCGGTTTAATGCAGGTTGCAGGAAGATTTTGAACTCTGAGAACTTTCCATATCTTGCTATGCTTCCTCTTTACGATGCTCATGATGGAATTTTCGGACGACTGCATTGAACACTGTATCCGGGCTGATCAGACGCATGCACAGGTGGTGACCTGAAGGGCAGGATTGATGGCCGTGTTTTCCGCATGGCCGGCATCCGATATTTGCTTCAAAAACCCGGTCATCATCACGGAAAGGAGCGAAGCCAAAGGATTGAACTGTCGGTCCAAAGAATGCAAATACCGGGGTTTCAACCGCATTGGCCAGATGAAGAACCGCACTGTCATTACAGATTACCAGGTCGCATTCGGCGATCATTGCTGCAGATTCCCGCAGGGTAAACGCTCCCGCCAGGTTCCAGCAATGTTTTAATTCTCCATCCCGAACCACCTGGTCGCACAAAGATTTTTCCGCACTGCTTCCCGTTAAAATAACCTGAAATCCAGCCTTTTCCAGTTTGCCGGCCAGTTCTGTGTAATACTCAACCGGCCAGCGCTTCGTTGCCCAAACTGATCCAGGTGCCAGTACTATTTTCTGTCGCTGATGCTGATTTAGTGACCTGAGCATATTCTGTACTTTATTGACGGCAAAGATATCGGGATAGATTTCAGTCTGAATCAAATCGGACACATAATTGAATGCGTTCAGCAGGCTCAGATAGCGTTGAATCGCCGTTGAGTTTTTTGGTTTTTTAACCCTTCGACTGGCAAACCACCCGGCAGCACTACCTTTAAAGGCGATTTTTTTTGGAGCACCGCTGAATTGCAGAATCAATCCTGTTGTGAAAGAATTGTGCGGCGACAGAACCAGATCATAATGGTTTGTACGGATCTGCCTTATAACCCGGAGCAATTCGGGCCATTTGCCTTTATGCTTGTCAAAGGTGAGAATTTCATTCACGTATGGGTTGTTTTTGATAATATCAGCAGTTTTTGGGATTACCAGAACATCGATTCGGGATAAAGGGAAACGGTTCTGTGTTTCCCGGATCAATGGGGTGGTCAGGATAACATCACCAATAAAGGCCGTCTGAATAATCAGGATTCTGTTATAAAGCAGCGACTTGCTGGCTGATTTTTGCCGGTCGACGATAAGACCGGATAATCTCTTCATAGAAGTTTTCATAATTGTCAATTGTTTTTTGAATGGATGATTCAATAATGGCTTTCCGCCGCGCTTCGGGAATTAACCTCTGCCGCAGCGGCTCGGAATGGATCAATTGTTCCAGTTTGGCAGCCAGTTCTTGTGTTTGCCGGTCACCAAAGAGCAGGCCATTCTGATTTTCATCGATAACATCAATATTCCCGGCTGCCCGTGTTGCCAATACAGGTACGCCCAGGGCCATGGCCTCAAGCAGAGACTGTGAATAGCCCTCGGTGATGGAGGGCAGAACATGGACATTGAAGAGTTGATAATAATTCAGGATTTCATTGGGTGGAATTGTCCCGGCAAAGATGACCCGATGCGGCACAATAAACCGGTCTATAATTTTCTGATATTGTTTTTCGGCTTTAATTCCAATGAAAAAGAAGGTGACCCGCGTTTTTAAATGCAATCCAGCTTCCAGCAGCTGTTCCTGTTGTTTACGCCGTGATACGCATCCAACCACATAATCGTGCGGATCGATGGACCAGGTCTTTTGCAACACGGGCTTGAGAGATGTCTCAATATGCTCATATTTTTCAGGCGGTGTCCCGTTTCTGATAACAGTTATATGCCGTTCCGGAAGACCAATATCAACCAGAGAATTTTTAATACCCTGACTGATCGCCACAATTCTGTCCGTAAAACGGGTGTAAAACCAGTTCTGCAGGGCAGTGCCAATGCTTTTCGGGGTCTGTCGCCGGGTGTGAATCAAAGGCACATCAACGCCATAAAAAAGCCGGGCAAATATAGATGTATAGCGATCAATTCCGGACTGGGCATTGATCAGCTGGATTCCGTAGGATTGGACTGCATCCCGGATCTGGCGCATATTATTACGATCAGTCTTGTTCCGGAATGTCATCGGTAGCAGATGAACCGATGTACCTTGTAAAATTTTGTACAGGTAAGAAGTTGCCGGACAACCTACAAATACCCGGTGACCTTTCTTAGCCAGGCCTTTGGCCAGATAACTGATGGACAGGGTAGATCCGGCAATGCCGCCCTGATGGGTCAGAAGAAGAATATGCAATTTGTTTCCTTGTGAACAATAGGATTGATAATAGAGACTATTTTTATTGATTTAATGTGTTTATGATTTGGATAATGTTACCGGATTGTAATAATATTGTTTTAATATGACACGGACCGAGGCAAATCCCCGCAAAATACTTATTGTCCAAACTGCATTTTTAGGTGATGTGGTATTAATTACACCGCTTATAAAATCAGCCGCGGCTATCTGGCCGGCCGCCAGTATTGATGTGCTGGTTATCCCGCAAACCCGAACGGTTCTGGCAAATAATCCGAATATCAGAAAGATTTTGGTGTTCGATAAAAGAAAAGGCAAGGTCAGGGCATTTTGGCAAATCTGGCGGGAATTGTATTCCGGAAAATATGATTTAGCTATTACACCGCACAGTTCATTTACAACAATTTTATTATTGCTTCTGGCTGGTATCCCGGCCAGGGTTGGATTCGACCGCTGGCTGGCCCGCTTTTTTCTGACCCGAAAAGTGCCGCACCTGACTGGTATTCATAAAGTCAAAAAGAATCTTCATTTATTAAGCGTATTCACAGACCGGGAGTTTTCGGGCCAGACAGAACTTTTTCCATCTGCTGATGACCGCCTCTGGGCCGGGAACCAGATCAGGGCCGGGTTGGCCGGAACCATAAAACCATTGATTGCCCTGGCACCGGGATCAGTCTGGTTTACAAAAAGATGGCCGGCCAGTCATTATATTCATTTGACCCGTAAATTGGGTGAGCGGGGTTTTCGGCTGGTTTTTATCGGCGGCCCTGAGGAGAAAGACCTGATCGACTCAATAATTACTGAGGCCGGGGTCGCCGCGCTCAACCTGGCCGGGCAGGCAACCATATTGCAGTCTGCGGCAATTCTTGAAATGTGTGCTTTGCTTATTTGCAACGACAGCGGCGCTTTACATATCGGCAATGCTGTTCAGACTCCGGTTTTCGCTTTCTTCGGACCGACTGTACAATCGATTGGTTACTTTCCTTTCGGAGCAAAGGATAAAGTATTCGAAGAGCAGATGGCTTGCCGGCCGTGCAGCAAGCATGGCGGGGTGAAGTGTCCTTTGGGTCATCACGAATGTATGACGAAAATAAATCCTGATTTTGTCTTTAATGAAGTACTAAAAAAAACAGACCTTTCTGCTACATCGCGTCCTGTATTGCACAGTCCGGACCGTTGAATCGTGCCTTTGGCTTAAAATTTATAGTGCTGCTTTTGAGATTGGTACAGTAATAACTAAATTTACCCGGCTGAACAAACGATAATAAAATATCTATGTAACGGATTCCAGGAATAGAACTCTTTAATAACCGGCCGGATAAGAATTGAATGAATTACACAAATCTATTTTTCATATACTTCATCTCCAGTCTGTTGCTTTGTCCGCAGCAGCCAGTTCAAGCTCAGCAATATAAATTCCACCAACTCACTATAGATCAGGGCATGTCACAAAATACGGTTCAGGTTATTACTCAGGACCAGCAGGGCTTTATCTGGCTTGGCACACAGGACGGCCTGAACCGCTTCGATGGGTATAATTTCCTGATCCTGCGCCATGAGCGGGATAATCCGAATTCATTATCCGACAACTTTATTACTGCCTTATATCCGGATTCAAATGGCCATCTTTGGATAGGAACCAATAGCGGCGGTCTGAACCGTTACCATATAGCCACCAAAACTTTTACCCGGTTCCGGCACAATCCTGCTGATCCGAACAGCCCGGGCAGTGATAATATCCTTTGTCTGGCGCCGGCGCCCGGGGGGATGATATTTATAGGGACCAGCAACGGACTTTCCATTTTCAATCCGGCAAATGAGACATTCATAAATATAAAAGCCGGTGGAAACCAATCGGATCAACTAAACAGTAATATTATTCTTTCTGTTTACACCGATAGCACCGGCAACGTCTGGCTTGGTACCGATGGTGGCGGTTTATCCCGCTTACACCAGGATCAGAGTGGCCAATTATCCATTTCAACCTGGCGCAGGAAGCCCGGAACTAAATTGGGGCTGGCAAGCGACCGGATAACCTCGGTGGTTGAGGAAAAGTCTGGTCTGCTTTGGATAGGAACCGGGGATGGCGGCGTGCAGCGATTTTTTACGGAGACCGGCCGCTTTGAAGCGATGAATGGCTTATTTCCCTCCACCGGCCGTATTTTCATCAACCAGATCAATACAGTTTTCCGCGACCGGCAAAATCGAATCTGGATTGGCTCCGATAATGACGGCCTGGCTATCTATCAACCTGAATCGGGAGCTTTCCGGCGCTATACTGCGGATGATTTTAATGCCTTCAGCCTGTGCAGCAATCAGGTATTATCCATTTTCCAGGATCATTCCGGTTTAATCTGGCTGGGCAGCCGGGACCGGGGCATCTCAACCACCAATCCCGATGCAGTAAAATTTAGCCATTTCCGCCACGAACCAAACGATCCGCAAAGTCTCAGTTTCAATACAATCCGCTCCTTTTACAGCCGTGACGCTGAAAAAATGTGGGTTGGTACCTATGGCGGCGGTCTGGATTTGCTGAATCTGAATACCGGCAATTTTAAACATTATACGGGTCTGCTGGGTGATCAGACCACAATCAGCAATCTGCATATTTCTGCTCTATTTGAAGAAGAGGACAGGGCTTTATGGGTGGGTACATGGGGCAGTGGATTAAAAAAAATGGTTGGTGGAAAAGTTGTCGCCTCTTACAGTCACCAACCGGGAAGCTCAATTTCAATAGCTGATAACCGGATCCATGCGATTGTCCCGGCCGGCACAGGATGGTATTGGATTGGTACTGAAAATGGTCTTTCTGTCTTCAATTCCCGGGCCGGTACATTCCGTAATTATTTTCATGAACCGGGCGATAAGAAAACGCTGAGTGATAACCGGATTCAGTCCAATTGTCTGGTAAAGGATGATCAGGGCAATTTATGGGTTGGCACCTGGGGCGGATTAAACCGGATCAAACTTCAGGCAAATGGTTATGAGCCGGAACAGATATTTCGGTATCTTTCAGGAATGGAAGAGGACTATACAATTTCGGACAACAGAATTACTGCCTTACTTCTTGACACAAAAGAATCATCACCGACAAAAACGGTTTTATGGATCGGCACTTATACCGGCGGGTTAAACAAACTGGTTTTACAGACCAATCCGTCAACCGGTCAGATTATAGAGAAATTCACGGCTTACACGACCTCTGACGGATTGCCCAACGATGTTATTTACGGTCTGCTCCAGGATCAGCAGGGCAATCTCTGGATCACCACCAATAAAGGTCTGGCCCGGATGAACCTGATGCCGGGTGCTGATAAATTGTTTACAGTCTTTTCTGAAATGGATGGTCTGCAGAGCAACCAGTTCTTTTGGGGTGCTGCATTCAAAAATGTTGACGGCCGGATGTTTTTTGGCGGAATCAATGGATTTAATGTCTTCCACCCGGATAGCATGCCGGTAAACAGGCATATCCCCGAAGTTCGCCTGACCAGTATCCGCCGCTATAATCAGGATATTTTTCCGGACCGTGAAATTTCAACATTTAAAAAAATTGAATTGCCTTTTACCGGCTATGTGTTCTCTCTTGGTTTCGCTGCCCTCGATTTTAACATACCGGGTAAAAATCAGTTTATCTATATGCTGGAAGGATTTGACCAGCGCTGGATACCTGCCGGAACAAAACATGAAGTCACCTACACCAATCTGGATCCGGGTTCATATACGTTCCGGCTGAAGGCCTCCAATAATGATGGTGTCTGGAATGAGCAGGGTTTATCAGTCGCAATTCATATCCGGCCGGCCTGGTGGCAGACTGCTCTGTTCAAGATTATGACTGCTGCTTTGATCTTTTCTCTGGTCTTTTTTCTTTTCCGGATCAGAATGGTTCGCATCCGGCGCAAAAACGCCGAACTGGAAGAATATAATCGCCACCTGAATCATCAGATTGAGGAACGGGAACGGCTTCAGAATCAACTGACCCAGGCCCAGAAGATGGAATCTATCGGTACTCTGGCCGGAGGCGTTGCCCATGATTTCAATAACCTGCTGACCGTTATCAATGGCCATGCCGAACTGGCTTTACGTAAAACCGATACCGAGGCTATCCGCAAAGATCTGCGGGCAATACTCAACAGCGGCGACCGGGCTATTGCTCTGACCAGCCGTCTTTTGGCCTTCAGCCGCAAACAGGTTATCCAGCCGGTGGTTCTGAATATCAATTCGGTAATCAGTGGTGTGGAAGATATGCTGCGCCGCTTGATCGGCGAAGATATCCGGATCGAAACAAGGCTTGACCCGCTGGTTCCCAACATCCTGGCGGATAAAGGGCAACTCGATCAAATCATAATGAATCTGGTTATCAATGCCCGGGATGCCATAAACGAAAAAAATAATCCGCTCAGTGAGAAAAGAATTTCTATAGAAACCAGGTTTAAGACTGACCGGAACGGTTATATTGAGACCCTGCTGGCTGGTGTCAGCGGAGCCCATATTCTGCTTTCAGTCACCGATACCGGGATCGGTATGGACCAGGAAACCCAGACAAAAATATTTGATCCGTTTTTTACTACCAAAGAGCAGGGTAAGGGCACAGGTCTTGGACTTTCTACCGTTTATGGAATTTTAAAGCAAAACAATGCCGATATTTCCGTTTACAGCGAGCCTGGTTTCGGAACCACCATTAAAATATACTGGCCGGTCACTTCTGCGACTGAGTGTGTACAGGAGCATTCAACCGGACAGTCGGTAATATTATCCGGTTCTGAAAATATTCTGCTGGTTGAAGATGATGAAAATGTGCGGAGTTTTGCTTTTGAATCTCTGGAAAGTTTTGGTTATAAGGTACATTCCGCAGAAAATGGCGAACAGGCGCTCAACATTCTTCAAAACACGGCTGTTTCGATTGATCTCCTGGTCACGGATGTAATTATGCCGGGGATTAACGGCCACGATCTGGCAAAGCAAATTCAGGTCAAATATCCTTTAGTAAAAATCCTGTTCACCAGCGGCTACTCAGACAACCTGCTCGCTGATAAAGGAGCCCTGCGCGAGGGCTTCCATTTTTTACAGAAACCATACTCAATCAATGAACTTGCGGTTAAAATCCGGAATGTTCTTGAAACCTGAAATTTAGTGCAGCGCTGTTCCGGCCTTGTTTATCTTTAATTAAAATTAGCTTACCTTAATATTTTCTGAGTCGGTTTATCAACAGGCATTATTATGACCAGCCATCCTTATAGAATTGACCATGCTGGCCAACCCGGCAGCGGCGGACATCCCGATATGAGCCAGGCACCTTTGTTCAAAGGTGTATCCCAGGTAGTACAGACCGAGGTTTTAAACCGGGCCGGGATCAATAAAGCTCTGCTCCATTATTATTTCCGCACCAAAGAAAGGCTGTTTGAAGCCATCTTTGCCCACATCTGTGAGGTTATCGGCAAAGCAATCCAGGCCGCCCAGGTGAAAAGAAAACTAAGATATCCACCTGTCTTTATCCGTCTGATTAAGGAGGCCAGCTAAAATGGTAGAATTGAATTCGGGCATAAGGTAATTCACTTTATTGTCACCGGTATCGGCACCTGTGTGTTCTTGTTAATTGCCTTACCAATTGTTCTGCATCCGTTCCCGTAAAGCACTAATGAACCTGCGGATATTTTTCTCGGGAAACGTAAAGCAGCAGTTTTTGAAATGGTTTACAAGGGGCTAAAACCCAGGAGATCAAACAGATGAGACTGATTCTTTTTATATTTCTCTTCAGCGCTCTGGCTGTCGGGCAGGATTTGCAGGCCCTGATTGGTCAGGCCCTGCAAAACAGTAAAGCCATACAGGCCTCCGGGCAGGAAGTAAGCGCCGCCCGTCTCAGGAGTCAGGCTGCCCGGAGCGACCGGTTGCCGGCCCTCGACATTTCCATGCACTACCGCCATGTCAGTGAAGTGGCCTCGCTTGAACTGACTTTGCCCGCACCGCTTCCATCCAAAACCGTGGATTTGGGTGTTTACGATACTTATGAGACCGCTTTGGATTTGAGTATTCCGCTTTTTACCGGTTTTGCACTATCCAATAATATCACACTGACCAGTGCAGTGCAGAAAGCACAGGAATTAAATCTGGAGCAGCAGAAAAAAAACACGGCTATTACAGTGATCCGGCTGTACCGGAAAATGCAGGGTTTGTATTGGGAAAATGCCGGAGTTCGTGCGGCCCGGATGCGCATCATGCTGCAAATGGAGAAAACGTCGGCACTGGTCAGTCAGGGTATGGCCTTGCCAACGGATACGCTTAGCCTGCGTCTGGCCGAACTACAATTTGCCCAGCAGGAACTGGCTCTGAAAGCGGCCATAAAAAAAATGCAGAATCAGTTAGAAATTTTGGTTGGCGAAGCGGTCAAAATCGATTTACGGAGTCTACCCGTCTCACATTTAAAACCGGAAGCCCGCTTTGATTCCACCGCCGAAGCGTTGCAGCTCAGTTCTCAGCAGGTCAGGTTAAGCCAAATCAAAGTCAGTCTGCAGGAATCTGTCTATTGGCCAAACCTGGCTTTGCAGCTCGGCTACCGCTATGGTAAACCCGGTGTAAACTTTATTGAAAATGACTGGATGGGCTATGGCGTAATTGGTCTGCAGCTTCGTTGGAATATTTACCGCTGGGGCGGTGATACGAAGCGTGTTCAGGCCGGCCGGGCGGAACTGGCCAAAGCGGAATGGCAACACCAGGAAGTGACCGATCAGTTACGGACTGGTTTTATCAATGCGCTCGAAGACTGGCAAACCACCCGGCAGCAGGCCGAAATCAGCGCCCGGGCTTTGGAAACAGCCCGCCGCCAGTTTGAGGTGATCGAATCGCAATATGAACAAGGCGCTGTTTCCAGTCTCGATTATAATGCGGCCAATCTTGATTTGACCCGGGCCGAGACCAGCTACAACAAAAGCCATATCGACCTTGCCCTGCAGCTGCAGGAAATCAATTTTCTTTCCGGTAAACCCCTAAGTGAATGGAGACCCTGACATGAAAACCCTGTCTTTGATCCTGATCGTATTGCTTTTATCCTCCTGCGGTTATTTTGAAAAGAAGCCGGAGCGATACAATGGCCGGCTGGAAGCAGAAACCTATGAACTTTCGGCGCGCCTCCAGGGCGTGGTCGATTCGGTCTGGGTAAAGACCGGTGACGCAGTAAAAAAGGGTCAGCCCCTGCTTCTGACCAACCGCCAGCGTAGCGCTCTGATATTACAGCAGCAATCCGCCCAGCAGGAGGAACTGCAGGCTAACCGGGCGGCACTTCAGGCGCAGCTTAACCAGGCTGAAGCACAACTTGCTTTAAACCGCCTGACCTGGTCGAAAACAAAAAATATGGCCGAACAGGGTGCGGCAACTTCCTTAAAATTAGATGAACTGGAAACAGCCGTTCAAATGGCCGAAGCCCAGACTTCCGCTTTGCGGGCCCAGCTCAGGGCTATTGATACCAAAAAAGAACAACTCAAATCTGCTGTGGAACTAACTCGCCTGAACTGGTCGGATGCACTGCTGACCAGCCCGGTTGATGGCCGGATTCTGGAATGCTATATCAATCCCGGGGAGATGGCTATTCCCGGACGCATCGTTCTTGAGATCGCCGACCTTTCGCTGTTGGAAGCTACTTTTTATATGCCGCTGACCCGCCTCGATGCCGTAAAACCGGGGCAGAATGTTCAGGTTTATATCGACAGCAGAGAAGAGCCCTTTCCGGGCCAGATATTCTGGATTGCCGATGAAAGTGAATTTACACCGAAAACGGTTTTAACCGGCGAAACCCGTTCCACCCTGGTTTATGCGGTCAAAGTGCGCGTGGCCAATCCCGATGGCCTGCTCAAAATTGGCATGCCGGTCGAAATTGGATGGTAGGTATGGACGAACCAATCCAGGTCCAGTCACTGATCAAAAAATATAAAAATATTGAAGCCGTCCGCGGGGTCAGTTTTGCTGTAAAAAGCGGAGAAATTTTTGGGCTGATCGGACCGGACGGGGCCGGTAAAACCAGCATTCTGCGGATTATTGTCTCCCTGCTTGAAGCAGACAGCGGCGAAGTAAAATTTATGGGCCGGATGGTGCTCGGCAACGCTTTTTTCGTCCGCTCGCAGGTTGGTTACATGCCCCAACGCTTCAGCCTGTATCAGGACCTGACCGTTGAAGAAAATCTTCACTTTTTTGCCGATCTGTTTAATGTCAGCCGTCAGGAGAGAGATTCGCGCAAAGAACAGATGTACCGCTTTTCCCGGCTTGAACCCTATGCCCGGCGCCGGGCCGGCGACCTTTCCGGCGGTATGAAACAAAAGCTGGCCCTTTCCTGCATGTTGATGCACGGCCCCGAAGTGATTGTGCTCGATGAACCGACTTTTGGTGTCGATCCGGTTTCGCGTCAGGAATTCTGGCAAATACTGCACGATCTGGCCGGACAAGGCAAGACGATTTTAATCACCACCGCTTATATGGATGAAGCCGCTCAATGTGACCGGATCGCCCTGATTTTTGAGGGCCGGATTCTGGCCATGGATGCGCCGCAATCCCTGCGGGAAAGCTACGGCCATCCATTATACCGGGTTGATCTGGAAAATTCCTACCGCTCCTTTGAAAAACTGAAAGCAAGCGGTTTACCGGGGCAGCTACATCTTTTCGGCAGTGCTCTGCATTGGTCGGACAAGTTGAATATTGGCCGTGCCGGATTTTTAAAACACTGCACCTCTGCCGGCCTTGGTCAGCCGGCGCTGAACAGAATTCCCGCTGATATTGAGGATATTTTTCTGCATCTGATGAATGG
>DYOS01000041.1:0-1947 GCA_020720405.1 Caldithrix sp. | reverse complement strand
GCAGTTACCGTAAAAAATCTGACCCGGCGTTTTGGTGATTTTATGGCGGTCGATAATATTTCGTTCGAGGTCGGCAAAGGAGAAATATTTGGTTTTTTGGGCGCTAATGGTGCCGGAAAAACAACCACTATCCGTATGCTTTGCGGGCTTCTTCTGCCCTCATCCGGGCAGGCCACCGTGGCCGGGTTTGATATTTACACGGAACCTGAGAACATCAAACACAGCATTGGTTATATGAGCCAGAAATTCAGCCTGTACGAGGATCTGACCGTCCGTGAAAACATTGAATTTTATGGCGGTGTGTATGGTCTTTCCCGCGGTCAGATTATAAATAAAACCGCCGCCTTGCTGGATCATCTGCAGTTAACCGGGCAGGCTGACCAGCTTACGGCGGCGCTGCCGATGGGCTGGAAGCAAAAGCTGGCCCTCAGTACAGCCATGCTGCATGACCCGCCGATTATATTTCTCGATGAGCCAACCAGCGGAGTGGACCCGTCTTCCCGCCGCAATTTCTGGGAATTGATTTATGAACTGGCCGAATCCGGGAAAACCATCTTTGTCACCACCCATTTTATGGACGAGGCTGAATATTGCCAGCGGGTCAGTATCATGCGTGACGGTCAGATTGTTGAGCTGGATTCACCGCAGAATCTCAGAGCAAAATACCAGACCGAATCCATGCAATCCGTCTTTTTAAAGGTGGTCGAGAGGAGAAGCGATGCCGCGCATTCTGCTTAGTATTTTCCGTAAGGAATTCATTCACATCTGGCGTGATCCGCAAACGCTGATTATTATGTTTCTGATGCCGGTGCTGATGCTTTTTCTGTTTGGCTATGCCATCGATATGGAAATGAAGGAAATTCCGACCGCGGTGATCGATCATTCACGCAGTGCAGAAAGCCGGCTTTTCACCGAACAACTTGCTTCAAATGGATTTTATAAAATTAAAAATGATCCTGATCTGGAAACCGATCCTGACCTGGTTTTCAGAAAACGCACGGTGCGCTGCATTGTGATTATCCCTGAAAATTATGCCCGTGATCTTGTGGTACAGGGACAGGGGAAAATCCAACTTCTGGTCGATGCCTCTGATCCGAATGCAGCAAATTTTATCAATAATTACCTCAGCCGGGTTGCGGTAAGTCAGAATATGCGCCTAAGTAAGAATATGATCCGGGTTTTTTCGCTGGAGCCACGGCTGATGTACAATCCGGATATGAAATCAGCCTATTTCTTTGTACCCGGTCTGATCGCGGTTATCCTGCTGCTTATTTCTGCTTTGCTGACCAGTATTACCATTGTCCGTGAAAAAGAGCGGGGCAGTATGGAGCAGATTCTGGTCAGTCCGGTTCGTCCGATTCATATACTGGTCGGAAAAGTATTGCCTTATTCCATCATCGGCTACCTGGCCGGCCTGATGATTTTACTGATCGGCATGTTCTGGTTCCATGTACCGCTGCGCGGCTCCTTTGCCGCCATCAATTTAATGATGCTGATCTATATTTTGACCGGTCTTAGTTTTGGTTTGCTGGTTTCTACGATTGCCCGCACCCAGCAGGTCGCTATGATGGCTGCGCTGATTATCACCATTCTGCCGACCATTATGCTCAGTGGTTTTATGTTTCCGATCCGCAGTATGCCAGAAATTCTGCAATATGCGGCGCGAATTATTCCGGCCACCTATTTCCTGGAAATTCTGCGCAGCATCATGCTGAAAGGTACGCCGCTAAGCGGATTGTGGCCGCAGGTTTGGCCGCTGCTGCTGATTACCAGCCTATTGCTGACCGCTGCTATCCGCAAGTTCAATTTGAAATTGAATTAACAAATAAGACAAGAGAAGGAGGGTAAAGGGGAAGAGAATTAGTAGGTATTGGTGTTAATCGGTGGCTAAAAAGAATTTTGACAGGATAACAAAATGATAATGAATGTTGTCATTCTGAGACGAGG
>DYOS01000004.1:49529-65134 GCA_020720405.1 Caldithrix sp. | reverse complement strand
AGGTGCTAAAATAAAACATGTCAAAAATAATCCTGCATGTGGATATGGATGCATTTTTCGCTGCTGTTGAACAACGTGAGCATCCCGAATACAAAGGCCAGCCGGTTATCGTCGGTTCCGATCCGCAGGAAGGAAAAGGGCGTGGCGTAGTTTCCACCTGTTCCTATGAAGCCCGGAAATTCGGCGTCCGTTCGGCCATGCCCATCTCACAGGCCTGGCGGCTTTGTCCGCAGGGTATTTATGTACCACCCAACGGGCATCTGTACAGCCAGGTCAGCCGGGAAATATTCGATATATTCTATGAATTTACCGACCAGGTTGAGGGTCTATCCATCGATGAGGCCTTTCTTGATGTGACCGGCTCACAGGCGCTGTTTGGTGACGGACCGACCATGGCCCGAAAAATAAAGCAGCGCATCCAGGAAAAAGAACATCTCACCGCCTCGGTCGGTGTGGCACCGGTGATGTACCTGGCCAAAATAGCCTCAGATCTGGAAAAGCCGGATGGACTGGTGATTGTCGATCCGGACCATATTCAGGAATTTCTCGCCCCGTTGGACATCGGTCGGATGTGGGGTGCCGGTAGTAAGACACAAAAAATATTTCATGCTGCCGGAATCAGAACCTTTGGTGATCTGGCCCAATTACCCGAAACTTATCTGCGCCGGAAATTCGGGAAAGCCGGTGAGCATTTTTTCCGCCTGGCTCATGGATTCGACGAGCGGGAAATCAGTGCTGATCATGAGGTGAAGTCGGTTTCCAACGAGCATACCTTTATGGTTGATGAATCGAATCCGGAACGGCTGAATCAGACGCTTTTATATCTGACTGAAAAAGTTGCCCAGCGGCTGCGGGCAAAAAAACTGGCCGGCAAAACCATTCATCTGAAATTACGCTATGAAAATTTTACCACCATCACCCGAAATAAAACCCTGAATTCAGGGCTGGATTCAACCCGGGTTTTGTATGAAACCGTGTCCGGCTTATTCAGTCAAAACTACGAAAAAGGAAGAGCGGTCCGCCTGCTTGGTGTCGGTGTCAGCGGATTTGGTGTCTCTCCGGCTGAGCAGCTCGATTTATTTGCCCCGGAATCGCTTCAGACCAACGCGCTGGATCAGGTGCAGGATGCCATAAACCGTAAATTCGGGCGGAATGCCATAACCCGGGCTGAAACCATTTCAACCAAAAAACGCCTCTCCGGTATACCTGACATCGATTTTCCTGATCAGAAAAAATAAGCCGGGCCATCGGCTTCAGAATGACCATTCTAGAAATTCTGCAAGAGCCTGCAATCCGGGATTTATAAACGGGTTGGTTTTCTATAGAGATCAGAGTAAGAAAACTGCCCGTCCGGGATGAAAATAACCGGCCTGTCCGTTGACCAAGCCCGGTCGCCTTTTTGATTTTTATTTCGGTAAAAATACGCATCTATAGTATATTGACTTTTAACATGATGTTTTTGGAAAGGAAAAAGCTATGTCCAACCAAACCACACATCACATTACACTGATCCCGGGTGATGGGATCGGCCCCGAAGTAACCAGCGCCGCGCGCAAGGTAATTGCCGCCGCCGGTGTGGTTATCGATTGGGAAATTGTTGATGCCGGGGCAGGTGCCATTGATAAATTTGACACTACTCTGCCTGAAGAAACCCTGAACTCCATCCGCAAAAACAAGGTGGCGCTGAAAGGTCCGCTGACCACACCGATCGGGACCGGTTTCCGTTCGGTCAATGTGGAACTGCGTAAAACCCTTGATCTTTATTCCAATGTCCGTCCGGTGCGCTCGGCTATGGGCATTTCGGTCCATCACCAGCCGATCAACATGGTTATTTTCCGCGAGAACACCGAAGATCTTTATGCCGGACTCGAACAGGATATTGCGCCCGGTGTGGCTCAGAGCCTGAAAATTATCACCGAAAAAGCCTCTTTGCGTATCGCCCGTGCCGCCTTTGGCTGGGCCGAAAAAAATAACCGGAAACTGGTTCATGCCGTGCATAAAGCCAATATTATGAAGAAAAGCGACGGGCTTTTCCTCGATTGCTGCCGCCGGGTGGCTGCTGAGTTCCCAAAAATTACCTACAAGGAAATCATCGTTGATAATTGCGCCATGCAGATGGTAATGCGGCCCTATCAGTTTGATGTGGTTGTACTCGGGAATTTGTATGGCGACATTATTTCTGACCTGGCCGCCGGTCTGGTTGGCGGACTCGGAGTAGTACCGGGCGCCAATATCGGCGATGAATATGCGGTTTTTGAATCGGTTCATGGCAGCGCACCGGATATTGCCGGTAAAGGAATAGCCAACCCGATGGCGACCATCCTTTCGGCCAATATGATGCTCCGTCATCTTGGTGAGAGCAAGGCAGCCGACCGTATTCAGGCGGCCATTGTGCTCTTCCTTTCGGAGAAACAATTTCTTACTCCCGATTTGGGCGGAACGGCGACCACCGATGAAATGGTGGAAGGCATCATCAATAAAATAAAACTCTTACGCTAAGGAGAAAATGCGCTTTCAGGCAGAATTCAGGCAGATTTCCAGTTTGATCGGTGATAATCAGCGTTTCCTGATTACCAGCCACATTCATACCGATGGCGATGCCATTGGTTCATCGCTCGCCTTGTACCATTATTTAAACCAGCTTGGTAAGGCGGTCCGGGTGGCCATTCCGGGAAATATTCCGGTTAAATACGGTTTCCTGAATACCAAGAAAATTATTAACCACACCAGTCAGAAAAACCTGGCTGCCTTTATCCAGGAAGCACAAGTTGTTTTTATTCTGGATATCAGTACTCTGGACAGGCTTGATGAATTTTATCAGCCGATTCAGGAATCCGCCGCCTATAAAATTTGCATTGACCACCACCCGGTGGAAAAAGGCTGGACGGATCTGCTCATTCAGGATACGACGCGCATCGCCACCGCAGAAATTATTTATGATCTGCTGCGTTATCTGAAAGCCAACTTTAATTCTGAAATAGCGGAAGCATTATTTACAGCAATCCTTTCCGATTCAGGCGGTTTTCGTTACCCGGGTACAACCAGGGATACTTTCCGCATTGCAGCTGACCTGATGGGTTACGGCCCGGATCCGGCCCGGATATACAATATGGTTTATGAACAGGCCAGTGTCCGCCAGCTCCGGGTCTGGGGACGGCTGCTGCACAAAATTGAAGTTGACGGGCATTTCAGCTGGATCACCATTCCCTTCGAATTTATCCGCGACAAACAGATTTTTCCGGAAGAAGTCGATGGATTGATTGATCTGTTGCGCAAGGATTCCAAAGCGGCCGTGGTCGGTGTTTTTGTGCAGAAAAATGAAGACCGGGTGCAGGTCGGCCTGCGCTCCAAAAACGGTGTCGATGTCGGTGAAATTGCCCGCGGGTTCGGCGGCGGGGGACACAAACATGCGGCCGGATTTACGGTGGGCAAATCCCTGATCGAAGTCGTCGACGAAACAAAAATTAAAGTCAGAATCGCATCCCGAAAGGTCCCGGAATGATCCGCTTCCTGACCGCCGGCGAATCGCACGGTCCGGCACTAAGCGGTATTGTTGAAGGTCTGCCGGCCAATCTGCCGGTTGATATAAATGCGGTCAACCATCAATTATACCGCCGCATGCAGGGCTACGGCCGGGGCGGGAGAATGAAAATCGAAACCGACCAGATTGAAGTTCTGTCCGGTCTGCGTTTCGGATTGACCATCGGCAGCCCGGTTTCTTTTATCATCCGCAACCGCGATTGGGAAAACTGGACTGAAGAAATGGCTCAGTTCGAAGGGCAAAGCAGAAACAGGATAACCAAACCCCGGCCGGGCCACGCGGATCTGGCCGGTGCACTAAAATACGGTTTTAATGATATCCGGAATGTACTTGAAAGATCGAGCGCCCGGGAAACCGCCATGCGGGTGGCTGCCGGTGCTTTTGCCCGGGAACTGCTCAAGGCCCTGAATGTGCAGATTTACTCCCATGTTCTGCAGATCGGACAAGTCCGGGCAGAACAGACTGAAATTGATGAAATACTGAGATCAGACCGGATCAATGAACTGGCCGACCGCTCCGAAGTGCGTTGTCTTGACCCAAAGCAGGAAGCACGGATGATTGAGCATATTCATGAAATCAAGCGGCAGGGCGACACGGTCGGTGGTCTGATCGAAATTATTGTGCGCGGTATGCCGCCCGGCATCGGTAGCTATGTCCAGTGGGACCGCCGCCTGGAAGCCCGTCTTAGCGCTGCCCTTATTTCGATACAGGCCGTCAAAGGTGTAGAGTTTGGGATCGGTTTTGATGGCGTGGCCCTGCCCGGTTCTGCTTATCACGATGAAATATTTTATTCGGAAGAACGTCATTATTATCATGGTTCGAATCGGGCCGGTGGAATTGAAGGCGGCATGACCAGCGGTGAGGATATTGTGATCCGTATTGCAAAAAAACCTATTCCGACCCTGATGAAACCTTTGATTTCGGTGGATATGGAATCAAAAGAGCCTTTTAAAGCCCACAAAGAACGCAGTGATATCACAGCAGTTCCGGCCTGTTCGGTCATCGCTGAAAATGTAATTGCCCCGGTTCTGGCCGACGCCCTGATGGAAAAATTCGGATCGGATAATCTGCCGGAAATTATAGAAGCGCGTGAGCGTTACCTGCAAAAGATTGGAATTAAAAAATGATCCGGATTGAAATAAAATACTGCGTGGTCTGAAACTATCTGTCCCGTGCAGCCGGTCTGGCTGAAATTATCCGTGAGCAGATTTCGCCTGAGGTTGTTCTGGTCAAAGGCCAGGGCGGTTGTTTTGAAATCATTGCTGACGGCAGTCTTGTTTATTCAAAATTGGCAACCGGACAGTTCCCGGAGACCAGCGATATTCTTCACCGTTTAAAATCCAGATCAATAACGGAATAAAGTTCTCCTTCCTGAATTACAGTTTAAGTCTCTTTTGATCTCTTCGATAATCAATCTTCATTTCCAGTCATTTAATTTAATCCGGAAATTTATTATGGACCTTTCAGCACTTAGTATCCGCAGCAAGTTACTGATTCTGATTCTGGCTGGGCTGATTATTTTTGGCATCGCTCTAATTTTATTGAATAACCATTTTACCGGGCGGGCCCTGGATCAGAATCTTAGCGTTTCATCGCGGATTATTACCCATCTCGCTGCGCACAGTGCCAGGCAGGGTGTGGAATTCGATCACGACCAGACGGTTCAGGAGGCGGTGCAGGTTTTTGCAGAACTGGAAGAAATTTCCTTTGTCTCTGTAACCGATAAGCTTGGCAAAGAATATTTCCGCTACCGAAAAAATGGTTTTGCTGATATTGATCTGACGGCATTTAACCCGTCAAAATTAACAAAGTTATCGAAGTCATCACCGATATCGCCGAACAGACAAAACTACTTGCCCTGAACGCCACTATCGAATCGGCCCGGGCTGGTGAATATGGAAAGGGCTTTGCGGTTGTGGCCAATGAAGTGAAAGAACTGGCCAAACAAACAAATTTAGCGACGGGTGAAATAAGGTTGAAGATTGAAACCATGCAGAATGCAACTTCATCCGTAGTTGGTGAAATTAAAACGATCTCCGGGATTGTAAAACAGGTCAATGAAATGGTTGTGGCCATAGCAGCGGCCGTGGAAGAACAAACTGCCACAACACAGGATATTGCCAGCAATGTAAATCAGGCTGCGGATACGTCCCGCATGATTGCTAAAGATGTTATAGAGAATTCAACGGCAAGTACAAATGTTTACAGGAGAAGTAAAGAGTTGAATGAATATGCCCTGGAACTGGGCAAGGCCGGAACGGCATTGTCGCAGATCGTTAAACAATATCGATATAAATAAAAAAAGCCCGGTTACCGGGCTTTTTTTTATTTGCTTACTTTTTTCTCAACCCTGGCCAGAATTTCTCTGGCTTCCGTATTGGTCGGACTTGAAGAGAGAACATTTCTCAGCAGATTTGCAGCTTTACCATAATAACCCTGCGCCTCATATATTTTTGCCAGGACAAGATTATTTTTCGGATTACCCGGATTTACTGCAAGCTGATCGTCGAGTTCCTTTTTAAATATATCGTAAACATTTATATAGCGATGTTCGGCGCCAAGTGTGGTTTGATGTACAAAAATACCAGGCTCGAGATAGAATACTTTCCGGTACTGATCGATGGCTATTTCTTTGCGGTTTGTCTCCGTATACAGATCTGCCAGCTTCATGTAAGCCCTGACCAGATCCGGCTTAATCAACAGTACTTTTTTATAATAATTCTCTGCTTCAAGATTATTGCCCATTTCATGATAAGTCAGAGCCAGGTTAAAGGTAGCTTCCATAAATCCCGGTCTGGCCTGGGCGGCTTTGGTAAAGGCATCCACCATTTCCTGATAGACTTTATCACGCTTGGCCGGATCGATAATTTTTGTCTGCTTTTTATTGAATTTCTGGTCCACGCTTGTTTTTTCCGCCTGCAGGGAATCATCGTTCAGCATATCCAGAAAAGCTTCGACCAGTTCTTCCAGGACAGCTTGTTTATAGACTGTTACGCCGACCATAAAATGAGCGACCGGCTCATTTGGCTTCAGTTTAATGGCAGCCTGGAATTCATTATAGGCATTATAGTAAATCTGCGACCGGTAGTAGGTTTCGCCAAGGCGGATTCTGTATTTGACGTTTTGGGCATCAAGTTCGGCTGCCCGCCGGTACGAATCGATGGCTGACCGGTATTGGCCCTGAACAAAATAATTATTACCCATTTCGAAAAATAAAGGTGCAAAATTGGGATTCAGTTTTTCTGCTTCCTTCAGGTTCTTTATAGCCTGGGTAAAATCTTTCTCTTCAATGTACAATTTGCCGAGATTATAATAGGCTTTGTAGTCATTCGGATTCAGCTCAATCACCTTATTAAAATCAGATACAGCTTCCTGGTACTTTTCATTCTGAAGTTGGATCAGGCCTCTTCCGTAATAGGGCTTGTCAAAATTGGGCAGAGCCTGAATCACTTTATCGAACTGGGCCAGAGCCTGCTGGAATTGACTTGTATTAAAATAGACGATACCAAGATTGTAATACGCTTCCCAGAACCTGGGATCTTCCTGAATGGCTTTGCTGAAATAGTTGGTTATCAAATCATTCTGCGGTTCGGCAGAATTATTCTCGATATAGCCCCGGATAAAATTTTCGTAAGCCGCAATAGATTCTGTAATGGTCAGTGTAGACAGGCGGCGTTCGCTATCCGAGAGGGGAACTTCGGTCAGGGTAATGATATCATCAACAATGCTCTGGCAAATGCGGAATAAGCCTGACAACGGCTCGCGGTAAGATTTTGATTGAATAACCGTACCGTTGAAAGCGCTGTAGTAGGTCACGGTCAGGTTCATATTTGAGCCGCTGATTTCATAAGTCCCATTGATGACAAGATCAACTTTGGCATTCTTCCCGAGACGGTAAATAAATCGTTCGTCGATGGTTTCGCTACCGAAACCTGTACTTCCGAGGGCTGTTTGAAATTGGTTCGTGGATTGAACATAAAAACCAGAAATTATGCTCAGTTTGTTTTGCAAAAGATATTCAAAACCATAGGAAATCCAGTCCTGACGTGAATCAGAAATTTTATTCTGAAACGGGATGATCCCTATATTTTGTTTGGCCTCGGCAAAGGATATAGAAAAAGATAGAAGAGTAAGCACCGCAATAATTTTAATCTTCATAAACAATTTCCAGTTTTGTGCCCAATGATTTTGAGTTAATCCATTGGAGTTGTAATGATTTTTTCCCGGGTAGAATATCCCGGTATCGGAACATTTCAACCGAAACTCAATTTTTTGTGTATAAATTTCAAGTGTAAAGTTTAAGCCCTTCAATTACATTACGCAAGTTAAATTGAGGTTACGAACAGGCTGCAAGCCTGTATCCCTGCTAAAAAAATTTCTAAGGAGTTCAGTACCTTAACCGAAAAACAAAAAACCAAATTTGGAGTCCGAATGCGAACTGTGGTTACTGGCGGAGCCGGTTTTATTGGCAGCCACCTGGCTGAAAAATTACTGCTGGCCGGCCATGAAGTGATTATCATCGATAATTTTTTCAGAGGTCTTAAAAGCAACCTGGCCGGGATACTCAACCATCCCGGGTTGCGTCTGGTCGAAGCGGATATCCGTGAGCGTTCCATTTGGCCGGGATACCTTGATGGCGCTGACATCGTTTTTCATCTGGCTGCCCAGTCAAATGTTCTTGGTGCCGTGCATGATCTTAAATATTCTTTTGAGACCAATGTTATCGGCACGTTCAATCTGCTTGAAGAATGTGCCGCCCGTAAAGTGCGGCAATTTATTTTTTCGTCCTCGCGTGAAGTCTATGGCGAAGCTCAGGAATTACCGGTTACCGAGCAGCACCCGCTTTTAGCCAAGAATGCCTACGGTGCCAGTAAGGCGGCCGGAGAACTTTATGTGCGGGTTTTCCAAAATTCAGGGCAGTTGAATACGGTTATTTTCAGGCTGGCTAATGTTTACGGGCGGAGAGATTTTAACCGGGTTATTCCAATCTTTATTGATAATTGCCGGAAACAGGAAGACATAAAAATTTTCGGCGGAGAGCAAGTCATAGATTTTGTCTATGTTGGTCTGATTACTGAAGCCATGATCAGGGCCATCGGCCGGGATGATCTTTTTGGAACCGTTCTGAATATCGGGTCGGGATCAGGAACAACCCTGTATCAGCTGGCAGATCAGATTATCAGGCTGACCGGTTCGGAAAGCAAAATTTCGGTTTTACCGGCCAGAACGGTTGAAGTTGTCCGATTTGTGGCCGATACCACTTTAATGGAACAAAGATTGGGTATTTCCCGCCCGGAGAATCCCATTGGTCATTTAGAGGAAATAACAGCTGATGGTGAATGATTTAAAACAAAATGGCCAGGAACAAGCGCTGGCTTACCTGACAAAAACCAAAAAGCGGTTTCGGAAAGAACAGAATATTCAAAGCATCGAAGGACTTGATGAAATTTTTGACTTCGTCCGCTTTAATCATATTCTAAAACTGGATGAGCAGTTTTCCGGTTTGGAAGAAAAATATTCAGAAAAGAAAAATAAGCGCATCAGGGATTTGAAAATTATCGAAGAATACGAAAAGCTGATTGAGTCCTGGCATTTCAATAGTAATGATATTGCCTTGTATTCCGAACTACAAACCCATTCAGCGAAAAGAAAACATGCCTTGCTCCACCTGGCCGGTTCTTTTATTGCCCTGGCCGTTCTATCCGGGATGGCCGGGTTTATTAAACAGAATATTCTGATTCAGTCTGTATGGTCAGAATATAACTGGCCCAATATTCTCCAGGTCTGGTTTCTTTTAATTCTGTTTCTGTTTGTTTTTCTGTCACTGATCAGCAATACAATAAAAACAATTCATTAGTCATGGGAGTTTCTATGAGTTACCGGATGGAAGAGCAGGATCAAAAGCTGCTGGTTACGATTGATGCAAAACGGGCTACCGTGGATATCTCGGGTAGCATGAAAGATGACCTGATGGTAAAAATTGAAAATGGATTCAGCAATGTAATCGTTGACCTGAGTTCGGTTGATTTTGTTGACAGTTCTTTCCTCGGGGCCCTGGTGGCAGGTTTGAAAAAATCGACCATGCAAAATGGTGATCTTAAAATAGTAGGTCTGCAACCCCCGGTCAAAGCTATGTTTGAACTGACCCGGCTGTACCGGATATTTGATATTTTTGCATCCGTTGATGAAGCTGTGGCCAGCTTTTAATAAGCCGGCCGGGATAGAGATTTACCTTGCTTTACATAGTACGCACCTGTTTTGTACATTCAGGGGCAATGGATTGATTTTAATACTGGCAATATTCCGGAACAGTGAATGTTATGCGCTCTGAAAATAATATTAGCAAGGATGCTCTGCAGGATTTGAATTTTCTGCTGAATAATGAATGGGTTCTAAGAAACATCTTTGGAACATATTCTTCTTCTACTTTAGCAATGGTTAATACCAGGCGCGAACATGGCCTGCTTGCCGTGCCGGACCGGCAAAGCCGGGAAAGTATTGTCGCTTTATCCCGCATCGATGAATCTGTATTTATTGATGCCCAGCACCACGAACTGAATTTCAAACCCTTTGTCGGCAACACTTATCCTGTTCATAATCCCTATCTGCAGTCCATCTCGGCAGACCCGTTCAGAAAATATACCTACCTGATTGATGGGTATCGTTTAGAGAAAACGATACTTCTGCATAGTGAGAGAAATCTGCTGATTCTGCATTATGAACTAAAGAACAGAAAACGCCCGGTTAAAATAGTGCTGAAGCCATTTCTTGCTGAACGGTACAATACCGAATTATCTCATGAAATTCAGGGCCTGAATACAGATAGTTATCAGGGCCAGAATTTTGTCCGCTGGTCTCCAAAGCCACATATGCCGGAACTGAACGTCTGCTATAACAATGGTGAATATATTGCTGCTACTTTATGGTATCACAGTTTTATTTATCCCCGTGACCAACATCAGGATGGCGAGAACAGGGAAGACCTGCTTAATCCCGGTTTTTTCCAGGCCATTCTGGAGCCATATGCGCACCTCGATCTGTTCATATCTTCTGATCCTCTGAACACATCGGATTGTAATTTTGAAGAGTTTTACCGCCTGGAATCTGAAAAAATAAATGAGAAACAAAGCCGGTCATTTTCCCGGTTTTATTTTGATCTCCGTCTTTCTGATTCTATTCACAGAAGAAATTCACATTTTGAAGCAGCGCCAAGTGCTTATTCCCTAAAACAACGCACCCAGGATATTCTGCTTAGTTTGCCCGGCCTGACCCTGCCGCAGCAAAATTTTGAGCTATTTAAGACCTATCTGCAATGGATGTTTGAACAGCTCGACCATGGTCTGTTGCCGACAACCCTGGAAAATGAAACCCGGAACCGACGCTTTCGGAATGTTGATCTTGCCCTTTGGCTGATTGACCGGCTTTACCTTTATTATGAAAGAACAAAAGACCTGCCGACGGTGGCGGTGCATTTTGATGCCTGCCAGGTGATAATTGATTCGTATGTTCGGGGAATGGGCAGCAGAGTCCGCGCCGATAAAGATGAACTGCTGATTACCGGCGACCGGATGAATAACCTGTCATGGATCCCGCTTAAAAAAGCCAATGGTGATGTGCTGCGCCACGGGAAACTTCTGGAAACGAATGCGCTATGGTATAATGCTGTGCGAATTACGGCCTATTTTGCCGGGCTTCTCAAGAAAGGGCGGATCGAAGGTAAGCTGCAGAAGAAAGCCGGAAAAATCGAACTGAGTTTTCAGAATGTGTTTTTCTCCGAGGAAAAACAACAGTTGATTGATTTCGCTCTGTACGATCAAAAGAACTATGACCTCCGGATCAATCAGATTTTACCGGTTGCCCTGCCTTTCTGCCCGCTTAAACCCAAACAGGCCATAGTTATTTTTGATCTGGTCAATACCGAACTGGTAACGCCTTATGGCTTGCGGGCTAAATCGCAAAGCCGCACCACCCCTAAAAAAGACCCGGATGTTCCTCTAAACCGCTACACAGCCGCTTTTTATGAGACAGCTATCTGGCCCTGGACTATTGGCCTGTATATTCAGGCAATACTTAAAATAAAATCACCGGGCGAAGTAGATTCCGATATATTAAACACATTTTTCAAACCGCTGATTAGTCTCGATCAAAGTTATCTGATAGGAGCCTATCCGGAGGCCGTTGTGGCCGGTCAGAATATTGAGCAGCATGGCGTCCAGGCTTATCTTCCGTCTTTGGCCAATCTGATGTGGGCGGAATATCTGCTGAAAAAGAAATAATTCATGGTTTAAGTGAGTCAGCGCTGGGAAAATAATAAGCCGGATAACTCAGTTGGCCGATATTTTTCTGGGTCTTCCCATAGATTTCTTCCCATTTCCCGGGTTCTTCCGTCAATTCAGTGATTTTCCTGTTAAAGGCAACGGAATCAATATTGTAAAATTTGAATACATCCCGGGCCATCTGCGGTTTAAGCTCAGCAGGAATATTCAGAGCATCTATAATCATTAACTCAGATAAAAGTGAGACAAAGGTATTATTACTTAAACCGGATTTTTGTGGGCTATCGCATCCGCTGGTGGTGAAGGATATGATCCATAAAAGGATTATTAAATATTTCATCGGCGGCTCCGGAAAGAATGGAACTTTGCTTTTTATTTTTAAATTTATCTGTCGGGGACAGGTTGTCCAAATTGATGGCGGTCTTATCTTGATAGATACTATCCGGAATGTTATTATCATTGCCGGATAAAGCGGAGGCGAGCATGTACAGATTTAGTCGAGTTATTCTTTTTATCATTTTGCTGTGGTGGTCGGCCCCGGCTCTTTTTGCCCAGTTTGGTCAGAACAAGGTTCAGTATGAGGACTTCAACTGGCATTATCTGCAGTCGAAACATTTTGATATTTATTTTTACGCCGGCGGATATGACATTGGTGAATTCACGGCCAACGTAGCCGAGACAGCCTATGTTCACTTAAAACAGGATTTCCAGTATGAATTGAGCCAGAGAGTTAAAATAATTCTTTACAACTCGCACAACGATTTTCAGCAGACCAATGTGGTCGATGTTTACCTGTACGAGGGTATCGGCGGAGTTACCGAATTGTATAAAAACCGGGTCGTTCTGCCCTATGAGGGTAATTTTTCCCAGCTTCGTCATGTTATTCATCACGAACTGGTTCATGCCGTCATGAATGATATGCTTTATGGCGGATCGGTCCAGAGTCTGATTTCCGGACAGGTTGTACCGGTGCCGACCTGGTTCTCAGAAGGTCTGGCCGAATATTTTTCCCTGCGCTGGGACACCAGAACGGATATGATTGTGCGCGATGCAGCCATTTCCGGGTATTTGCCGCCCATTGACATCCTGAATTATTATCTTGCTTACCAGGGCGGGGCCAGTGTTTTCCGCTATATCGCCGAGCGTTATGGTCATGAAAAAATTGCTGAATTGCTGCACAAGGTGAAAGGTTCTTACCGTTTGGAAAACGCCTTCAAAGCGGCTCTGGGTATTGAACTTGAGGAACTTTCCAACGACTGGCAAAAGGCGATGCGCAAGGAGTACTGGCCGGATATCGCCCACCGGACCGAGGTCAAATCCATAGCCCGGGCCATGACCGATCATAAAAAAGATAAAAATTATCTGAATGTCAGCCCGGCTATTTCTCCGAACGGGGATAAGATGGTTTTTCTTTCCGACCGGGATGGCAAACAATCGATTTACCTGTACGATGTTATTGAAAGCAAAATTATCCGGAAACTCGTTGAAGGTGAAGCCAGCGTCAATTTTGAAGAGCTGCATTGGCTGAGCCCGGGTATGAGCTGGTCGCCGGATGGCCGGAAGGTGAGCTTTGCCGCAAAAGCCGGTGACCAGGACGCTTTGTATATCTATGACACCGAGGCCGATAAAACCCGCCAGTTCAAGTTTAACCTTGATGGGATATTCAGCGCCGACTGGTCACCGCTGGGTGATAAAATCGCCTTTGTCGGGAATAATAATGGGGCCAGCGATATCTATTTATATGATGTGGCTGCTGATTCCATCACCAACATTACCAACGATATTTTCTCTGAAAGCTATCCGGCCTGGTCGAATGACGGAGCCAGTATCGTATTTGTCTCTGACCGCGGCCCATTTATAAACGGAGCGCCGGATAACGATAGGTTTGATGTATCCGGCCATGATTTTGAGAATACCGATATTTACATCATGAACGCCGACGGATCGGGCATGCGGCGGATCACCACTGATGAAAACCGGGATTCAGAACCGGAGTTCTCAGCGGATGGAAAAATGCTTTATTATGTAAGCGACCGGACTGGTATTTATAATATTTACCGCTACAATATCGAGACCGGTGAAGATTATGCCATCACGGATCTGTTGACCGGAGCCTTCCAGTTGAATCTGGATAAATCGGGCACAAACATGGTCTTTACTTCTTTTTCCGAAGGCGGCTGGGATATTTATTCCCTGAAAAATCCGGATAAAACCGTCAAAGTCGAGCCTGAAAAAACGGTCTTCTTTAAAAAACGGGCTGAGAAAAGTGATATTTATTTTCCATCCCCGGCAGCAGCCGGTACCGCTTTTACGGCTGATTCCCTGGTTGCCGCCTTACCATTGGATAAATCTAACGATTACAGCCATTATGTTTTTGCCAATATGAAGCAGCCCAGAAAGAAGCCGGAGCAGGAAGAAAGAAAATTACAGGAAGCAGATTACAAAACCAGCGATGGTCATTATAAAGTCCGTAATTACCGGGTCCGTTTCACGCCGGATCAGGTTGACGGGGCAGTCCAGTATGATACTTACTGGGGTTTCCAGGGGTTTACTCAATTAGCTTTCAGTGATGTGCTGGGCAATCATAAAATTTACCTCGGTACAAACCTGGTATTTGATTTGCGCAATAGTTATATCACCGCCGATTACTGGTACCTGCCCAAAAGGTTTGATTTCGGCTTGCACGGTTTCCACTTCGGCAACACTTTTATACTCTCCAATCGTGAAGTTTACCGCTATAGATTTTATGGCATCGATGCCATTATCTCTTATCCGCTGAACAAATTTACCCGTTTTGATGCCAGCCTGAATCAATTCAATGTGGATCTCGAGAATCTTCAAAGCAATGATCCGCCTGAATCGGTGCGCTCCATTCTGCCCTCTCTGCAGATAACCCACGACACTGCCGAGTGGGGTTATTCCGGACCCATGGATGGTTTCCGTGGAATGCTCCGGGTAACCGCCAGCCCTAAATATACATCCCGTGCGCCGCAGTTTTTTACGGTTCAAACCGATCTGCGTAAATACTTTAAACTGGCCGATAATTATGCCCTGGCCTTCCGCATCCATGCCGGAGGTTCGGAGGGCGGCGATCCGCAGCGGTTCTTTCTTGGTGGCACATCAAACTGGCTGAACCGGGATTACAAAGGCGGCTTGCGTATAGAAGATATAAAAGATGTCTATTTTTCCGAATTTGTCCTGCCCCTGCGCGGCGCCCGCTATTATGAGCGTGTCGGTAATTATTTTACACTGATTAACAGCGAATTCCGCTTCCCGATGATTCCCTATATGGAACTTGGTTTTCCACCGCTCAGGCTGGGTAATATTCAGGGTGTTTTCTTTACGGATGCCGGCTCGGCCTGGGATTCCAAAAAGCCGTTTAAGGGTGCCGAAGACGGCGTGCTTAAAGATATTGTTGCCGGCTACGGTATTGGAACCCGACTCTACTTTTTCGGCTTTCTGCTTAAATATGACATGGCCTGGCAATATGACCTGGAAAAATCGAGCCGCCCAAAACATTACCTGTCCTTTGGTATCGACTTTTAATGTTTTTAACCTGCCGGTTATTTTTAACCGGCAGGTTAAAAAATATCAGCGTGCCTGTGGCGATATCTGATTTTGAGATTGCGTTCACACCCATCAGGCGCTTGCTTTGACCATATTACTAAATAAGACTTCGCCTCATTTTGCCGCTGCGTGCCGTGCCTGAAATTGAAAATGCCCCAACGCATCATCCCGCATGGGCGGGATCGAAATGACGGGTCAAAGTTCGTCATTCCGAACGGCGG
>DYOS01000004.1:10969-49429 GCA_020720405.1 Caldithrix sp. | reverse complement strand
TCCCGCATGGGCGGGATCGAAATGACGGGTCAAAGTTCGTCATTCCGAACGGCGGAGCCGGAGGAATCTTAAAATGACTGTAAACCCAGAGATTTCTCTCCCGCATGGGCGGGATCGAAATGACAGTTTTAAGGAATTCTGCACCAGCCTGCGCGTAGGGAAATCCTGATATTTGCAATCCATTCAGGATTCCTCGCCTGCCCGTCCGCAGGCGAGTCGCAGGCTACTTGGAATGACGGTTTGGTTGGCGCTCATCCCGCCCTTTTGTGGGATCGATGAGAAATTAATAAATCTGGAACAGGAAGATGGACCGGATCTACTGTAGTTTAGTGTTAATTTAAACCCTCCGGTTGATCAGATTTTTTTTATTTTCCTGTAATGGAAAACACAAATAAAGAAGCAGACCCAACAGCACAGGGGAAAATATTTTAGTGAAGTACTATTTTATAATTATCCTGGCTCTGCCCATTTTAACTTTTTCCTCTGCTCAGACCGACCTGGTAAAAGTTCACACCGATCTGGTTATCAATGGCCGGTTTGAGGAAGCATGGACTGTTCTCAATACCACCGGATCCATTCAGAACCAACTGCTGAATTCATTTTATAAAGCAAACTGGTACCATGCCCGGTTCAGTGATTTGGGCTATTCAACTGAAGAGAAGGCCTATACTGAGCTATTGGACGAAGTCATCCGCCATAGCGGGCAAAGGCTGGAAAATGCAGGTTTGAGTCCGGCAGACCGCTCCCGGCTGTATTTTTACCGGGGCAGCGCACTTGGCCTGTTGGCTTTTTACCACGGCGAACAAAAAAACTGGTGGGAAGCCCTGAAATATGGCCGTGCTTCTATGACTGATCTGGAAAATGCCCTGCAGCTGGACTCAACCCAGGTTGAAGCCCGGCTCGGCATAGGCGTTTATCTGTACTGGCGCAGCCGTAAAACAACCTGGATTCCATTTCTGGAAGACCGCAGAGCTGAAGCTATCACTATGATCTCAGCGGTGGCGGCCGTGAGTAGCCCCAGCCAGGCCATGGCCGCCCATCAGCTGGTTTATGTCCTGCTCGATGCCGGCCGCTTTACAGAAGCAGAAAAACTAGCCGGGAAATGGTGTGCCGTTTACCCGGAAAGCGCTTTTATGCGTTGGGCCCTGGCCCACACCTATTATAAAATGCAGCGTAATAAAGAAGCCGCCACTGAATACCGTGAAATTATCCGCCTTCTTTCGGCCAGGGTTGATCCGCCGGTCGTTCAGATTTTCGATGCCCGGTTCAAATTATTTGAAGTGTTGATCCGGCTCAGGGATAAAACAGCATGCCGCCGGGAGAAGGAAATGCTTGATCAACTGTCCGGTAAGGAAATCATCCGCCGCTACAGAGCTGATAAGTTGCAGAAAATTATAGATTTGCAGGCCGGATGCAACGACTTTTAGACTTTGTCTTACTTGATTTGATTTTTGCTATCCAGTAGATTCGCCACTCTATTTAAATGGAAAATCGGGGTTTATGGGAAAAATAATTGCTATTGCCAATCAAAAAGGCGGTGTTGGTAAAACAACAACGGCCATCAATCTGTCCAGTTGCATTGCTGTTGCCGAGCGCCGGGTTTTGCTGATCGATGTGGACCCTCAGGCTAATGCCACCAGCGGTTTGGGCTTAAGTGCCAAAGATGAACAGCTTTCATCTTACGAGGTTTTGCTGAATGAACAGGATATGGATAGCGCGGTACTAAGATCGAGCGTTCCTTATCTTGACATTTTGCCATCGCATATCAAGCTGGTTGGGGCCGAGGTGGAACTGGTCGAGATGCCGGAACGGGAATACCGCCTGAAAAAAGCAATTTCCGCAGCGCGCGACAAATACGATTTTGTCTTTATCGATTGCCCGCCATCACTGGGACTTTTAACCCTGAATGCACTGTCCGCCGCTGATGCCGTGCTCATCCCCATTCAGTGCGAGTATTATGCTTTGGAAGGTCTTTCCCAGCTACTCAACACCATTCATCTTGTTCAGAAAAATCTGAATAAAAATTTGGCCATCGAAGGCGTACTCCTGACCATGTACGATAACCGCCTCAATCTCTGCAATCAGGTGGCAGAGGAAGTCCGTGAGTACTTCAAGGAAAAAGTTTACAATACCGTAATTACCAGAAATGTCCGGCTTGGCGAAGCGCCAAGTTTCGGGAAACCAATCATAATGTATGATGCCGTTTGCAGCGGCAGTCAAAATTACATGTCCCTGGCTGAGGAAGTATTAGGTGAAGAAACCAGCGCGGCTCGGTAAAGGTCTGGATGCCCTGATCCGGGTTCAGCCCGAATCAGCCGCACCAGCCTTAGAAGTACACGGGGTAGCCGAGATCCCGGTTGATAAAATTCGGCCCAATCCCTATCAGCCACGGGTCGAATTCGACCCGGAAGCCCTTGAAGAATTAAAAAATTCCATAAGGGAAAAAGGTATCATCCAGCCGATCACAGTGCGCCGGGTTGATGATCATTATGAATTAATAGCCGGTGAACGCCGCTTCCGGGCTTTGACCGAACTGCAGCATAAAAGCGTGCCGGCACATATTATAGAAGTCGAAAATAAAGAAGATATGCTCGAGCTGGCGATCATCGAGAATGTTCAGCGGGAAAAACTGAACCCGATCGAACTTGCCCAGGGTTACCAGCGGCTGATCGAAGAATGTAATCTGACCCAGGATGATGTTGCACAGAAAATTGGGAAAGACCGCACCACCATCACCAATTTTATCCGCCTGCTCAAACTGCCGGAGGTGATTAAGCGCAGTGTACAGAAGGGCGAATTATCTATGGGTCATGCCCGGACTCTTCTTGCAGTTGATGACCCGGAAATCCAGGAATTACTGTGGCAGAAAACTCTGAAATCACAGCTTTCTGTACGACAACTGGAAAAAATGGTCAAAGATGCAGAAAAACAGCCGGAACCGCAGGAACATGTTAAGCCAAAGCGCTCGGTTTTTATCCAGACCATTGAAGATGATCTCCGGGAGAAGTTTGGAACTAAAGTTAAAGTCCATTCCAAAAAAGAAGGCGGTAGTATTGAAATTGACTACTACTCGCCGGAAGATTTAAACCGGATTATCGAATTATTCGAAGGCGTGGGAACCGGAAACTGATGGCATTGCACAAAAGAAAAACAAGATTTATTAATTTCCTGATTGTTCCGGAAAACTCGGAACGGACCTGGAATTTTAATATCCGTTTAATTTTCCTTCAGGCCATCGGAGTTGTGGTGGCGGTGCTAATCGGATTGGTTATTTTAGGCGCTTCAACCTATTGGAAAGTTGCCGAACTGGCTTTGGACTATAACCGCCTGAACGAGGAGAATATCAAGCTGCGCAAAAGCCTTCAGAAAATGGATGAGCTTCGTGAAGACCTGGTACGTCTGCAGCAGTTTACTAAACAGATTCGTTCTTCCCTGAGCGGTTATGTGACCATTGAAAAGAACAGCTCTGCCGACACACTCAGTCTGGCCACGACCAGGCTGGCGGAACTTCCCATCGAGCAGCAGAAAACCATTTTTAATTCCATCCCGGCGCTTTTACCGGTCGATGGTTATATGACCCGTGGCTTTGAAACCAGTTCACTATTCCGTGATGCCCATGTAGGTGTGGATATTGTGGCCCCGGTTGGAACACCAATAAAAGCCAGTGCTGACGGAATTGTTGAATTTGCCGACTGGACGGCGGATGGTGGAAATATGGTTATTATCAAGCATGGTCATGGATTTTCCACTATTTACAAACACAACCTGCGGAACACTGTGGTACGCATGGAAAAAGTAGTGAAGGGGCAGGCAATTGCCCTGCTCGGCAATACCGGCCAGATTACTTCCGGCGCCCATGTTCATTTTGAAATCTGGCGTAATGGTATCCCGGTAAACCCAATATTTTATGTCGGCGAAATCAATAGAAAATAGAAACAAAAGGATTGTGTTATGTCATTTAAGGCAAATTCTTCCGAAGGAACATCCACGCAGATAAATTTCATAGGTAAGGGAACTGTGATTGAAGGCTCTATCCGGACAGAAAGCAGCCTGCGGATAGATGGTAAAGTTAAAGGTACTGTTATCTGCAAAAACACATTGACCATAGGTGAGCCGGGGATGGTTGAAGGCGACATTGAGGCGCAGAATGCTGTGATCAGTGGTCAGATTAAAGGTAAAGTCATTATTTCTGAAAAGGTGGTTCTGGAAAGTAAATCCAGCCTGATCGGAGACCTGAAATGCCGTAAGCTGATCATTGATGAAGGTGCTGTTTTTGACGGGTATGCCAGCATGGTCGAATCGTCACCTAAATCAGCCGCTGTAAATCCGGTAAAACCAGAGAATGCCTAAACCTGTCCGCCCGGAATTTAATCAGGCTTTCCGCAAAGCTTCGCCCTACCTTAATATGGGTTATGTACTGCTTGGAAGTATTGTTTTTTTTGGGTTCGTCGGAAACTGGATTGATCAGCGGTTGAACTCAAAACCCATAGGTTTACTGATCGGATTATTCACCGGTCTGGGGCTGGGGTTTTACCATTTATTAAAAGCAATTGAGCAAATCGAGAATAAAAAGCAGTGAATGTAATCAGATTTATGTCCGGGATTTTACTTATTCTGTTTGTCTTTATCCTGATCTCATTCCTCTACCTGCAGGGATCGGGTTTTGAAACAGCAAGACTCAATTCTATGGTCTTTGCCGGGGGAATTGCCTTTTTGAATATTATTGTTTCATTTTTGATACTGCAGGTAATAATTGACTTTCCACAGGATAGATTTAATAAGTACTTTTTTGGCTCAATGGCCGTGCGGCTGATATTGCTGATCGTGATAATTCTGACAGTTCTGAAAAATGCTGAAGTTATTGATTTTGTTTTTATTACAGCCTTAATTATATTGCATTTTTCAATGCAGATCTGGGAAGTTTTCTTCCTGAATATGAAACTCAATAGGAAACAAACTGCGTGATAAATCTTGAGCATACCGCCGCTGCTGCTGATACAGCGATTGCCCAGAATGAAAATATCGGCACCTGGATCGGACATCATCTTCAGAATAGTAACGAATGGCATTTGCCTGGGCTGCATCTGCATTTGCCTCATTTTCACCCTGTCAATCTGTTTGGTGTGCAAGTTGACCTGTCAATCACGAATCATGTCGTGATGCTGGTTCTGGCTGGTTTGTTTATTATCTTGCTTTTTCGTTTGGCTCTCGGCAAGATCAGGCCTTATCCGCGTGGAGTCGGGGCTCTTGTTGAGATGCTGGTTGTTTTTATCCGTGACGAAGTTGCGATTGCCAATATGGGGGAAAAAGAAGGCCGGCGGTTCACGCCACTGTTGATAACTTATTTCTTCTTTATTTTAACCGCTAATCTGATGGGTCTGATCCCCTTATTTAGTACAGCAACGGGAAATATCAGTGTTACGGCGGCCATGGCGTTGATTACATTTTTTGCTACACAGCTTTTTGGAATAATGGAATCAGGCCCAGTAGGTTATTATAAAAACTTAGTGCCTCATGGTGTGCCGTGGTATTTATGGCCGTTGATGTTTGTGATTGAAATAATGGGTTTGATTGCCAAGCATGTGGCCCTGACGATTCGACTTTTTGCCAACATGACTGCAGGGCATATTGTTCTTTTTGCCTTTCTTGGTCTGATTATCATTTTTAAAAGTTATCTGGTTTCACCGGTCTCCATAGGCTTTGCCATCTTTGTCTATTTCCTGGAGCTGCTGGTGGCCTTTATACAGGCTTACATATTTACGGTATTATCTGCGCTCTTCATTGGAATGAGTGTACATCCCGAACATTAAAAAATCTGTCATTTAAGGAGGTAGAACCTAATGGAGAATTTGGCTTTAGCATTTGCGTATCTGGCAGCCGGTATCGGCGCTGGAATTGTAACTTTCGGAGCCGGACTTGGTATTGGTAAAATTGCTGCATCAGCCATGGATGGTACAGCCCGTCAACCTGAAGCTGGTGGTGCCATTCGTATCACCATGATTATTGCTGCTGCCATGATTGAAGGTGTGGCCTTATTTGGAGCGGTAGTTTGTTTCTTGTTGGCAAGTAAATAAACATTAAAACCAAAACGGGAATGCACAATGCTTGAACTCGATCCCGGTATGATGATCTGGACATGGATTACTTTTGCCATTGTCATGGTCATCCTTTCCAAAACAGCCCTTAAGCCAATTCTTCAGGCAATTGAATCGCGCGAACTAAGCGTAAAAGAAAACCTGGAGAATGCCGAAAGGCAGAGGCTTGAAGCCCAGGCCCTGCTTGAAAAGCATAATCAGCTTTTATCTGAAGCTGAAAATCAGGGTCAGAAAATTATTAAAGAAAACCAGTTGCTGGCTGAAAAATTACGGCAGGAAATACTGGAGAGATCCCGGGCTGAATCGGCAATATTGCTTGAGAAAACCACCCGGGAAATTGAAGCGCTGAAGGAGAGCGCACTGGCTGAGTTGCGTGCTGAAGTAGCCGACCTGGCCATTGGCGCTGCGGAGAAAATTCTCCTCGAAAACTTAGATGAAGCCAGGCAGAAAACCGTTGTTGATGCCTATTTGCAGTCTCTGCCTAAAACCATGAACAATTAATGAGGTTGGCCTTTGTCACGGGTAGCTAAACGATATGCCAAAGCGCTTTTTGAGCTGGCCACCGAAAATGGTCTGGAGCAGGTTGCACTAGATATGCGCACCATTCAGGATGTTTTCTCTGCGCATCCCGAGCTCGGAAAAGTAATGAGTAATCCGCTTTACAGTTCAGTTCAAAAAGAAAGAATTTTATTTGATCTGTTTGAGCACCGGGTTTGTAATTTGGTGTTGCGTTTTATCAGCCTGGTGGCACAGAAAAGACGGCTGGCTGAGATGTCCCGGATATTATTGGCCTTTAATACATTTCTGATGAAGCACCAAAATCAGGTATCAGGTGAGCTGGTTAGTGTTGTCCCATTTACGGATGCTCAGATCGGCCAGCTAAAAGCGTCAGTTGAAAAACTGACCGGTAAAAATCTCATTCTGAACCAGGTTGTTAATCCGTCTATTATTGGTGGATTTATTATCAGAATTGATGATCTGGTCGTCGACAGCAGTATCAGAACCCAGCTGGAAAAAATCCGGCATAGAATGGCCATAGGTTAAGTTAAGAAAAAGAGGTAATTTCAATGAGTGTGGCAGTAAGACCTGATGAAGTCTCTGCAATTCTGAAAAAACAACTCAAAGATTTTGAGCGTACCAGTGATATTTATGAAGTTGGTACGGTTTTACAGGTTGGGGATGGTATCGCCAGGATTCATGGTCTGGAAAAAGTTATGGCCGGTGAGCTGGTCCAGTTTCCGCATGATGTAATGGGTATGGTATTCAACCTGGAAGAAGACAATGTTGGTGTTATTCTCTTCGGGGAAGACACCCTGATTAAAGAAGGCGATACAGTTAAGCGAACCCGTCGTGTGGTTGAAGTGCCGACCGGTGATGCCCTGCTGGGCCGGGTGGTTAGTCCGCTTGGTTTACCTATGGATGGAAAAGGTGCAATTGAAACTAATCATTCCCAGCTCGTGGAGAGGAAAGCCACTGGTGTGGTTACCAGGCAGCCAGTCAATGAGCCATTGGCCACAGGTATCAAAGCAATAGATTCGATGATACCGATCGGCCGTGGACAGCGTGAATTAATTATCGGTGACCGGCAAACCGGAAAAACTGCGGTTGCACTGGATACGATAATCAATCAAAAGGGTAAGGATGTAGTCTGTATCTATGTGGCCATCGGTCAAAAAGCTTCAACAGTAGCCAAAGTAGTAAAAAAACTTGAAAGCTTTGGGGCAATGGATTACACCATTGTTGTTTCGGCCAATGCCAGCGATCCCGCACCTCTGCAATTTCTGGCACCTTATTCAGGTGCAGCCATGGGTGAATATTTTCGTGATAATGGCCGCCATGCACTGGTAGTCTATGATGACCTGACCAAACATGCCTGGGCTTACCGCCAGGTTTCGCTTTTGTTAAGACGTCCTCCTGGTCGGGAAGCCTATCCTGGCGATGTGTTTTATTTGCATTCGCGTTTACTGGAACGGGCTGCTAAATTGAGTGATGAATTTGGCGGCGGATCTTTGACAGCTCTGCCGATTATCGAAACACAGGGCGGAGACGTTTCTGCCTATATTCCGACTAATGTAATATCCATTACTGACGGCCAGATTTTCCTGGAATCTAATTTGTTTTACTCCGGTGTCCGTCCGGCCATAAATGTTGGAATTTCTGTTTCCCGTGTCGGCGGAAGTGCCCAGATTAAAGCCATGAAACAGGTCGCCGGACGTCTGCGGATTGATCTGGCTCAGTACCGTGAAATGGAAGCCTTTGCCAAATTTGGTTCAGACCTGGATCAAACCACGCAGAAGCAGTTACGTCGCGGTGAAAGACTGGTCGAAATTCTGAAACAAGGTCAATACGTGCCTATGTCTTTCGATCGCCAGATTGTTCTGATCTATGCGGCCACAAATGGTTTTCTGGACCAAATCCCTGTTGGTGCAATAAAAAAATTCGAAAAAGAATTCCTGGCCTTTATGGAAATGAAACATGGTCAGGTTTTTGAAATGATTATGACCAAAAAAGTCCTGTCGGATGAATTAAAAGCTCAGCTTGACAAAATTCTGAGTGACTTCCTGGCCGGATTTAAGACCGAGGCATAAGGATGGCAACTCTCCGGGAAATACGAAAACGGATTTCCAGTGTCCGCAGCACACAACAGATAACCAAAGCGATGAAAATGGTAGCGGCGGCAAAGCTGCGCCGTGCTCAGGATAACATAGTTTCAATCCGGCCCTATGCCCTGGAGTTGAAGACCTTAATTTCACGGCTTTCTGCCATACCGGAGGCCAGGACTCTGAGCGGCCTGATGGTAAAACGCAATGTTGAAAACGTTCTGATCGTTCCGGTTACCGGGGATCGTGGTTTATGTGGATCTTTTAATAGCAATATTTTGAGAGAAGCTGTGCGTCGGGCCAAAAACTATAGTGATATGAAGGTTGAATTTTATACTATTGGCCGGAAATCTTATGAGTTCTTCAGTAAAAGAAATTTTCTGGTTTCCGATTATAAGGTAAATATATTCAACCATTTGGCCCTTGATGATGCTCTCAGTATATCACGGGATTTGGTTTCAGTTTTCGAATCCGGAAAATTCGACCGGGTTGAGTTTGTGTATAATGAATTCAAATCGGCTGTGCAGCAGAATGTAATTATTGAACAATTCCTGCCCTTTGTTCCTGACGAAGAATTGACCGAATCAAAAAGTGATGTCGATTATATTTATGAGCCGGATAATATAAGTATTCTTAATCAGGTAATCCCCAAAGACCTGAATATTCAGGTTTGGCGGATACTATTGGAAAGTAATGCGGCAGAACAGGGTGCACGGATGACGGCCATGGAAAATGCGACCGAAAACGCTGAAGAAATGGTTGGAAAATTAACCATGTTTTATAACCGGGCCCGTCAGGCGGCGATAACGACTGAAATATCAGAAATAGTTGGCGGTGCTGAAGCTTTGAAGGATTAAAGACAAATAGCTGGGAAATGACAATGAATAAAGGTAAAATTAAACAGATCATCGGTCCGGTTCTTGATATCGAATTCGATGAGGGCAAATTACCATCCATTAATAATGCCATAAAAATTACCAAGGAAGATGGATCGCTTCTGATAACAGAAGTTCAGCAACATCTTGGTGAAAATATGGTCCGCACGGTGGCTATGGATAGTACTGATGGACTGACCCGGGGTATGGATGCAATTGATACCGGGGAACCGATATCTGTACCTGTTGGGCCGGGCGTGCTTGGTCGTATGCTTAATGTTATTGGCGAACCGATTGATGGGCAGGGTGCGGTAGAAAGTGTAAAAAAATATCCTATTCACCGGCCGGCACCCGGGGTTGATGAACTGGCTACGTCGGATGAAGTTCTTGAAACCGGAATAAAAGTTATTGATTTACTCGAACCGTATTCAAAAGGCGGAAAAACCGGGTTGTTTGGCGGTGCTGGTGTTGGCAAAACTGTACTGATCCAGGAACTCATTCGCAACATTGCCACGGAACATGGTGGTTACTCTGTTTTTGCCGGTGTTGGAGAAAGAACCCGTGAAGGAAATGACCTGTGGCGTGAGATGAAAGAATCCGGTGTAATTGATAAAACCGCACTGGTCTTTGGTCAGATGAATGAACCTCCTGGAGCCCGGCAAAGGATTGGTCTCACCGGCCTTTCAATCGCCGAATACTTTCGTGATGAAGAAAACAAAGACGTTTTGCTCTTTATTGATAATATTTTCAGATTTACTCAGGCTGGGTCGGAAGTGTCTGCTCTGCTTGGCCGCATGCCTTCCGCTGTAGGTTATCAGCCGACACTGGCTACAGAAATGGGTGCCTTGCAGGAACGTATTACCTCAACAGGCAAGGGATCGATTACATCTGTGCAGGCAATTTATGTTCCTGCGGACGACCTGACCGATCCGGCTCCGGCTACAACTTTCTCACACCTTGATGCAACAACGGTATTATCCCGCAGCATCTCTGAGCTTGGAATTTATCCGGCTGTCGATCCTTTAGATTCGACTTCGAGAATTCTTGATCCCAGAATCGTGGGTGAAGAACATTATTATGTTGCTAAAACCTGTCAGGAAATCTTGCAGAAATACAAGGATTTGCAGGATATTATTGCGATTTTGGGTATGGATGAACTGAGCGATGCAGATAAAATTGTTGTCGCCAGAGCACGAAAAATTCAAAAATTTCTCTCACAACCATTTTTCGTTGCCGAACAATTTACCGGAACCCCTGGGAAATATGTACCATTAGCCGATACCGTCAAAGGTTTTAAGGGTATAATTGATGGAGAATATGACCATATTCCGGAACAGGCATTCTATATGGTTGGCACAATCGATGAAGTCGTCGAGAAAGCCAGAAGTTTGTAGTTTTGGACGATAAGTCCGGATTTTAATTTTTTTATACCGATCCGGGCATTTTTCTATTTAAGTTTTACTTCAGGAATCCGAACTGATTTGGAGTTTTGTTAAATGGCGCCTGATTTGTACTTACAGATCGTTACACCTTTCGGCCGAACCTATCAGAATGATGTAAAAACCTGCACGGTTCCCGGTTTTAGCGGCCAGTTTCAGGTACTTAAGAATCATGCGACGATGTTATCCTTAGTCGAAATCGGAATGATCAAAATCGAAGAGCTTGGTGGCTCAATGAAATATTTAGCGACAAGCGGTGGTTTTTTTGAGGTGAATAATAATCAGATTCAGATTATTGCCGAGACTGCTGAATTTGCCGGTGATATTGATGAGATGCGAGCTATTGAATCTCTGAAAAGAGCCCGGGAGCGTCTGGCAGACCAAACCGGTAAAATTGATTTTTTAAGAGCTAAGGTTTCTTTGATGCGTGCCGTGAACAGAATGAATGTTGTTAAATTTAAATAGTGTCTCCTGATTCATATCATTATTGAAGTAATATTCAAAACACGAATCATTGACACTAAATAAATTTATGTTATATTTATACCGTCTCTTCAGCAAATTGAGTAGAAGCAGGTCAAGATTATGAATGTAAAATTCTTCAGGTTGGTTTCATTCAATACACTTGTTTTTCTTTTCCAGTTTTTTACTAATTCTTTAGTAGCCCAATCCAATCCTGGAACTGGAAATCCTGAGTTTAACGCAGCACTTCAGCGATATGTCGATAATCTTATGGTTAAATTCGGCCAGGAATCCATTGACGATGAACGGTTCATCGTTCAGCAGATCAGAATGGTCAATGACGAGATAAGATCAAGGGTTACAAATTATAAAGAAATACGGAATACTTATTTTGATCGCCTGGATACCAGACTGCAGGAAATTCAAGCGCTTCAGACCAGGCTTTCAGCGATGGGCAACCATTCACTTGATGGATTTATATCTGAGCTTGAATCAAAAATTGAACAGACCAAAGATTCCGGAGTCATCGATTTTAAGAGGCAGAAAGTCATTGAGGATGCCATTCAACTTCTTTTTATCGCCGAAGAAATAATACAGCTTGACCCGAATGCTTCAATGAATCAGAATCCAAAAATTTCTCAGGGGATGAAAGAGAGTCGAAGCAAATTTGTCCAATCTTTTGGTGGAAAAGTAGCAGCAAAGTCGGCTACCGATTCTGATGCCGATGCCACAATTTTTGATTTATACAAGGAATGGAAGCTGACCGAACGACTAAAGTATCAAGTCCGGTGGACTGATCTGCAGATCATTAAGAACAGGATGCTGAAAAACGGAACCCAGGTTGATGCATTGAGAATGCTAAACCGTGAACTGGAGAAAGCAGCAGAGGCCTATAATTACAGTATGTTTGATTTAGCAGAGCGTAGTTTTGATGAGATTTTTAAAAGATATAAAAATATTGGGGTACTGGATGACTGTCTGTATTATCAGGCGGAATCCAATTATTTTTTGTCAAGATATTCAACGGCCAAAAAATTATATCGAAATTTAATTGAAAATTATTCATCATCACCTTTCATCCCGTATTCATATAAAAGGATGATGTATATTGAGTATCATTCCCAAAATTATAATTCAGTTATTGATTTGTTCCGACAGATGCAGATTATCGTTTCGACAACAGATCCTAATCTGGATGAAGCCAGATTCCTGACCGTTGTTTCGAGCCTTAAAGCCGGTTTGTATCAGGAAACAATCGATCACTGTCTGGAAACGAATAACACTTCAACGTACTTTCTGAATACCCAGCTTATACTGGCAGAAGCTTATGCCGGAAGCCATAATTTAAATCAGGCTGAGATTATTTTAAATAAACTGACTGATCTACCAGATCAGAGCCCTGAACTTAGATTTAAATTATTACTTAAACTTGGCTATATTAATTATGAACAGGGTGAATATTTTAAGGCCATTGAGACTTTTAATTTAATACCTTCAAATTTTTCAGAGATGGACAAGGTTTTGATCGGCTATGCCTGGAGTTTCTATAAAATTGAAATCAATAAGCCAATAATGGATTTAAAAGATTTTTCTACGGCAAGGAAACATCTTGAACTTCTTCTGGATGTCTATTATACATCTGATTATTATCTTGAAGCTAAAACTTTATTAGGCTATATCTATCAGCTTGAAGAAAAGCCACTTGCCGCGATTGATCAGTTTGATTATGCTTTCCGCTCAAAAGCGGTCAAGCAAATATCGGATGATATGAATACTGAGCAAGTTAAGTTACTTGAAATTTCCAATACCGCAGATAAAGTAATGAATAAAGCATTGGAAGAGAAAAATACGCAGACCTATGAACGAGCCAAAGCAGTTAAGGAAAAAATACGAATCCCAATCCGAAACCTTGCCTTTGCTGATCTCAGTTCTTCCGGTATCGCCACCTCTTCTGAAGTTAAAAAGCTCAAGGCGCAATTGGATGAACTGGAAAGACTTAAGAGCATAGCAAAGCAGCAGGAAAATAGCGAGTTAGTCAAAAGAATTGAAAGAATGCAATTGCGAATCTATCGCGCAATAAATGAATCAGATATTTCTTCTGATTCTGAAATAGGTATTAATTATTTTGATGAGCATCCTTTTGCCAGGAGGCAAAGCGTAGTCGAGAATGAGAATGCAAAAATTCAAGCCATGCGCCAGGATGTAAAAAATCAAAGACTTGAGCTTGTCAGGAAGATGAGTGCGCTGGATGTGCAAATTTTAAATGCAAAGAATCAAAGAGATTATAAAAAACAAATTCAACTTGAGCTTTCTTATAATCGATATGATGATATTCTTAAAAAACTGGATTTCATGGAAACCCAAACATTTGGGCTGTCTTTAAGACAAACTAATATAGATTTGGATCGATGGAGTGATTACGGAGCTTTTGGAATGGCAAATGTAAATTTTGCTATACGAAACCAGAAGAATAAAGAAATTGAGTACATGAATAAACAAATCGAAGAAATTAACACCTTCCTTGAAAATAGAAAAGCAAATATAAAACATACTCTTAAATTAATTGAAGATGAGATTACTTTGATGACCCGGAAAGTCAGAGAACAGGAGCGGTTGAGAGAACGAGAGGAATTGACCAGGCAGTTTGAGGAAAGCTATTTTGATACACATGATACCGAGCAGAATCAAAATCCAGATACAACTTTACCACCGGATATCGAGATTGAAGAATAATCCTGGCCAAAAAAACGAGATAAAAGTATGTATAGAAATATGAATTTGAAAAAGTCAGTAATAATTTTTTGGTTATTTGTAATCAGCTTTTCTCTGTTTGGTCAGACCGTTGATAACCCTGCGGCTGGTGATACTTTATTCAAGCAAATGAGTGTTGAAGATCTGATACGAATACGGGAATATTATTCAAAACAGGCCGAGCAACTTTTACTTGAAAGTGAAAAAACAAGAACCCAGGGAATGGAAATAAGCGAAAGTTTCCTCGGTGAAAAAGGCAGTTCAATTAAAGACAGGGATAAAGTATATATTAGGATTGCAGAATACTATATTGAAGAGGCTGAAACGGAACAGCAAGTAAAGGCAGCTAAGTTTGATGAACAGCTTGAAGAATATAGCAAGCAATTGCAACTTTTTGATGATGGCAAAATAACCGGGATACCAACTGAGCCGAAGTTTCCAAAATTCGATTACGGCAAGGCAATCAGTTTGTATGATCGATTACTAAAAGAATACCCGGGTTCTGATTTCGCGGATGATGCCCTATATTCTAAGGCTTGGCTTTTGAGCAAAATGGAGCAGAATGTTGAGAGCAGAAAAATATTTCAGGAAGTGATTGATAAATATCCCGAAAGTAATTTTGCTGCCGAGTCTTATATGCAGCTTGCGGAATATTTCTTTTCACCGCGTGAAGATAAAAATGACGAACAACAGATATTTATTGAACTCCAAAAAGCCATACAATTGTATAAAAAAGTTTTGACATATCGGGAAAGCCGAAGATATGATGAAGCATTATATAAATTAGGTTGGAGTTATTATAAGCTATCAGGTTCAAATCCAAAATATTATCCGGAAGCAATTACATATTTTGTTGCAGTCGCCGATGATATTGCCAGGGCAAAGAAATTAGATCCTAAAGAGAAAATCAGTAAGCCAAGTGTATTTGACGAAGCAATTACTTATATCGGTATAAGTTTTACAGATGAGAGTTACACGAAGAACGGAACCGATAAAGCGCGCAATTTTATTCAGAAAATCGGTGGCCGGGATTATGGCGTAAAAATATTGCGCTCTATTGGTGAGACATATCAGAAAATAGATGAACTACCTAAAGCAATTTATGCTTTTGAGACCTTACTTGATATGTATCCAGCGTATGAGGACGCACCGAGAATTGTACAGAATATTATAAATGCTGAATATGCAGGCCATCATGATGCCAAAGTATATGAAACAAGATTAAGATTGTACATTAATTATGGCCCCAATTCTGAATGGTATAATAATCTTGAACAATCTCAAATTCCGGATAGAATTACTTATTTAAACAGGGCTTATACTTTATCAGAAGCAGCAACTCGGGCGAATCTTTCAGTCGATCTTATTGCAGCCCAGGAATTAGAATCAAGTGCGAAAAGTGCAAATCAATTGTATTCTAAATTTGCCGAGAGTTGTAAAAATTATCTTCAGTTTTTCCCATCCGACAGCAATGCCTATGATATCAATTGGTCATATGCCTATACACTGGACAGCAAACTTGGCCGGTTTGAAGATGCTTATGAAGAGTACATTCGGGTTAGTAATGATTATATAGAAAAAACTCATCAACATGATGCGGCTTTGAACGCAGTAAACGTGGCTGACACACTATTAGCTGTAAAAACAAAGATCGACACATCAACCGTTGATTTGACTGACATAACTCAACTTAATCCGGAATTGCTCTCTTTCGAAGAAACCAGACTTATTGAATCTTATGATAATTATATCCGGCTGTTTCCGTTCGGCGAGTTTACTCCAAAATTTCTGGCTGCTGCAGGTGGGATTTATTATAATCATAAAAAATTTGGCGAGGCAAAAGTATATTTTCAAACTTTGGTTAAGAGATTCCCAGGAGCCGAAGAAAAAAGCCTGGCTATGAGATCTATTATGGATTCCTATTTTGCGCTTGGCAGATTCAAGGATTCTGAAATCATTGCTAAGAAAATCATGTCCGATACACAATTATCTGAAGAACAAAGAGAATTTGCAGGGAAGCGACTGGGACAGGCAATTTTTAAAAATGCTGAATACTTAGTTGAACAAGGTGATTATTTTGCTGCAGCTAATGAATTTTATAGAGTTTATGAAGAAGCGACCAATGATGAGCGACTTGTTGAATCTGCAATTTTTAATGCCGGTTTGAATTACCGGAAGGTTAAAGACTGGAATCGTGTTGTCGAGACTTTAAATATTCTTCCCACATCTTTTCCTAAATCAAAATACGCCCTTGATGCTCTGGAATATATGGCGGATGGATATATTGAACTTGAACAATTCGATCAGGCGGCTATGGTTTACGAAAGGATATATACTACATATCCTCAAAGTCCTAATGCTGAAGTCGCACTTTATAATTCGAGTCTTTACTTTAAAAAGGCTCAGGATTGGGAAAATGCAATTCGGATTAACAACAAATATATTGCCGGTTATCCTTTACAGCCCTTTACAATTGATTTGTTCTTCAGTAACGCCGATTTATTTTTGAAGCTTGGTAAGATAGAAGAAGCCAACCGAATTTATGACGAATTTGCTGCAAAATATCCGGATGATCCGAAAACGATTACCGCTTATTACGAAAGAGGTGTTTATTACCTAAAAAATGGTGAGACGGAAACCGCCAAGGCTGAATTCAACAAAGCCATTAATCGCAGTGAGCTTTTTCGTAAACAAGGAAAAGATCCAAATGCATTTATCGCCGCAGAAGCTGTAAATAAACTGGCCGATATTTTACACAATGAATTTCTGGCTATTAAACTCGTTCAGCCTGAAAGCAGAATCACTACAGATCAAAGTAAAATGAAAAGCCTTTTGACTGAGTTGAATAAAACCTATTCGAAAGTAATTTCCTTTGGATCTCCGAGAAGCTTTGAAGCTACTTATAATATTGCCAGATCGTTTGAAGAATTTGCTGCAGCTTATTCAAGCCAGGAGATCGATACAAATCTTGACGATACGAAGAGATTTGTTCAAAGAAAAAAGATTATTGAACAATCCGCCGCGTTATATGATCATGCTGTTGATGAGTATAGAAAAGTAGTAGATAATATCCCGATAATTGCCGATAAATTAGGCATTAATTTGAATGATTCATTAAAAATTACAGTTGTTGATGATACGTCGGGTTCCCTATTGAAAAGGGCTGCAGAGCTGGATTCCACAAAACAACTGGCCTTTAAATATCAGGTGAAAGCCAAAGATAAAATTTCCGAATTGCTTTATACTGAGGCAACGTTAATCAGTGAGAATGTTGAGCAATCTATCAATATTTTAGCACCGGTTAAAGATCCATTACAGGTTCTGCTTTACCGTGCTACTGTTCTTCAAAAAGTCGCCAAACCAGCAATAAATAATACTATTGATGCCCATCTAAGAAATATTGCTGAAGCCGGAAACTTAGGACTCTCAAATAAATTTGTTGAGGAATCAAAACGTCAGGTTTTATTAACTTCAAATATTCTCGCTTCAGAATACAAAAGCCTCGCAATGTTGGCTCTAGTTGAATATGGAAATGTGACAAAAGAGCTAGAGAGGCTTTTGGAACTGGACTTTGGCTCCAAAACTAACTCAGGTTTGGATTACTATGGTCTAGACAATAATGCGAATCAGCTTACTGATTATACAAAGATTTTAGCTCAGTCTGTAGTTGAGAATTACCAGAATACGCTAACAATGGCAGAAGAACATCAAATAAAAAACGATTTGGTAAGAAGCACAAAGGACAACATACTTCAGTTTTCGGTTGAAATATCGGACTCAATGCTTCAAAAATCACTTTTAGCACAAGCGAACAGAATAAAGTATGAAGCTTTGTTCGATTCTACACAAAATTATAATTATGATGATGGAAGGACGTTTTTCGATAACTATTATTATTTATTAAGCGATAATTCCAAATCCATATTAGAAACGGCCAATAGCGTTAAAGAGCAATATCAAATTAAAAGTCTTTGGGCAAATAAACTTAGTTATAAGCTTATAAAACTGGATCCTGTCCAATATTCAGGAAGTATTGAGAAAGAAAAAATACTGTTATCATCAGATGAAAGCTGGAAAGTGGTCAGAACTTATCCAGGAGAGGAGTGGACAAAACTTGGTTTTGATGATTCAAATTGGGAATACGCCACTATAATTTTTAATAACGAAAATCAGTTCGCGAGACTTAATGCTAACCCTGACGCTATATGGCTGCCGAAGTTGATGAATACAGATAGTTTTGAATCTGATAGTTTAGCTTCTGTAGTTTCAGGTATAGATAGTTTTGCAGTTTCTGATACTCTGCTGTCCATGACTGCCGATTCATCTGAAATATCAAAGCAATCATTCTCGGTTGCCGTGGATTCAATCGCCTTTTTTAGAAAAATGTTTAATGTAAATGGCACACCGGTTGGTGGACAAATATATGCATCCGCAGATAACGATTTCCGATTATATATGAATGGCGAATATATTTTAGATGATGAAGCTAATTCATATTCAGAAATTGATTCAACAGATTTCTATATTTTTAATATTTACCTAAAAAATGGTGCTAATGTTCTTGGTATTGATGTTGAAGATAAAGATTATACGGGTGGTGGTTTAAAGGTTTATGGTTATCTGGAAATACTTCCGGCTGATCTGACTGCGGTTGCTGAGGAGAAGACTAAAGTCAAAAAAATTGATGTCGATCCTATAGTTCTTCAAAGAATCAGCATACTTAGAAAGAACTGGATTAATCCTAATCAATAGGTGTTAATATGAAAGCATTGGTCTTAATAATATTTTTGTTTTGCTGTATTGGTTTCGGGTATTCTCAGGAATTACAAAATCGAAATACTTCGAACGAAATAATCGAATTGAAGACAACTGAAATAAAAATTACAGTTGAAAAACCAGGTGTGATTTTATTCAGTGAAAGAATAAAACCAGAATTTGATGACGTAAACCTTGAAAAATCATTTATAAAAGAAATAACCGGAGAAGCAGAAGTAATTAGTTTAGATGAAACTTATATAAATGAGCCTAAACCAAGAATTGATATTACAATATTAATTAATCGAAAACGATAAATAGTAAGTAGGAGGATTTTAAATGCTTTTTTTTAAACAATTTGCTGAATCTTTTGCCTGGAGTTCAGATGGATCGAGTTATATGTATTTTATTGCATTATTCGGTACTATAGCTCTGGCAATTTCTGTGGAAAGAATTTATTATATTATTGTTCGTTCAAATGTTAATGCCGACAAATTCATGGCCGAAATCAGAAAATTAGTTGCCGGTGGAAATATGAAAAAAGCCATTGAATTATGTGAGCGCGGTAAACAGAAAGCATTACCATTTGTCGTTCTTCGTGGTCTTAAACGGGCCGATGAGAGTGAAACACTCGATTTTAGAGCCATTCAAAATGCCGTTGATGAAGGGACTTTGGAAGTGATCCCGAAATTAAAAGAACGTACAAACTATCTTTCCATGTTAGCCAACGTTGCTACCCTGACCGGACTGATGGGCACCATTTATGGTCTTATTCTTTCCTTTACTGCGGTTGGTAGTCAAGGTGTATCAGAGGCAGACAAAAGTAGACTGTTGGCTTCTGGTATCGCAGCAGCCATGAATACCACTATTTTCGGTTTGATGGTAGCTATTCCAAGCCTGATGATATATACCTATATTTCGAACAGAACCAGTAAGATTATTGACGAATTGGACGAGCACCTGGTAAAATTAATTAATTTAGTCACCGGTAATCGTTAATAAATAAGGTAATCAATATTATGGCATATAAACCATCACTAAGGCAAAAAAGTCAACCTCTTGACATGGAATTAGATATTCGTCCTGTCATGAATCTGATGGTTGTTTTGATCCCTTTATTAATTGCAAGTGCAGAATGGGTTAAAATCGGTTCAATCGAGATCAATGTTCCGCCGAGTAAGGATGTCGGTGCTTCCGGGCCAAATGAAAACCAGAATCAGATTATTGAGAATGAATTAAAATTAGGTCTTAAAATAGCTATTACATCTGATGGTTTTACTATAGGAAATTCGCAAACTCTCCTTTCAAATGAAGAAGGCGCTGGTCCAACTGTACCTCTCAAGACCGATGCATCATATGACTATGATGTTTTAAAGCAAAAATTGATTGAGATAAAGAAGGCAATAACCGGTAAAGGTTTTAAAGATTCAGACCGGGCAGTTTTAACAGCATCCCCTGGCATCGAGTATCAAGTGATTATCTCTGTAATGGATAATTTGCAAACTTATACGGATGATGCCGGGGAACAACAATTATTGTTTCCTCAGGTCAATTTTGGCAGCATAATTCAATAAGCGGAGATAAAATGGCCTTTCAACCTTCTAAATCCAAACGTCATCTTGAGCCCGAACAGGGTAGTTTAAATATGAATTCAATGATGGACATGATGACCATTATTTTATTATTTCTACTTAAGTCATTTTCTACTGAGGGGGCACTTGTTACACCATCTGAAACCTTGCGGCTTCCTGAATCAATGCAGGGCGAAAAGCCAAAAAAGGAATTGAGTGTGTCTATTGCTAAACAGGTAATACTTGTTAATGATGTTCCGGTTATTGATGTCGCAACAATTGATAAAAATCAAATGTTAATTATGCCTCTCGCTGATAGATTGGCTGAATATGCGAGGCAGGAGAAGCAGCTTGAAATAGATGTTGGTAAGGAATTTACACATCAGGTGAATATACAGGGTGATGATAAGACCGCATTTGAAGTCCTGTTTAAAGTAATGTTTACGTGCAGTAAATCAGATTTTTATAAAATGAGATTATTAACCATTAAAAAGGGTTAAGTAAAATAAAGGTCCATAATGGAAACACAGAAAAAATCTCAACCATCTAAAAATCCAGGGAGTGCAAGGATATTTCCATTGGTATCAACCTTTCCAAAGGAATTTGAGAGAGGACTCTTAGAAGGAATCGATAATCGGTTTTATCTTATATTATTAAGCTCTCTCGTTATTGTCTATGGTACTATATTATATATGGCAAATGTTCAATATTCCCAGGAATTGATGGATGAGGCCTTTAAGAAAAAATATCTGCAAAAAATTTATCAGGCAGAATTCATCGAAGAAACTCAGCAAGCGGCAGAAGCTTCTGACGATGGTGAAGGTGGAGTGACCGATCAGCCTGAAGAAGCCAAGCCACAGCAGGATGCCAGATCTGAGCGTGATCAGGGAAGACGCGCCGAGGCGACAGGAACATCAGCCCAGGAAAGACGAGACATGAGACAACAGGCTGCTGCCCAAAGACAAGCTCAGAGAGCTGCAATGGAACAAGCTGTTGCCGGAACAGGTATCCTTGCTGAATTGTCGGCAGGTGGAGGTGGAGGAAGTGGTGATGCTGTATATGATGTTTTAGGTGAAAGCGGAGGTGGTGGAGTCGGAAATCTTGATCAGGTGTTAAGTGGTGTTGGAAATCTTCAGACTGCTTCATCATCCTCTCAACGCACAGTTCTTGGTGCAAGATCATCAGGAAAATCAGGCAATGCAGCTGGTATTGATGATTTAATCGAATCTGGTGCCGGACCAGCTGGAAGTGTAACAATTTCAAGGCAGGGCAATCTCTCATTCAAGATGGAAAAAGGTACGGTTTCAGGAAAGGGATCACGTTCTGCTAATAGATCATCGGATGCGATTGAGAAAGTTGTTAATTCTCATGCTGCCTCAATTGAAGATTGTTATAAAAGAGAAGCAAGAACCAATCCAAACTTGAAGGGTTCTATATCTGTTCAGTTTACAATAAAGGCGGATGGACGTGTTTCTGATGTTCGTATTATAGAATCAACCTTACGAAATTCAAAAGTTGAGTCCTGTGTTCGGCAAAGAATAAACAGTTGGCGTTTTGAACCAATAAATGAGAATGAAGGAGATGCGACCTTCAGACAAAAATTTATATTCAGTAGTTAAAAAAAAAGCCGCATTTTGCGGCTTTTTTTTTATAATAAATTGAATGCATTATTACTTGGAAGTAAATTGCGTTTTATTCAAATCGGGAGTGTTTTTGAAAAGAACCCATAATTGTGGCGAACTTAGTCAAAAGGATAGTGGATCTTATATTTGTTTAAACGGCTGGGTAAAAAGTTGGAGAGATCATGGTGGGTTGATATTTGTAAATATCCGAGACCGATACGGCAATACACAATTAGTTTTTGATTCGAATAAAAATATTGATATTTATAAAATTGCTAAAGACTTACATCTTGAAGATGTAATATCGATTGAAGGAATGGTTGGAGAACGCCCTGTATCTTTAATAAATAAAGACATGGCCACGGGTGAAATAGAGATATTGGTAGAAAATATTATAATTCTGAATCACTCAAAAACTACTCCGTTTGAAATTTCAGATAAAATTGAAATTAATGAAGAATTGAGACTCAAGTACAGATACCTTGATCTTCGCCGGGATACTCTCCAGCATAATATGATTTTAAGATCAAGGGTTAACCAAATTGTGCGGAATTTTTTACATCATCAAAATTTTCTGGAAATTGAAACGCCATATTTAATGAAAAGTACACCTGAAGGAGCCAGAGATTTTCTAGTCCCAAGCAGGAATTATCAGGGTAGATTTTATGCACTACCCCAATCGCCTCAAACATTTAAACAAATACTAATGATATCAGGATATGACAGATATTTTCAAATTGTAAAATGTTTTAGGGATGAGGATCTGCGAAGAGACAGACAGCCTGAGTTTACACAAATTGATATTGAAATGTCATTCGTTGATGAATCTGATGTACAGGAAATTACCGAAAATTTAATTCGTGAAATATTCCAAAATACCATTAATTATTCAATTCCAGATCAGATTAAAAAAATATCTTATAAAAATTCGTTTGAGCAATATGGTTCTGATAAGCCTGATTTAAGATTTGATCTTCAAATTAAAGATGCCAGTAACATCTTTAGAAATTCGGAATTTAAATATTTTGGTTCAGATTCTGATAATTTTAAGACACCTGGTATCTGGATTCCAGATGGTCAAAAATTTTCACGAAATCAAATTGACCAATTTAATGAATATGTAAAAAAACTGGGAAGCCGTGGCTTAATATACTTAAAATATGAAAATTCCATTTTTAATTCAGGATTTTCGAAATTTGTTTCAGAAACAGAAAAAGAAAATTTAATTAACTTATTTGAATCAAAAAGTGATGGATTATTCGTTTTTATAGTAGATGAATATAATAAAGCATTCTCAGCATTAGGAAATCTTCGGTTAGAAATTGGAAAAATATTGAATCTGATTGATCCAAATGAATTTAATATTGTATGGGTCGTTGATTTCCCATTGCTTGAATATAATGAAGAAGAAAAACGTTGGGTGGCCAGACACCATCCATTTACATCACCAAAAGGGAAAATATCGCAAAGCGAACCAGAAAATATACTGGCTAAAGCATATGATCTGGTTATAAATGGGAATGAAATTGCTGGCGGTAGTATTAGAATTCATAATCGGGATGAACAGGAAAAGATGTTTCAATTATTGAATATCTCAACTGAAGAGGCTGAGAATAAGTTTGGTTTCCTGTTAAATGCATTAGAATTCGGTGCACCACCCCATGGCGGAATTGCTTTTGGTATGGATCGTTTAATTATGTTGTTAACCGGTGCATCATCCATACGTGATGTTATTGCATTTCCTAAAACTACGTCCGGAATATCTCCAATGGATGCAAGTCCATCTGAGGTTGATGAAAATCAATTAACAGAATTGGGTTTAAGTCTCATTAGAAGACAATTCAATCCTTGACAAAAAAAAATGTATTTAGTACTTTGATATTCAGAACGACGATCTACTCTAATTCAGGAGGTTTGCATGAAGAAATATTTTAATGCTTTAAACACATCAGTTTTGATTCTTTTTACGATTAGTCTTTTTAGCCTGAGCAGTTGTGGTTGGAAACCAAGCGAGGAAGATATTAAGAAGTTAGAAGAAACAAAATCTGCAGCTTTATCTGCTGAAAAAACTTTAGCTGATAAAAAGAAGGAAGTGAAAGATTTGGAAGCGAAGATTGCGGCTAAAAAGAAAGATCTGGAAAAACTGAAATCCGATAAGGATAAAGTTATGCAGAGTGTTGAAACTGCAAAATAATTCTAAGGCACAGATATATAGGAGAAACCATTATGAGATCAATAAAAACGTTAATTACAATCAGTGTTTTTTTCTTCCTTACTTCTGCGCTTTATGCTCAGTCATATAATTATGAAGAAATGACACAAGAACAATATAATGCCTATCTCGCTGAATGGCAGGGAAGATTGGATGCGGGTAATAGTGGAATTAGCGAGCAGGATGCCACGATTGATGAATTGAATAAAGAATTACAGTCGATGGATGCTGAATATGGTCAGACCTGGAATGATATTTTCGCAGCCACTGGCACTTCACAGGAAGAATATAATTCCTATCAGGATGCCATATCGCAACTAAAGAAAGATGTTGCTGCTTTTCTTGCCATGTCACCTGATCAGATTTATCAAAATGCAGCTGAGCTCGATAAACTTCAGGCCAGGTTAACCGAACTTCAGAATAATCATTTTGGAGTAATGTCTGAAAATGAAGCGGATCTGAATGAAATTGCAAGTATGATTGAACAAGCCAGAGGAAAAGGCAAATCTGCTGTACCTCCTTCTTATACTGTTCAACGGGGTGACTACCTGTGGAAAATTGCTAAAATGCCTGATATTTATGGCGATGCCTATGCGTGGATGAGGATTTATACTTCGAACAAAGAACAGATCAAAGATCCAAATCTTATTTATCCAAATCAATCATTTTTAATACCCAGGGAAGTTGGTCCGAATCAACATTTAGTTGTTCGCGGTGAATATTTATATAAAATTGCCGGGTATTCGAATGTTTATGGTAATGCTTTCCAGTGGCAAAAATTATTTGAAAATAATAAAGAAGTAATAACTGACCCGAATATTATTTTCCCCTACCAGGTTTTAAATATCGCCAGATAAGTGTTAAAAAATATAATTAAAAAGCTTCTGATCTATCGGTCAGAGGCTTTTTTTTTGCAATTATGACCAATATTTCTGAAGTCAAAATTCAAATTCCTGAACAATTTGATCACTTAGCATTTTGCGGATACCATGATAGTAATATCCGCCTTCTTGAATCTGTTTTTAAATCACGGATCATCATTCGAAATCAACAGATCGTAATTCTATCAGATAATTCAAGTTTTGATACTTTGGCTGAAATAGTAAATAAAATGCTGCGAATTGTTAATGAGTCAAAAAAAATTATCTCTTTGGATGATATTCGAACAATGCTACAATTAAGTAATTACGATGTGACAGGTGATAATGATATTAATTCATCTCAGGATGAAGAGAATTCCTTTTTTTTACAAACAAGCTTAGCCCAAATAAAGATAAAAAACTTAGGTCAAAAACAAATAGTCAATCAATTTCAATACAATGATGTAGTTTTTGCCATCGGCCCGGCTGGTACTGGAAAAACATATATTGCTGTCGCTCTTGCTGTACAGGAGTTACAAAGACAAAAAATAAAAAAACTTATTTTAGCCAGGCCGGCAGTCGAAGCGGGAGAAAGTCTTGGCTTTCTGCCTGGCGATTTAAAAGAAAAAATTGCGCCTTATCTGAAACCACTTTATGATGCCCTTGAGGATATGTTAAGCCGGGACCAGCTTAGAAAATATCTGGAACAGGAAGTAATTGAAATAGTGCCCTTAGCCTATATGCGTGGAAGAACTTTGAATAATGCCTGTGTCATTTTAGATGAAGCTCAAAACAGCACTTTTGCTCAGATGAAGATGTTTTTAACCAGGCTTGGACGAAATTCGAAGGCGATTATAACCGGGGATATTACACAAATCGATCTGCCTCCAACTTCTAAATCCGGACTTATTAGCAGTATGCATATATTATCCGAGGTTAAAGGTATCTCTTTTGTAAAACTAACTCAAAATGATGTAGTTCGTCATCCTTTAGTAAAAGATATTATTAAGGCTTATGAGGATTATTCTGATTCTGACCACTCTTGAGTAAAGCATTCCTTGCTTAGAAAAAACAAATAGGTTATTTTTTCTTTTTAAAAAATTTGGAAGAAATCAGCCATGAATTCCCTAAAAGATGTTGTTATCATAAGTGCCGCCAGAACTGCAATCGGCACCTTTAATGGTGCACTGCAGGAAGTACCGGCGACAAAACTCGGAAGTATCGTAATCAAAGCTGTTTTGGAGAGAGCAAAAATAAATTACGGTTTTGTTGATGAAGTTATTATGGGCACTGTTTTACCTGCTAATCAGGGTCAGGCCCCTGCCAGACAGGCTGCTTTAGGTGCTGGTTTAAATGATTCTGTTTCCTGTCTGACCATTAATAAGGTGTGTGGTTCCGGCTTAAAGTCCGTTATGCTGGCTGCGCAGGCGATTCAGACGGGTGATGCAGAAGTTATTATTGCCGGTGGAATGGAAAACATGTCACGGGCACCTTACTATCTGGACCAAGCCAGGAATGGTTATCGATTAGGTCATGGTAAGATTATAGATTCTATGATCCGTGATGGGCTATGGGATGTATATAATGATTTTCATATGGGCTCTGCGGCTGAACTCTGTGCGAAAGAATGCAATATATCGCGTGAAAGCCAGGATGACTATGCAATTCTGAGTTATAAAAGGGCTCTGAACGCTCAGTCACAGGACTTATTTAAAGATGAAATTGTTCCGGTAGAAATTCCCCAAAGAAAAAGTGATCCGGTTATCTTTGATACAGATGAAGAACCCGGTAAAGTGAAATTTGATAAAGTTAAATCCATCCCTCCGGCTTTTGATAAAAATGGGACAGTTACTGCAGCCAATGCCTCATCAATTAATGATGGAGCTGCTGCCGTCCTGGTTATGTCCCGGGAAAAAGCAGTGGAGCTTGGTCTTCAGCCTATGGCAAAAATAATCGGTCAGGCTTCTGCTGCCAAGGCTCCGGCCAATTTTACAACCGCACCCACAGATTCTATAAATAAAGTATTATCAAAAACTGGTTTAAGCCTGGATAAGATAGACCTTTTTGAAATCAATGAAGCCTTCGCTGTTGTTTCCCTGATCAATAACAAATTATTGGGGTTGCCTGTTGAAAAGGTAAATATTTATGGTGGAGCAATCGCCCTTGGCCATCCGATAGGTGCAAGTGGGGCAAGAATATTAACCACTCTGCTTTATGCCATGAGAAGAAACGATCTCAAACGTGGATTAGCTTCACTTTGTATTGGTGGTGGTGAAGCGTCCTCACTTATTGTTGAGAAAATGTAGGGAGCCTGTATGAAAACAGAAATGATATCCGTAATCGGGGCAGGTACTATGGGCAATGGAATTGCCCATACTTTTGCTCAGTCAGGTTATTCCGTGAACCTGATTGACCTGAATCTGGATTTATTGACCAAGGCAATTCAGGTAATCTCAAAAAATTTGGACCGGCAGGTTAAAAAAGAAATTATTTCGAAAACTGACCGTGATGTTATTCTGTCCAGAATTCAACCTTCGGTTAAAATGGAAACTGCGGCCGATTCTGCACTCGTTATTGAGGCGGCAACTGAAAATGAAGCAGTTAAACAGAATATTTTTGAAAAACTTGATGTTTTATGCGCTGAAAATACAATACTGGCCTCCAATACATCTTCAATATCAATAACAAAGATTGGAGCTGTTACCAACAGACCTGAAAAAGTAATTGGTATGCATTTTATGAATCCGGTACCTGTGATGAAACTGGTTGAAATTATACGTGGTCACCTGACCAGTGATATAACCTTTGATCACATAAAAACTTTAACTCTGAAACTGGATAAGACTCCGGTTGAAGTGAATGATTTCCCGGGTTTTATTTCGAACCGGATATTGATGCCGATGATTAATGAGGCCATTTTTACCCTGATGGAAGGTGTGGCATCAAAGGAGGCAATCGATACGGTGATGAAACTGGGAATGGCCCATCCGATGGGACCGCTTACCCTTGCTGATTTCATCGGACTGGATGTTTGCCTGAATATAATGAATGTAATGTATGATGGGCTTGGTGATCCGAAATATCGCCCCTGTCCCTTATTGAAAAAAATGGTCGCTGCTGGTCAATTGGGACGAAAAACCGGCAATGGATTCTATACCTACGAGAATTAATGAAAAGAAGAAAAGAACGTGAAGCAGCTCTCCAAATGTTGTATGCGCTTGAGTTTAACGATACAAACCGGGATATACTGAATAATAATTTTAGCAGTTCAAGTGAAAATCCATTTACAGAATTTTCACGACTCATCGTTGAAAAGTACCAGCTGCACCTGAAGGAACTTGATCAGGAAATCATTAGATTCCTGGAAAACTGGGATTATAATCGCATCGCCGTTATCGATAAAATTCTGTTAAGAATGGCAGCAATTGAATTTCTGTATTTCCCGGATATACCACCTGAAGTCACCATTAATGAAACCATTGAAATTGCAAAACTCTACAGTACCGAGTCCAGTGGGAAGTTTATTAATGGGCTGATGGATTCGATTCTAAAAGAACTCATACGAAGTGACCGTCTGCAAAAAACGGGACGTGGTCTTGTTTCGAAAATTGCCGCTAAATGAGCTATATCGCACTTATCTCGGATATTCACTCTAACCTTGAAGCCCTCGAGACCACGCTTACCTATTTGAGGGCCAGGCAGGTAAAAGAAATATATTGCCTGGGTGATATTGTTGGCTACGGTCCAAACCCAAATGAATGTATTAACCTGATCCGCCAGAATTGTAAAATTGCCCTGATGGGAAATCATGATTACGCTGCCATCGGATCAGAGAATATAAATTATTTCAACGAGTATGCCAGAAAAGCGACCTTTTGGACGATCGATCAGTTGCCTGAAGAAAATTTAATCTACCTTAAACAGCTCCCTTTTACATTTCAGACAGCAGACTATTTTTTGGTTCATTCAGCTCCGGCCAATCCCTTAGCCTGGCATTATGTTCTCTCCAAAGATGATGCCGTTTATGAATTGGATTCTTTTACCCAGCCTGTATGTTTTATCGGTCATTCTCATGTGCCGGCAATTTATTCTACTAAAACTGCCTTCCGTGAGAACAGTTTTTATTTACAGCAGGATCAACGTTATATTATAAATGTCGGAAGTCTTGGCCAACCGAGGGACGGCAATCCAGACTTATCAATCTGCCTGTATGATACCGAATCGAAACATGTAGAATATGTCCGTCTGAAATATGATGTTGAAAAAACCTATAAAAAAATTATTGAAGCCGGACTGCCGTTTTTTCTGGCAGACCGACTCTTAAAAGGATATTAATTCTATGTTTGGACAAATCGCTAAATTGCTTTTAGGCTCAAAAGAAAAACGGGATATCAAGAAGCTTATTCCCCTTGTGGCTGAGATAAATGAATTTTATGAAAAATTCAACAACCTGACAGATGACCAAGTTATAGCTAAAACAGAAGAATTCAGGCAGCGTATCCGGGAAGGTGAAACTACAGATGACCTGTTGCCGGAAGCGTTTGCTGTGGTCAAGCAGGCTTGTAAACGCATGGTCGGGCAAAAATTTACTGTCATTGGCCGTGAGATGGTCTGGGATATGGTGCCTTATGATGTGCAATTGATGGGTGGCATCGTTCTTCATCAGGGGAAAATTGCTGAAATGGCAACTGGTGAAGGCAAAACCCTGGTGGCAACATTACCGCTTTTTCTTAATTCTCTGGAGGGAAAAGGGGCGCACCTGGTTACAGTTAATGACTATCTTGCGCAGCGCGATTCGGAGTGGATGGGTCAGGTCTTCAAATTCCTGGGTTTGAGTGTTGGTGTTATCCTCAATGATATGACCCCAAAAGAACGCCAGGCTGCGTACTCCTGTGACATCACGTATGGTACAAATAATGAATTTGGATTCGATTATCTGCGCGATAATATGTCGGGTTCTAAGGAGGACATTGTCCAAAGCCGGGGTCATCATTATGCTATTGTGGATGAAGTGGACAGCGTACTGGTTGATGAAGCCCGGACGCCACTGATCATCAGCGGTCCGGTCAGCGAATCTACCCACAAGTTTAAAGAAATGAAGCCTCTGGTTGAAGGGCTGGTTAATAATCAAATCCGGTTGGTTGGACGACTCATCCGCGATGCAGAACAATTACTGCAGGAAGAGAAGGATTCTGAGGCCGGTCTCAAGCTGCTTATGGCTGAGCGTGGCGCTCCCAAACATCCCCGGTTGCGGAAAATTTATCAGGAACCTACTGTTAAAAGACTCGTGCAGCAGGTTGAAAATGACTACCTGCGGGATAAGGGGCAGAATAAGACTTCGGATGAGCATTATTTTGGCGAACTGTATTACCTGGTCGATGAAAAAAGTCACGTTATTGATTTGACCGAGATTGGCCGGACCAGTCTTAATCCGCATGATCCTGATATGTTTCTGCTTCCGGATCTGGGTGATGAAATCGCGAAAATCGAGAGTAATGCTTCACTATCTACCGAAGATAAAATTATCGCCAAAGAAAAACTGCATACATTTTACAATGAGCGAAGTGAAAAGCTGCAGAATATTTCTCAATTGCTGCGGGCTTATTCTCTGTATGAACGGGACCAGGAATATGTTGTTCAGGATGATAAAGTTCAGATTGTTGATGAATTTACCGGGCGAATTCTGAGCGGGCGCCGGTACAGTGACGGGCTGCACCAGGCTATCGAAGCAAAAGAAAATGTAAAAATAGAGCGTGAAACCCAGACTCTGGCCACGGTCACCCTGCAGAACTTTTTCCGCATGTACAAGAAACTGGCCGGTATGACCGGTACTGCTGAAACGGAAGCGGCCGAACTCTGGGAAATTTATAAGCTTGATGTAATTGTTGCCCCGACAAATAAACCCATCACCCGCAAGGATATTGATGATGTTATTTATAAAACCACCCGGGAAAAATTTAATGCCATCATCACCGAAATAGTCGCCAAACGGGAACAGGGGCGTCCGGTTTTGGTTGGCACAACCACGGTTGATGTGTCCGAAACACTAAGCCGTATGCTACAACGTTCAAAAATTCCTCATAATGTTCTGAATGCCAAACAGCATCAGCGGGAAGCAGAAATTGTGGCCATGGCTGGTCAGCCAGGAGCCATTACCATAGCCACCAACATGGCCGGCCGTGGTACGGATATCAAACTTGGGCCTGGTGTGCGGGAAGCCGGCGGTCTCCATATTATCGGAACCGAACGCCACGAATCGCGGCGGATCGACCGTCAGCTGCGCGGCCGGAGCGGACGGCAGGGTGACCCGGGCAGCAGCATTTTCTTCCTCTCGCTGGAAGATAATCTGATGCGCCTGTTTGGCAGTGAAAGAATCGCGGCGGTTATGGACCGGCTTGGCGCGGAAGAAGGTGAAGTACTGACTCACCCGATTATTACCCGCTCAATCGAACGGGCCCAGAAAAAAGTGGAAATGAACAATTTCGGCATCCGTAAACGCCTGCTGGAATATGACGATGTAATGAATCAACAACGGGAAATTATTTACGACCGGCGCCGGGTTGCTTTGCTCGAAGAGGACACCCACGCTGAGGTTTTAAACATTCTGGATGAATATCTTGATGTCGAAATTGCTGACGCTGTCTCGGCGGGGAATCATGCCGAAGACTGGGATCTGGATGCTCTGGAATCGCAGGCCGGCGGAGTTCTGAATGTATCACTTAATGAAATTCGAAATAATCCGGAAAAATATGATCCGGAATCTCTGAAATCCTTTATGAAAGAAGAAGCCCTGCTTATCTATAAGGTAAAGGAAGACCGCATCGGACGGGAACGGATGGCTATCCTCGAAAGGTTCTTTATCCTGAAGGTAATTGATGAGCAGTGGAAAGACCATTTGTACGAAATGGATATGCTTAAGGAAGGCATTCATCTTCAGGCTTATGGTCAAAAAAATCCATTGATCGAATATAAAAAAGAGGCTTTTAAACTTTTCGAAGCCTTAATTCACCGGATTAACCATGAGACCCTGAACTGGCTCTGGAAATTCCAGGTTCAGGCTGAACCGGTCAACCGGCAGGAAATCCGCCACCGGCAACGGATGCAAATGATTCATCAGGAAGCCACCAATATGGGTTTAGCTAATGCTCAGGCGACTGATATTCAAAAAGCCGGACAGGAGCGTTCCGCTAAAAAAAGGCCAATTGTGGCAGAAGCAAAAATAGGCCCCAACGAACCCTGTCCCTGCGGCAGTGGTAAAAAATATAAAAAATGCCACGGTGCGGGAGTTGTTTAGTAAAGCCTGGTTCACAGATTTTCCATCCAAATCTGTGAACTGATCCGCTCTAATCTGCCGGCTGGTAGAGTTTCTAATCATCAATGGTATCCTAAATTGCAGGAACTATATTACCGCCATTCCGGAAGCGGCCCGGCGCTGATCATTCTGCATGGCTTGTTTGGCATGTCGGATAACTGGGTCAGTTTTGCCCGCCATCTGGAAACAGAATTTTCTGTTTTTCTGCCGGATCAGCGCAACCACGGTCAATCCTTCCATTCCCCGCAAATGGATTACCCGACACTCAGCCGGGACATGGCCGGTTTTATCAAACAGAAAAAACTGGCCCCGGTGAACATCATCGGGCACTCGATGGGTGGTAAAGTCCTTATGCATCTGGCAGCCGAAAATCCGGAAATGGTTAAACGCATGATGATTGTCGATATCAGCCCGCGGCAATATTCCAATCCACTGTTCAGCCAGTTTATCAAGGCCCTGCAGGAAATAAACCTTTCCGTATTAACATCCAGAACGGAAGCCGAAGTTAAGCTGGCGGATTCAATCGGTAATGCCGCAATCCGTCAATTTTTGTTAAAGAATTTATACAGAACCGACTCCGGTCTGTTTGCCTGGCGCATAAATCTGCTGGCTATTGATTTGAATCTTGAATTGCTTATGGCGGAGTTTAACCCGAAGCAGCCTGTCGAAACCGAAACTCTGTTCATCCGTGGCGGAAACTCAAACCATATTGTTGCTGAAGATATCACCTTGATTGGAAGTATTTTTAAACATGTTTACATTCAGACTATCGATAATGCCTCCCATTGGGTTCATGCCGATAAGCCCGCTGAGTTGATTCATATCACTAAAAAATTCTTTAAAAAATAATACTCCGTTATCCTTTTTTTTATACAAATCTCTTGTGATTTATACCACTCGGAGAGCAAAGCCTATCGCTATTTTCAGGCGTTTTTCAAAATGTTTTAAATGCTTGACAGCGTTGGAGGTTTTTTATGTTTCGGTTTTGGCTAACAATCATTTCATTAATTTTTCTAAATTCGGTAAATGCCCAGCAGTTTGCTGTACCTGATACTTTTGGAACTGTTTATTGGAGTGTTGGAACGGTGTTTGGGGATTATGATGGGGATGGTTTTGATGATGTATATTTGACTCATGGATCTACAAGTACCCCGGTTAATTACTGGGAAAATTTTTTGTATCACAATGATGAAGATGGTACTTTTACAAGAGTGGCTTACTCGTTTGGTGATATTGTAAATGATGACTTTAATACAGGTGGTTCCTCCTGGGGTGATTACAATAATGATGGAGATTTGGATATTATTTCAGCAAATGGGGCGACCCACCAAACCGGTTCCGGTATGGCGTCGGTATATTTTTCTGAAACAAAGGTCTATGCAAATAACACTGTAAATTTTACTGATGTGACTGGCTTGGGTGATTTAGGGTTAGAAACAACAGGAAATGGGAGTGCTGATGTTAATTCTAAAATAGCCACGATTTGGGCAGACTATAACAACGATGGCTGGCTCGATGTTTTTGAAAGTAATGCCGAATTTGGGGGAGCGCCACGTCCTTTTACCATGTTTACGAATGACCATGATGGTACTTTTACAACTTATACTAATAATATCACTTCCACTGGAACTTCCGGTAGAGCCGGTGCTGCAATTGCCGATTTTGATGGAGACGGTGACCAGGATATAGTTACAGTATCGGGGAATGTAACTTCAAACACGGTTCTTTGGCGGGATACAGGGACGAATTATACTTCCACTGTCTTGTTAGCAAGCGGTGCCAATTCACGTAGTGAATCTCCAAGTTGGCTGGACTATGATCTTGATGGCGATTTAGACTTGTATATTGGTTGTAGTCTTTCTGATGGAGGCTCTCCCCTGGTTAACCACTTATTCAGAAATGATGCAGGTGTTTTGAACGAAGTAACGTCTGGTGTGGGGGGAATTATTACCGATCTGGATATTACCAATGGAACAACCGCTGGTGATTTTGATAATGATGGCGATGTAGATATAATTACCGTGACGAATGGAGATCTTGGTTCCTCTACGCCCTACCACAATCGGTATTATGTTAATAATGGTTCAGGTGTATTCACAGAAAATACAATTAGCAATATTAATTTAATCGGGTACGGAGAGAGTACAGCTAATGCGGATATCGATAATGATGGTGATCTGGATGTAATAGTTGGCAGACAAGGCCGGGATTATCTATACCACAATAACGGCTCTGGAAACCATTGGCTGGAAGTGATTTCCCGAGGTGGTGGAATTACCGGTTTTGCCAATAAAACAGCCATTGGAGCAATTGTAAAAGTTCAGGCAACAATTAATGCTGAGTTAAAAACACTGATCAGGGATATATCTGGTCAGACAGGCCGTGGCAGCCACAACACTCTTCGGGCTCATTTTGGTCTGGGCAATGCTACAACAACCAATTCATTGTCCGTTACCTGGCCAGATGCTTCGAATTCGGTAAATACTTTTACCAATATCCCCGCTGATAAATTTGTCTATGCAACCCAGATTGAAGCCGATGATGAAGAAGTATACTCCTTCCCTCTGGCTGATATGCAGATGGAATTTAATAGTCTGCCCGGCACAGGCGGAGCCATCGCAGCCTATATGCTGGATTCTGGACCAGCCTCCAATTCCTTCAGCGGTTCGGCTTTTGCGCCCAATGGTGCGAGCTCAACACCCGATAAGGTCTCACCGGATAAATACTGGATCATCAAAAATGACGGTCTTAGCGGATTCCAAATTCAGTTAACATTGGATTATACAGGTATTTCCGGGGTTGAAAACCCTGACCGTTTATTATTAGCCTGGCGCTCGGGTCCGGGAAGTCCCTGGATTCCTTCAAACACAAATCGCAATGGAACTTTGCTTAGCGCGGCTTTTAATAATTTTGGTGAATTTGCCATTGTTTCAGCGACTACCGACAATTCTCTACCGGTTGAATTGACCGGTATGACCGTTTTCCCGGCCGCTAACTCGGTGACTCTGAAATGGGAAACACAGAGTGAGATTGAAAATCTTGGATTTATCGTTGAACGCTCAAAGAAAGATTTAACTAATTTTGAAGAAATCGCTTCCTACAAAACCAGTCCGGAATTAAAGGGACAGGGCAATTCCAGTTCCTTTACCAAATACCAGTATAGCGATGAGCAGGTTGAGCCGGAAACAACCTACTGGTATCGTCTCGTGGATGTGGATATAAACGGCGCCCGCACAACGCATGCGGCTGTTGAAGTTAAAACCGCTGCACTTGCCGGACAGTTTGTATTGCATCATGCCTATCCCAATCCCTTTAACCCGACCACCAATATACGCTTTACCATCCCGGCCACGGCCAATGGAAAACGATTGACGGTCACCGTCTATAATAACCTGGGCCAGGCGGTCAAAACGCTTTATTCCGGACAAGCTTCAGCCGGTGATCTGAGTCTGACCTGGGATGCAACCAGTGATTCCGGATTAAGACAAGCATCCGGAATTTATTTTCTGCAGGTCAGGAGCGAGTCCTTTAGCAAAACACAAAAATTGGTACTCATGCAGTAGGCATAAAAAGTTCTGTCAAGCAAAGCCGTTTCCGGTTCGTCCGGAGGCGGCTTTTTTATTTATGGATAAAAAACCATCCTTTTCTTAGTTTGATATCCTCAAATTCTATGACCGAGGTTTTATGTCCCTGAAAATGGTGCCAAAAATAATTCTTGAAGGGACCCGCCTGACCTTCAAAACAGAAATTGCCTTCCGCCTGAACGAACATCCCGAAATAGTCGGTGCGCGGCGCTACCGCTACCATTCGCCGCTTATCTCCGGCGAGTGGTGCGCTTTTACCAATTTTCCCTGGGGCCGGGGACTAATCAATTTTAACAGGGATGAAGAGGCTTTGGCTATGGAGACCTTTCAAACATGGGTCCGTTTGTTTGAACTGCAAAAGTATTATTCTTGGATCATCGACCGCTTTCATCTTTCAACCCAGGTATATCAGGCCATGTATGAGAACCGTCATTACCAGTTTGACTGGCTCGAAGAAAGGCTGAAACATTTAAATTTCAGACTGGTTTTTTTGTATCGCAGCCCTGAATCCTTCGAGGCGGCCCGGACTGAGCGGCTAAAAGTATCGGGTAAACCGGATCAGTATGACAATCTTCAGCTATTTGTCCAGGAGCAGGAATTCTTTGAGAAATTTATTGAACAGTCGAAATTGCAAATCCTGAAAGTGGATATTTCTGATAACGATCTGAGTGCGGCGACAGATCAGATTGCGGTTTGGATGAAGTCGAGCGGCGGATTGTACCTGGATTAGTAATAAAATTAAATCATTGAGTTTGAAATACCCCATTCCCGCCCTTCTGCAGCTGCAAAATCAATTTAAACTGTAACCCTGTCATGCGGGATTGGGGCTAAAGAATATCTTCTCCCCTGGGCTTTAGCCCAAATTCAGGAATTAAGCAGGTTAGGTCTGAGTAAAAAAATGTTTATCTCTGAGCCCGGATAATAAGAAAAAGCCCGGAAAGTACCGGGCTTTTTTTGTTCTAAAGCTTGAGGCGGGGGCTAAGTTGAAACCACGAAACAGGATCAATGTTTCAGGCCAAAGCGCTCGTAGTTTTTAGCGATAAATTCCTGCTGGTCTTCGGGGACTTCATCTTCCGGGAAAATGGCTTCAACCGGACATTCCGGTTCGCAGGCGCCGCAATCGATACATTCTTCAGGGTGAATGTAAAGTTGCTTGCCGTCTGCCCGCAGCTTTTCTTTTCCTTCTTCAGTTTCAAAACTATAACCTTCGGCCGGATAAAAACAATCGACCGGACAGACTTCAACACAGGCAGTATCACAAACACCCACACACGGCTCGGTGATGATGTAAGCCATGATATTCCTCCACAGTTAATGGTTGTTTAATTTTGGCAAAGCGCAGAGTGCGATTTAAAAATTTCGTTTCAAAATAAAAAAATCGCTATATTTTATCAACAGACGAATGGAACTGACAAACCCTTCATGAATAGATTTAAAAATAAGTTTTTCATTATATTTATCTTACTCAAACTGATTTCCGCCCAGGATACTTCGGCTGTCCGTACTTATCAGCATGGGGCGGAAGCTGAACACCTGGTGTTCATCTCTCAAGCGGAGTATGATTTATACGTTTTCTCCAGCTTGGGCGAAGCCGCTGAGAAAATGACGGGTTTACAGCTTTTCACATTTTTTGATGCCGTTCATCCTCAAACTCTGGCTCTGATCAATCTGTATCCCCATCAAACCGATCTGTCGCTTGGCGAATTGAGGTTGGAGAATCCGCTTTCGGGCTGGGTGAACAGCAACCTGCTGGCCGCGGAAGAAATTTCTGATATTTTAGTTCTGCCCCTCTTTCCGCAAATTCGGTTCACACCCTTTGCCGTTGATAGTTCAGCCCGGCCGCAAACAGAAACCAGAATCCGCTTTCTGGAAGGTGATTTCGGGCACGGTCAGCTTGATATTCAGTTTGAAAAACGGTGGACGGAAAAATTCCGCTTGCGGCTGGGCGGCCAAAACAATTATTACAGCGGTTATGTAACCGGCGGCTACAGCGCAGCGCAGGTTGTGCAATTCAGGCTTTCGGCACTTTACCTGCATAAAAATGGTGCGCATTCAAAGGTTTGGGTTAATCTCGGGCGCAGCAAAAGCAATACTTTTGGCTATGTTCCGCTTAGCTATTTCCGGCAGTTTGACAAACGTGACGATTATTTTGTTGAATATCATCCCGCTGCAGCGGATAGCAACGGCTGGAAGGCCGGGTTTGGCTTGACCCAGGATGAATCGGGCAGCAGATCGGCTGCTATTTTCCGTCTGGCCAACCGTTTTGATTCATATCAGGCCTATCTGGCGCGCTTTGCAAATACAGATTTATGGCACTACGAA
>DYOS01000004.1:1562-10869 GCA_020720405.1 Caldithrix sp. | reverse complement strand
TATCCCGGCTATGCCGGAAATTCCGGTTTAAAACCCGAGTTTATTCAGCGCAGCGGAATACAACTGGCTTCCTTGCCGGAAAAATCTCTGCAGTATTCAGCCGGACTGGACATCGGTTCGCTGAACGATGAAATCAATCCGGCGGGATTTAGCCCGATGTACGATCAGAGCCTGACCGATTCAGAATTGCCGTTCGATCATCCTGGGCCGTTGACCTATGAAAACAGCGGGGACAGAAACTGGGCCACGCTTTCATTCTCACTTCAGAAAAATCTATTACCGTCACTTATTTTTACCGGCCGCGGCCGATATACATTTTCAGACAAAACGATTGGGCCTGCGGCCTTCGGCTGGACCGGGTTAAGTTATCATGGACACTGGTTCAAACAAAAAATGGATGTTATTCTCAGTGCCGGTTATCAGTTTTACGGCGAGCATACCCGGATGCGCTATGAACCGGTTATGGAACGATTCTATCTTCTGGATGGTCGGGAAAAAGCTTTTGCTTTTCCATTTTTTAAAGGTATTGCCCGGGTCAAAACAGCCCGCTTTTTCTTTGAAGTAACCAATCCTCTGGCGGATGAATTTGAACTTATCCAGGGTTACCCGGAACAATTCCGCCGGGTGCGGGCCGGGGTTGAATGGCTGCTGACCAATTAAGTGAGGTTTGCCGGTGAATCAAATTGCAAAGCGTGATTATTCAAACTGGGTAGATGAATACGGTGATGCCCTGTTCAGCTACGCCATGTTGCGGGTCCGGGGCAGGGAACTGGCTGAAGACCTGGTTCAGGAAACCTTTCTGGCAGCGCTGCGCGGTATTGAGAATTTTAAAGGTGAATCCAGTTTAAAAACCTGGTTGATTGGCATTCTGCGCAGGAAAATTGTCGATCATTACCGGCGTTCGGCAAAATTTGTCGGGCCGGATTCAGAGGAACTGAATGAAGAACTCAGACCGGTTGACCATTTCCATAATGAAGGTGATGCCGCCGGTCATTGGATTGCCGGTGAAGGTCCGGCGGATTGGTCCGAACTTCCGGGTACCGAACTGGAGCAGTCCGAACTACAGCGCATGATCGGTCTTTGTATTGCCGCTTTGCCCGGACGGCTGGCAGCTTTGTTTACCCGGAAAGAAGTGGATGAAGCTGACAGCGAGGAGATTTGTAAAGAGTTCGAAATATCTACGTCTAATCTGTGGGTGATGCTGCACCGGGCTAGAGCCCGACTGCGGCAATGTCTTGAACGTTATATGACAGGTAAAATGTGAAAACCGAACCACCAAAAATGAATTATGCCATGCGGGTGATGATGAAAATGACTCCGACTTGTCAGGATATCACCGCAAAAATATCGGAATCATTGGATCACCCGGTGTCCTGCCCGGATAAAATCCGTATCCGGATTCACCTCATAACTTGTTCGGCCTGCCGTCGTTACCGTGATCAGCTTGTCCAGATCACCAACCTGGTCTCCAGGCTTTCTGATGAAACCGGTTATCAACTGGGCGATGAAGCAAAGGAGAAAATCAAATCTACTCTTGAGAATGAATCCTCAGCCGGAGCAGATTGAGCTTGAATGTTTCTGACGGTTATAATTTGTGGGCAGAAACGTATGACTCGGTGCAGAATAAAACCAGGGATCTGGAAAACAGGGCCATACGGGATTTACCTGGCGGCCGGAGATTTGGGCAGACTATCGAATTAGGTTGCGGCAGCGGGAAAAATACCGGCTTTCTTGCCTCCATATCCGAAAATCTTCCGGCTCTTGTCTTGGGCAACTTCCCGAGTGGTTCGATCCGGATCAGAATGAAATACCTCGCCTTATTACCTTCATTTTCGAAAAATAATTTATTCCTGCCTTTCTGAACCTGACCGGTCTTTACATAATTTTGAAACTGATTATTCGTTTCGTTCCTTTGTCAATTGGCCAGATCCCTGTGACTGCAGATCCAAAAATATTAAAAGTAAGTTTTAATCTTTACCTCCGACTAAAACTAAAATTATTAGCATGGAGAACAGTATGATCAGACTTTTTAATGCCTTTGTAAAATTCCTAACCAGGATTTCAGATTTAACCCCGTTGTTGTTCAGGTTTTTATTATCCTATGGTTTTTATATAACTGCCATGAATAAAGTCCGCAATATCGATGGAGTTGCCGAGTGGTTTGCCAGTATGAATTTTGTATTTCCGACTTTGAATGCCTACCTGGCAACCATTACAGAGTTGACAGGTTTTGTATTTCTATTATTTGGATTTGCGACGCGCCTGATCAGTGTTCCGCTGATCGTGGTCATGATCGTCGCCATCAGCACGGTGCATTGGGGTAATGGATTTGAAGCGGGAAACAATGGTTTTGAAATTCCATTGTATTATCTGGCCATGCTGTTTAGCCTTCTGATCAATGGAGCCGGCAAATTCAGTCTGGATCATCTGATTGGGAAAAAAATGAACAAGCAGGAGTAAGCTGTCCCTTTATATTCAGGGACAGCTTGGCCGAACGGATCAGAAGAACAGGACTTCCTCTTTATCATTCTTGGCAAAAATTCCTAATCCTGGTTCAATCCCGAGGATATAGGGATCGTCGACATACAAAGCCAGGCGGAAGTTATCGTTGAGATGCGGATTGATGATCTGGCGGGGCAGACTGGTTGCACGGACCATATTTGGCATCTCGGTAACATCCATTTCATAAAGTCCGTTGCTGGTAGCCATGATGCTCCGGGTGTGGTTAAAGGTAATCGAATTGATCTGTTTGACCTTCTCATCGAGGGTATTGAAATGAAGCATTTCACCGCGGATGTTGAACTGGTAAATCGTATTCTCAACGGTGATCAGGAAGTTATCGTCAGAATTCGGTGCCTTGGTTAACAGTGAAATCCGGCCCAGTTTATTGATCGTTTCCATCAGTTCGACTTTGAGATCGGTATGATCGGATTCGATCAGTTCGGTGCGGATTTGTCCCATAACTACCTTATGGTCTGTGGTCAGTCCAAGCAGACGGTCACCGAGCAGAATAATATTGGTAATCGAAGTCATTTTTTTGTTGAGCCAGACATTATTCAGAATATGGAATTTCATTTTGTCCACTGAAACCAGGCAATTCCAGGTTTCTCCGGTTGTATTCAGTTCAAGATAACGGCGGGAACGAATATCTTTGGTCAGGGTTGTCCGGATACCGCGCAGCAATTCGTAAAAAGCCACATCCCGGCACATTTCACGGACTTTTGTTTCCGTGCCCAGGAGTGGTACATGAAACACGTTCGGACCGATCAGTTGTATGGAGCGGATGTGGACATCGGCCCGGGTTTCCAGGCCTTCAACAAGATTGATCTCGCCCAGTACCGGTTGTGTAAAAAAAGTTTGGCAGACGAAATGTTTGTCTTTGTAAAACAAAGCAATACCACGCGCCGTCTCATCGATGACCGAGGTGGTCAGGTTCATCGGGATAACATTGGTTTGAACGCCAATGGTGTTTGGTACTTGCATGTTGGTCAACATAAATCCCCCATAGTTAATGTTTTTGGTTAAGCAGCCGGAGCTGCATTTTTTTTAACTGAGCGGATTTTTAAATGAAGTGAAAAGCGGAGTGGGATTAAAACAAATTTAAATGCTGTATTCTGTGATGAATTCAGGTGTGCAGTAATAATCGAAAACCGGTAATCCGGAAAATGATTTTCTGCCCAGTTGGTTATTTCAGGTTTTCATAGGCCTCACCTCCTCCTTATCCGTTTTTTTAAATAACAATTCAGACCGGTTTCGCCTGAATCAGGGTGCAATACTTACAAAACAGGGTTTGCATTGTCAATATATATTTTATTTTACCAGTGGAATAGTCTATTTCAGTACAGGGCATGAATATTACTTTTCTGTTGCAATAGCCAGATCAGCTTTTAACTTAGCGGTGCATTCAGTTAAAACGTCGAGCACGTTTTTCGGCTACCCGGAAATCTGAAGCGTAATCTGCATCAGGCTGGTTCGTTTTTCTGCCGCAATCTCCTTCCTGCCTGCGACCAAGCCGTTTTAAGCCATGAAAATTTTATCCATTAATTGCAGGAGGATTTATGCTTGTTCCAAAACTCAAACATTTTCTGGATGAAAACCATGTCAAGTACGTGGTCATCCAGCATTCACCGGCTTTCAGCGCCCAGCAGATCGCCGCCCGCAGCCATATCTCCGGAAAGGAAATGGCCAAATCGGTCATGATCAAAATGGATGGAAAAATGGCCATGGCCGTATTGCCGGCCTCGGAACTGGTAGATTTGAAAAAATTGAGAAGGCTGACCGGCAGCCATACTGTTGAACTGGCCAGTGAAGAAGAATTCAAATACTTATTCCCGGATTGTGAAACCGGAGCCATGCCGCCCTTTGGCAATCTGTACGGGATGGAAGTATTCGTGGCAGGAAAACTGACGGAAGACCAGGAAATTGCCTTTAATGCTGGTAGTCATTCCGAACTGGTAAAATTAGATTACAAGGATTTTGAAAATCTTGTTCATCCAAAGGTGATGAAATTTGCAATAGCCTGATTTTTAGCGGATAGGATGATCTTTGCCAGGAACTGAAGTCTCATTGTGGCGAAGAATATTATAAAGTCACCGGTCGCAGCAGGTGACTTTATAAATTTTACTCAACACCGAAGACAATCTGTCCCGGATCAGCGCCGTCTTTAAACTGTTTCAATGCATCTTCCAATACGCTGCGGGTTTTGAGCACCAGATCAGGGAAATCATGACCAATCAGCGTGTGGACTTCACCATAAGCCTGGTCGGTCAGGGCCATGGCTTTTTCGTAAAAAGTCTCGCGGCTGATGGATTCATTGTAACCAGCCAGCAGAATATTGAATAAACGGGTGGCAGTGTTGGCAGCATTCCAGTATTCAGGGATTCTTCCCTGGGCAATCTCATCGAGTGCATCCGGGTTTTCCTGAAAATAATTCTTTAAATCACTTTGGGCCTGACCAACCAGCTTGTCATTGCTTCCACCGTCGATCAGCCGGCTCAGGTAATTTTCCACCTGATCCTGAATCTGGCTGCGAATCTGGTGCAGTGTAACCTGAGCGGTATGCACCTTTTCACCGGATTCCTGTACTTTGCCCTTGCTGTCATAAACCCCGCTGTTAACCTCTTCGGCGTGGGCAAAGCTGTCTTTTTCACTGCTTTTAATTTTTGGTGCGACCGGCGCCTGTTTCTCCGGTCGGGTCTGCTGCTGGGCAGCAACCTGTGTGACATCGGAATTTAAACGAACGTCCATGCCTCATCCTTTCTATTTGTTCTTACTATTGGGGTCGTTCGTTCCAGATTTTCCTTAAGTCTCTTGTTAAGTTTCGGATTATTATCGTAAATTAAACCCGCAATTAAATTCTCCTTAATCTCTGGAGGTTTTCGTGAATCGAATCTTGGATTTATCTTTAAGTTGTACCATCATCATTCTGCTTTTTATGTCTGTTTTGCAGGCCGGAGATGCTGACCGGATAAATGCTAATAATTATCAACCGTGGGCCAGACAGGGAACACCCTTCAGTGGATATCATGGACAGGGCTTCACCGATTTTGCCAGTCTTGAGGGCACATCGTTTTATGAAATCAACCCGGCTGCCCTGGCGGAAATGAATGCCGGTTGGCTGGCTGGTGTAAACTGGGAATATGAAACGGCCATGCACTTATCAGATCAATTTGATCTGGATGTGCAACGGTATAGTCAATGGCTGCCTTTATCTGGTGGTGTAGCCTGGGGTGGGGGTGGATTTGGTTTGGGTCTGTCTTATAATTCCTGCTATAACATGGAATATTTATATGGCGATATTCTATTTACTAGTCTGGATGGAACTGAAGAGACGATCCAGGCCGAGAAAAGGCAAAGAGTCGATGTGCTTAGTTTTAGCGGAGCTCTGGCTTTAGGCCGTATGATTCCTGCTTTTAATAAATTCCGGTTTGGAATAGAAATCAACCATGAATTTTACCAATATTTCGAAAAGATATTTTCTACAGAATTTGATTTACACACATCGGATTGGTCTTATACTTACGCCCTGGATTATCAGCCTGAACCTGAGGTAACTCTGACGGTTCTCTATCATACAGGGTTGTCGCGTGAGGTACCGTATATTATTCACGACCTGGTTTTTGTGGGGAATTCCTATGAAACCTCCTATCTTTTTTACCAGCCGGAGAAATATTTTGCTGGTCTGTCGCACCAGGTTAATCCCGAAATGCGTTATACCTTATCTGCTGCGCTCATCCGCTCCAAACCCTTTGAAGAACAAACCGATCTGGCAGAACTATCCGGCAGATTGTTGTACCGCTGGAATGACAAAGTGCAGATTCTGGGCGGAGTAGCTTCTCAGGGTGCTTTCCCCTGGCTTGGGCATGGTGGTTCGGCCCCGGTTTGGGAACGTTATGCGTTAACCCTTGGCCTGAACAGGCAGGTTGGTCCGGTCGATCTGACTTTTACTTTATCCGATTCTCATCTTTTTTCGGAGAGTCCGGCCCGCTCGACACAGATACAGTTTGGTCTGGGGTGGTCGGGTTACAGATAATCTTTTAATGATAAAACAGGAATTGATAAACCTTTTGTCCATCGATAGCACCGAAGGGTATTGGGAACCGGGAATTGAAGAACCCATTCACTAAGCGTTGTCATGGTGAGCGAAATATGAGCGTGGCAATCTCTATTTCTGAGATTCCTCCGGCTTCGCCGTTCGGAATGACAATTTTAGTTCAGCCACAGATGGACATCGATAGGTCACCCTGATCCCGCCCATGCCGAACTCGTTTCGCTATCTCATTCCTGGTTCGGCATTTGTTTTAGATGCCGAACCAGGTTCGGCATGACCTTTTTTGCTGGCCAGGCGGGATGACGGTATGGGTGGCCCGACCTGAAAAAATTTATCGTGGTTTCACTGCTTTCTGCTCCATGCATTGCACATCATTTATCCGCTTTATCCTGTTATCCTGTCAATGTCCTTTGAAGATTATAGCACAGTGAAGCGGTCGGCATCCTGCCAGGCCGGGAATTTCTGCCGGTAATCAAGCATCATTTCAGCATTAAGGCGAACCGTCAGAACTTCCTCATTTGCCCCGGCCTGGGCTAGTACCCTTCCGAGCGGATCGACAGCCATGGAACTGCCCGTGTAATGGATGCCGGTTCCGTCAATGCCTGTCCGGTTCACTCCGACCACATAACATTGATTCTCAATGGCCCGGGCAATCAATAATTGCTGCCAGTGCAGGATACGTCGTTCCGGCCAGTTGGCGATATAGATCAGCAGGTCAAATTCCAATCCGGTATTACGCGACCAAACCGGGAAACGCAGGTCGTAACAGATCAGCGGACGGATTTTCCAATCATCCAGACTGGTTGTCAGCAGGGAGCTTCCGGCTGAGTATATCCGGTCTTCGCCGGCCATGCGGAACAGGTGGCGTTTGTCATAGTGTCGTATACTTCCATTGGGTTTAACAAAATAGAGCCGGTTATAATAGCGGGCGTTTTCCTGAATGATCAAACTGGTGCACAGTGCCTTATTTAATTGTACTGATTTTTCAGAAAGCCACTGCCTGGTTGTCCCGCTTTCGGTTTCGGCCAAGGCCTCAGCCTGCATGGAAAAACCGGTCGAAAACATCTCCGGTAAAATGATCAGCCGGCTTTGCTCAGGAATATTGGTGAACAGCGTTTCAAATTTTTCCCGGTTGGCGGCGGGGTTTTCCCAGATCAGATCGGCCTGAACCAGGCTCAGAGTCAGATCCTGCATAATTTCTCCGCGGCCCGCTGCAGAGTCTCTTCTTTCTTGGCAAAACAGAAACGGATCAGTCGTTGACCGGGATTCTGCATATAAAATGCGGAGGTTGGTATGGCGGCAACACCGGTTTCAATGGTCAGACGGCGGCAAAATTCCATATCGGAGTCATCAGATATATCACTATAATCGGCCAACTGAAAATAACTGCCTTCGACCGGCAGCAACCGGAAGCGCGACGTCTTCATTAAATCGCGGAAAAAGTCCCGTTTTTGCTGATAAAAACCGGGCAGACTGGCGAACCAACCGGTATTTTTCAGCGCCCCGGCATACATATATTGAACAGGTGTATTGACGGCATAGGTGATAAACTGATGTGCTTTACGCAATTCAAGCGTCATTTCCGCCGGAGCGGCACAATACCCGGTTTTCCATCCCGTGGCATGAAAGGTTTTGCCAAAGGAGCTGATCACAAAACTCCGTTCAGCCAGCTCCGGGCGTCCGGCCAGGCTCAGGTGGGAGCGGCCGTCAAAAATTATATGTTCGTAAACTTCATCGCTGAGCAGCAGAATTTGTGAATCGGCGGTTATTTCGGTCAAAGCGTCCAGGTCAGATGCGGTCAGCATCCGCCCGGTTGGGTTATGCGGTGAATTCAGAATGATCATCCGGGTTTTAGGTGTTATTTTTTTGTGAACTTCGGACCAGTCAATTTCAAATTTGGGCGGGTGCAGGGTGATGGTTCGGGCGGTGCCGCCGGCATAGCCAATAGCCGGGATATAAGCGTCGTACCAGGGCTCAAAAACAAGTACTTCATCACCGGTTTGAACCGCGGCAAGTATAGCCGCAAAGAGCGCTTCGGTGGCCCCGGCAGTGATGGTCAGGTCGGTTTCCGGATCGTAGATCCGGCCGTGTTCCCGGAAAATTTTATCGGCAACTGCGCGGCGCAGAGCAGCCACACCAGGCATTGGTGCATACTGGTTATGGCCTTCCCGCATATAGCGGTGGACCATCTCAACCAGTTCTGCCGGTACATCAAAATCGGGAAAACCCTGGGCCAGGTTTATGGCATTATGGTTCAAAGCCAGACGGGTCATGACCGAAAAAATAGATTCCTGCAGGGTTGGCTGACGGGAAACCAGGTCAGGCTTCATTTTCATCCGAAGTTGTTGGGTTAACTGAGTAGCTTAGGATGCAGCCTAAAATGTAAAAAAGCATCCAAAGCGCTGAGATGGCCCTGATTTTGGTAAAGGATGGATCGCTTTCAATCCAAGTCTGGCTGTGGCTGTACCCGATGCTGATAAAAAAATTGAGCAGGGCATAAAAAGTAAAAAACCCGGCCAGGTAACGCCACCAGTCCGGGGCCTGACTAAATATAATGCGCAGGGGGTTGGTCTCCTGATCCATGTCCCGGTTCAGCCTCATTTGCCGGCTGGCTATAAGCCAGATGAGAATCATGCCGGTGGTCAGCAGGCCGATGGTGTAAAATCCGGCGCGGTAGATTTCTGCGGCGGATAAGACATGAAAAAGCAGGGCCAGGGTGAACCCGGTAATGGAAAGCAAACGGAGCAGGTAGTTTTT
>DYOS01000004.1:0-1462 GCA_020720405.1 Caldithrix sp. | reverse complement strand
ACCGCTTCTACTTCGGCAGCGGTTTTCGGGATTGGCTGACCCAGAATTTCAGCCCCGGCTGCCCGGACGATCACATCATCTTCAATGCGTATGCCGCCGAAATCTTCATACTTCAAAACCTGTTCATAATTTATAAACCCGGAAAATTTATTTTCACTCTGCCATTTTCCGATCAGTTCCGGTATAAAATAAATGCCCGGCTCAACGGTCAGTACAAATCCTTCACGCAGCTCGCGGGCCAGGCGGAGATAGGCCAGTCCAAACTGACCCGATCGTTCCATCTCCGGGCTGTAACCGACATAGCGTTCACCCAGATTTTCCATATCATGCACATCCAGACCAAGCATGTGGCCCAGACCATGCGGGAAAAACAGGGCGTGAACACCCAGCTCGACAGCCTCATCCACATCACCTTTCATCAGGCCGATATTTTTTAGCCCGTCGCTGATAGTCCGGGCTGCAAGCAGGTGCACTTCTTTAAAAAACACCCCGGGTTTGATGGCACCGATGGCTGCGGTCTGGGCGGCTAAAACGATATCATATATGTCGCGCTGCCGGCTGCTGAACTTTCCGCCGACCGGCAGGGTGCGGGTAATATCGCCGGCGTAACCGAAATCATTTTCGGCGCCGGCGTCCACTACCAGCAGATCGCCGCTGTTCATTTTATTGCCGTGAAAATGATTGTGTAAAATTTGTCCGTTTACGGAAACGATGGGCGGAAAGGAAACCATACCACCGGCCGCCAGGGCGATGCCTTCCATGGTGCCGGAAATTTCCCGCTCATACAAACCGGGGCGGGTCAGCTGCATGGCGGCCAGGTGCATCTGCCGGGTGATCTCATGGGCCTCCTGCAACTGCTGAATTTCCTCGGCGCCTTTAATTGAGCGCTGCTCGACAATGACTTCGATCAGTTTTTCTGAAGCATAGCGATTCTGAAATTCTGGTGCTATACCAAGTAATTGCCAGAGATTCCGGCGGTGCTCCTCCCGGTAGGGTGGTAAAAAATGGATAGTCCGGCCGGCAGCCTGGGCCTGCTTCAGATAGGTGAAAAGCTCGGCCATGGGTTTAACCTCGCTGATGCCGCTCTCGCTGCAGCGTATTTTCAGGGTTTTTGACGAACCCATCCAGATAATGTCGTCGATGGAGAGTTCATCACCGAAAATGATTTCCTGGTCGATATCGGCATCGATAACTGCAGCCAGGTTGGTCTGTTTAAGACCGAAATAATATAGGAAAGTGCTGTCCTGACGGTAATGGAAGGTATTGGCAGCGTAATTCATTGGACTTTCTTCATTGCTAAAGAAGACAGCAATACCTGTTTCCAGTTTTTTGGCCAGGGTGTTGCGGCGGCTGGTATATACAGAAGTTTTGAACATTCTTCCTCCGGGTGAACAGTGATTGCAGAAATATACAGCTGCGGCTGAAAAGATGGAAAAGAAATAAGATGAAGAAAGGAATTTGT
>DYOS01000187.1 GCA_020720405.1 Caldithrix sp. | reverse complement strand
ACCCGACCCAAAGATAAATTCAAGAAAAGAACCGTGTATTCAATGCCTTGCTGATGACAATCCGCGGAAATTGAAGGTAAACCTTTTCCCGGGCTCAATAACCAGTTACCGAAGATTTTTCTTTGGTCTGGCCATTTCTGACTACAAAATTTGTTTATGAAAGACTGGATATTTTTATCCGGTCAGCAGCCACTATTTTTAAATTATGAGAATTAAATCACAAAGTATTCCAAATCCTTCGAAATTACAGCTATGAGAATGCCTCAAAAATATGCCGAAGGGTTGTCGTTTCGCCTTCGCTTTGTAAGTCATCTGGTGGTATGGCATTTGCCAAAGCAGGCGGCGGAGTTCAAATGTCAATACAGATCAACGGTCACATAAAAAATATCGATAGCGAAGGTCTTCTAGTTTCTCTTGAGGATGATGGTGCCTGTCACAGTTGCGGTTTGCACGGATTCTGTCACGAGAAACAGGTCCGGCTGCCATTACCCGTGATGGGCGCAACCGAAGTTCTCAACACGGGTGATACTATCCGGCTGACCTATCAGAAGATCACCCGCGACAGTATCCTGCTTTATTTATTGCCTTTAATTTTTGTCTTTGGTTGCCTTTTCGTGCAGAATCAATCTGCTCCGGCATTGCCAGAAATTTATCAGATCCTGTTCGCTCTTGGCGGTCTGCTCTGCGGACTGTTTTTGGTTTATCTGCTCAGCAGGAAATTCCACGGACAGTCTGAAATTATAATTGAAAAGATCAAATGAGGCTTTTATGACTGAATTACTGATACCCGGATTAATCCTCGGCGGATTTGCTCTTGTTTCATCGACCGGTCTTTATTTTGCGGCGCAGAAATTTTATGTCCAGGAGGATCCGCGGATCGGGGAGATCGGCGGATACCTGCCCGGTGCCAATTGCGGCGGTTGTGGTTTTGCCGGTTGTGCCAACTATGCCGAACACGTTGTGCAGGAAATCAGCCTGGATATTACCTGTCCTGTAGCCGATGCCGAAAGCATGTCCCGGATTGCCCGGATTCTTGGTATTGAAGCAAACAACACCGAAAAACGGGTTGCTTCCCTGATGTGTCAGGGTACACATGATAAAACTGCGGAGATTATGGATTACCGTGGTATCACCGATTGCTGGGCGTTTATGCTGGTCGCCGATTCTTCCAAAGCCTGTGCCTTTTCCTGTCTCGGGCTGGGTTCCTGTGTCGCCGCCTGTCCATTCGGAGCCATGGAAATCCGTGATGGCATTGTGCAGATCGATGAGAAATTTTGCACCGGCTGCGGATTGTGTATCGATACCTGTCCCAAAAATATTCTGCATCTGCGTCCGCTGCATAAGCGGATCACGGTAACCTGCCATAACACGGACAAAGGGGTTGAGGCAAAAAATGCCTGTATCTCGGCCTGTATCGCCTGTATGAAATGCCAGAAAGCCTGTACTTACGATGCCATTAGCATCGATGGTTTTCTGGCAAAAATTGATTATGAAAAATGTAATAACTGTGGCGCCTGTGTTGATGTTTGTCCGACAAATGCCATTCTTGATTTAGGAAAGGTGTACGATGCTTAATACATTTCGCATGGGCGGTATTCATCCGCCGCAGGAAAAACACTCGGCGCAGATTCCGCTTAGTTATGCCAAGGTTCCTGAAAAACTGCTTATCCCCGTCAATCAGCATATTGGTCAACCCTGTGAAATTCTGGTCAATAAACGGGATGAAGTCAGCCGCGGCATGCTCCTGGCCAAAGCCACCGGGTTTATTTCATCCAATGTGCATGCGCCGCTGGATGGTGTGGTTGAGAAGATTATGAAATTCCCGCAGCTCAGCGGAAAGATTGATCAGTGCATTCTGCTCAAACCGAAGCAGACGGGACAGGATTATGCAAGAATCATTGCCGGAGACCTGACTGCAGCAAACGATCCGGAAAATATTCCGGCCGGGGAAATCCGCCAGCGGATTGCCGAAAGCGGTATTGTCGGTATGGGCGGGGCTGGGTTTCCAACCCATGTGAAACTGACACCACCACAGGAGAAACGGATTGATGCGCTGATTATCAATGGTGCCGAGTGCGAACCATTCATCACCTCCGACCACCGGGTCATGCTCGAAAAATCTGAGGAAATTATAAAAGGCATTCGCCTCCTGCAGCGCATCTTTGGGCAGATTCCCGTCTACATCGGCATCGAACAAAACAAACCGGACGCCAGCGCAAAAATGCGTTCAGCCGCCCAGCCGTTTAAAAATATTTTTATCTCGGACCTGCAGGTCAAATATCCGCAGGGCGGGGAAAAACAGCTTATTAAAGCCATACTCAAGCGCGAAGTGCCGTCCAAAGGTCTGCCCATGGATGTCGGGGTGATTGTGCAGAATGTGGCTACCGTGCTGGCTATTCACGATGCTATTTATTTCGGCCGGCCGCTGATGGAACGGGTTGTTACCATTTCCGGAAACATCGTTGAGGCACCGGGCAATATCGTTGTTCCGGTCGGGACAGCGGTCAGCTACCTGATGGATAGTTTCGGGATCGATCCCGGGCGGGTCAAAATGGTTTTGAACGGCGGACCTATGATGGGCAAAACTATATTTTCCCTTGAATCTCCGGTGACTAAAACCACATCAGCCATCCTGTTTTTTGATGAAAAAGCATATGTCAGCCGCCATGAAAACGCCTGCATCCGTTGCGGCAATTGTATCGAATCGTGCCCGATGGGACTGCCGGTAGCCCAATATGCAGAGAGCATCCGGTCTAATCAGATTAACAAAGATGATTTCAGCGGCATCCTTGATTGTATCGAATGCGGAAGTTGTGCCTTCAGTTGTCCGGCCGACCGCCGCCTGGCGCACTGGCTGCGTCTTGGTAAATCCATGGTTAAAAGAGAAATGAATTAAAATGGAAGTAAATCGTTTGTTAATTGTTGACTCGTCGCCGCAGATGAATGCGGTTGATACTACCCGGCGGATCATGTATTCGGTCAGCCTCAGCCTTATTCCGGCGCTGGCTGTCGGGGTCTGGGTATTCGGCTGGCCGGCTCTGCGGGTTATCGTTTTTTCTGCCCTGTTCTGTCTGCTTATCGAGGCCCTGATTGGCCGTTTTGTAAAATACCGGGTCGATGCCTGGGACGGCAGCAGTTTGCTGACCGGCATCCTGCTGGCCATGAATCTGCCGGCCAGTGCCCCGTGGTGGTTGATTTTTATCGGTGCCCTGATTGCCATCGGGTTGACCAAACATGTTTTTGGTGGACTGGGTCAGAATATTTTTAACCCGGCGCTGGTGGCCCGTGTTTTTCTGCTCATTTCCTTCCCGGTGGAAATGACCTTGTGGCCGGTTGCACATGGCGGAATTGATGCTGCAACCGGTGCCACGCCGCTTGGTTTGTTGAAAACAGGCGGACCCGGTGCGCTGAGCGGAACCTCCCTGTCCGACCTGGCTCTGGGGCAGATTAGCGGATCACTCGGTGAAATATCGGCCGCTGCTCTGGTTTTGGGCAGCCTGTACCTGTTTTATAAAAAATACATTACCTGGGAAATCCCGCTGACCTTTATCGGTACCGTCCTTATTTTCTCCGGAATTTTTTACGGGATCGATCCGCAAAAATACGCCGCACCGTTGTTCCATTTGTTCAGCGGCGGCATTATGCTCGGGGCACTTTACATGGCTACCGATATGGTGACTTCGCCGTTAACCTTCC
>DYOS01000186.1 GCA_020720405.1 Caldithrix sp. | reverse complement strand
TATCCTGTTAAAAATTCTTTGTAATCGAATTGCTTTTCATTTACAAGTCGTAAAGATGATTTTGCCGCTACGGCGCGGATTTGAAGTTCAAAATTGATAAGGAAGGAAAAGTAATAATAAAAAAAGCCGGGTAACCCGGCTTTTTTACTTTAAAATTCTATCATTGGCTGGAATGGTGATTATCCACCACCCGGCGCAGCCAGGGCAGCATAATAAAAATGCCGACCACGGCAATCATGGTTAAACCCATATTGGTTACAAAGAACCAGGCCTTGTTGTCAAATGAGGTCCACAAACCGGACAGCACACCAGACAGTTTATTGCCGATCGAAGTGGACAGAAACCAGCCGCCCATCATCAGCGCGGCAATCCGTTTCGGGCTGAGTTTAGAGACAAAGGATAGTCCCATCGGACTGAGGAAAAGCTCGCCGACGGTAATGACGCTATACACACCAAAAAGCCAGGCGGTCGAAGCCTTTGATGTGCCGTTGCCGGAAACCACGGCCGCCACAACCATCACCAGCATCGACAGGGCGGTGATCAGCAAACCGAAGCCGATCTTGGTCGGTGTGGTCGGTTCTTTTTTCTGCTTGCGCAGGAAGTTGAAAAAACTGACCACCAGCGGGGTGAAAATAATGATAAAGAAGGGGTTAATCGAAGCCTGCAACTCGGTCGGCCAAAGCTGCAGAATCCCGTAATTGCCGCGATCTCCTTCCACTAACTGATCCCAGTCGGACTGCTGCACATCATCCGGTTTTTCGGTTACACCGGTCGGCAGTTCATTTTTATAATTATCAAAATAATAGCTCGGCCCCATTTTCGTTTCCAGGGCTTCGCCATGAGGACCAGTTACGGTCACACTGCGCGGTACAGTGGAGACTTCTTCCACCATTCCGGCGCCGGAAAGCACTTTTACCATCGCCGGACCGGCTTCACGGTCGGTGTAATTCTTGGCCCAGTAGGTTAAGGCTGAACCGTTCTGATGGAATATGGCCCAGAAAATAATGACCACGGCAAAAACTGAAAGCAGAGCGGCAATAGGTTCTTTTTCCTCTTTATCTGCTTTGCGCCAGATATTGAGGTAAAAGTAAATAACCGGAAGGCTGAGCATGATAAAGGCATCGGTCGAATCAGAGCCGAAGACATTATCCGGGATCAGCCAGCCGATGGATGCAAAAACAACAATCGGCAGAAAGAGTTTAAGCACGATCTGGCTGACCGGCATATCATCCGGCCGGGGCGGAGAAATTTTATCAACCGCTTTCAGGTTCGGTGTGCGCAGGTTACCGATAAAAAACCAGATCAAGCCAAGAAACATACCGATCCCGGCAGCGGCAAAAGCCCAACCCCAGCCGTATTTTATACGCAGATAGGCAGCTACAAAATTACAGGCAAAAGCACCAAGGTTAATACCCATGTAAAAAATATTAAAACCTGAGTCTTTTAAGTGTTTGTGTTCTTCGGTTTCGTACAATTTTCCAACCAGTACCGAGATATTTGGCTTGAATAATCCGTTGCCAAGGATGATCAGGAACAGGGAAAGGTAGAAAAAAGTCATGGTCGGTATGGCCAGTCCGAGATAACCCAAGCCCATCAGAAAACCACCAATATAAATGGATTTGCGGTAACCGAGCAGCCGGTCTGCCAGCATCCCGCCGAAAAACGGGGTCAGGTAAACGAGTGCCAGATAAGAACCGTAAATATCAGCAGCATAGCTTTCACTGAAGCCAAGCCCGGGGAATTTCTCGCCATTCCCTGCAATCATGTACAGGGAAAAAATGCCAAGCAGAAGGTAGAAGCCGAAGCGCTCCCACATCTCTGTAAAAAAAAGTACCATCAGTCCACTGGGGTGTTTCTTTAGCATGTTCACTCCTTTTCTGGCTAAAGTATATGGTCGGAATCCGGAAAAAACGAATGGGAAAAACTAATCAAATCAATGGATTATTCAAAATCAGAATTCAAGTTCCAGTATCCGGCTGACCTCGGGCAGGTCGCCGAGATTATCCAGCCAGGCATCCGGGTCAAGAGCGAGCAGTTCATCTTTCTGATGCCAGCCGGTGCCGACCAGCAGGCAGCGCAGACCGCCGGCCCGGGCACAATAGAGATCGGCCGGACTATCGCCGATAATCCACGTTTTTTGTGGATCAAAATGGCATTGGAAATAATTTTCCGCCCGGCGGACAGCAATCGGCGGCAGCAGGTTGCGGTCTTCATATTCGCCGCCGAAGGCGCCGGTGGCGAAGAAATGGTACAATCCGGTGCGCTGCAGTTTAATGCGGGCGCCACCGGCCACATTTCCTGTAACCAGAGCCTGGCGGATATGACCGGCTCCGGCTATTTTTTGCAGCAAAGCAGGGACGCCGGGCAAAACAAGCGGCGCTTCGGCCTGCCACAGAGCGAATTCCAGTTCAACGACAAATTCTTCCAACAGTTGGTCGATATAACTTTCGCTCAGCATCTGGCCGTCGCCGTTGACCCGGAAAATAGCCTTCATAATGGCCCGGTCGGTCATCCCGGAAAAATTGACATCTTCACCCTTGTCGAAGTGTGGGTGGTAACGGCGGATCAGTTTCAGAAACGTCTGTTTGGGAATGCCCCGGGCCCGGAGCAGGGTGCCGTCGATATCAAACAGCAGCAGATGCGGTGTCCGGCTCATGCTCTTTTCCTTTGGTTTTCGTGCAATTCCGAACCCGGCTCAAAAATCAATTTCAGGGCATAAGGCCCGCTGCCGGTCAGCTCCTGTTCCCGTTCATTGGGATAACCCAGTCCATGGGAGATGTAACGAACGCCTTCAATAATCCGGTCGCGGTTGCGGTGTTGGTGACCATAAATGTGGAGGCTCGAACCAATGCTGCGTAATTGTTCATCGAGCAGAGTTGAGCCGGCAACCCGGCTGAAGTTAAAAGCCGGATTGCGGTCATACTTTTTGATCAGCTCCGGATCAAACACCGGCGGGTATTTGTGAAAGATCAATTCCTGGCGGGGGAGAAAATGGCTGAAGCTGATCACCGGCTGACCCGCTGGCAAATTCCGGATTTCCTGCTCATTGCGGTCCAGAAACCAGCGGTTGATGTTCTTCTGGGGCCAGGTCACAAAATACTGGTCGCTCCACATGCGATTGGTCGGGTCTTCGCCGGGTTTATGCAGAAACAGGCTGTCTTTACCTTCACGCGGCTGAACATACCAGGAAAGAAGCGGTACCACCCAAACCGCCTCGCTCCCGGAACCGATGCGCTGCGGTTTTATCTCAATACCGGTTTGCCGGCACAGATTGGTAACCAGTTCAAACTTAGCCAGCGAATTGGGACATTCTTTACGCCGTACCCACAAATCATGATTACCGGGTACAAAAAAGACGAGGCTGAATCTTTTTTGTAGTTCGAACAGGGTTTGTTCCAACTGCTGAAGATTGTCGCTGATATCACCGGCCACAATCAGGGCATCGTCGGTGAAATCGGACAGGGACAGATTCCGCACCCAGCGGCTGTTGGGCTCGAAATCAACATGCAGGTCGGAGGTTGAATATATACGCATAAAAATCCTTGTTTTTATTTTGCCGTGAAAGTCACGGGTTGTACGGGCGAAGCATTGTTAAGTGTTTTATGACAGGTATAGTTTTTAACAAACAATGCTTCGCCTATTCATATTAAACCCCTGCGGGGTTTTCCCCATCTTTAATCTTTCTCCCACGGGTTAAAACCCTTTCCATGGGTTTCACCCTTTCCATGGGTTTCACCC
>DYOS01000185.1 GCA_020720405.1 Caldithrix sp. | reverse complement strand
ATAACTCAAACCGATAGTCAGCCGCAGATTAATCTTTGGTTGATTGATAGCTTCATCCGCATCCTTATATTCATAGTCATTCCGGGCTTCGACATGCTCGCCATCCGGGGAGTATGAAGTACCGTGGGCGTATATAACCCCCGGCAGGTAATAATCGAGGCCGCCATCCAGAACCAGATCAAGACTTTTAGAAATGGCATAGGAATTCATCAGACCCCCGCCGAGACCCCATTCATCGGTAGTAACATCAAAGTCTTCATTCCCGTTGATAAAATTAAAATTCCCGGTGAACATATTATAACGGACACCGCCATAGGCGAAAGCCTGTTTAAAACCAAGCCATTTAACCGGGTACAACAGGTCACTACGGAAATCAAACATCCAGCCGGCTTTTTCAGGTGAGCCGTTACTATTGTCATTTATAAAAATATGCCGGGCATCGAGTGCATTCCCCGGATCGGTTGTTCGTGTATAACCGAAACCCAGACGAATCCGGAAGGGAAAATCCCGGGCAATATTGGTCAACTGACTTTCAACAATCAGTCCGGGACCATTATTATAGCCCAGTGCAACACCAATTGTTTTATTTAAAGCCAGCACCGGGTTGACCAGCAAGAGCAGATAGAGCATACCGGTGAGAAACAAGAACGATTTTTTCATAAATACTCTCCATAGTTTTTCGCCGGGTGCAGCAAGCAGAATGCCAGCCGCAAATCCTTTAAATACTGGGAGGTAGTGAACGAAATGCAGATAAATCCTGTAAATAATTTTCCCAATCAGGGTTTGATTATGGAAAGAATCAGGTCAAAACTCAGATTGAAAATCATCCGTAATTCATGGACCGATAAAAATATTAAATCAGAAAACCCAGACCACACGATCTCTATTCCGATTTACGGACCAGCAGAATTCCACTGAAAATTATCACCATTCCGGCAATCAAGCGCCAGGTAATCGGTTCGGCCAGCACAGCCCAACCCCATAACAAGGCCAGCGGCGGAGTAATAAAGGTAATCAATGACATCAGGATGGCCGGTGTGGTTTTAAGCATCCAAAAATAAACCGCAAAGGCGATCGCTGTTCCGAAGATGCCAAGGTATAAAATTGACAAAACTGCCGCATGGTTGAATTCAATCACCGCCTTCTGCTCGGTAAAATGAGCAATAGTCAGGAACATGATGGCAGCATACAGAAGCGGAACAGTACTCATCGTAACGGGATCAAATTTTTGGCGGGCCTTTTTGGCCAGTATGGTTCCGGCGGCGGAAAAGAGCGGACTCAGTGTAACCAGAACCATACCAAGCCAGGCCCGTGGATGAGACAGGTGCCATTGATCCAAAAAAATTACCAGCAGACCTATAAAACCAATACTGACACCGGATACTTTCAGAAAACTGATTTTTTCCTCTTTTAAGAAAAACAGGGAAAGCCCAACCACAAAAAACGGCATCGCCGAAAAAAGTACGCTGGACAATCCGGAAGGGATATACTGCTGACCAAAATAAACCATGCCATAACTGGCTGTAAAATTCATGAATCCGAAAAGTAAATAGAAGCGGTGATGACTCCAGCCTCCGGGTATTCGCATCCGGCGCAGCAACATAAACAGGTAAAGCGTCAGAAAGGCCACAAAAAATCGCAGACCGGCGCTGAGGAAAGGCGGCAGGGTCTGAAGCCCGATTTTAATGGCCATCCAGGTCGAGCTCCAGATCAGGCAAAGCAGGACAAATGCGGCAATAGATTTATACTTTAATGACATTCCTATTCCCCGGATAAATTGAATTCCAAAGTATCAAGTTTACGAAATCTGTATGGTTGAGATCAAAGAAAGATTAATAGCAAGGGGCGAAATACCGGATTAAAAGGAAACCAGATTTTCAACAAGTTGTGAATCATCCGCTGATCTTTGATTTATCAGGGGAAAGATTGTTATTCATCCTGCTGGTTCAGGAAAAGTTTTATTCTGCACAGGCAGTACTTAATGCCCGTTTTGCGTATACCAATTTATAAAGCCATCTTATTCCATAAAATTTGAATTCCATTTCCTATCCGCTATATTTGACCCCACATTCGGTCTAAAACTTCATCAGGTCATCGTCGTTGCGACCGGCTGGCGGCGAAACATTATCAAACAAATCAGAATGGAGCATACCCGTGGTGTTATTTGAAGATATGAAGGGCAAAAATGTGATAGTTACCGGAGGCAGCCGCGGTATTGGTGCCGCAACGGTTGACCTTTTTGCGCGGAACGGAGCCAATGTAGCCTTTAATTACAATAAGAATTTCCGGGCTTCCGATCAGTTAAAAAATTCTTTAAGTAAAACGGGTGTAAAAATTTTCTTTGATGAATGTGATGTCAGCGATTACCAGGAAGTGCAGCGTTTCTTTGAAAGGTCAACGGAAAACCTGGGCCATATTCATATCCTGGTCAATAATGCCGGCATCTGGGAATATGGTAAAATTGATGAGATGTCCGTGGATGAATGGCGGCGAACCGTGCAGATCAACCTGGACAGTGTTTATTATTTTACTCATCTCGTTACACGGCAGATGAAAGCCAACCAAACCAAGGGCAATATCGTTAATATCGCATCCACAGCCGGTCAGCGCGGCGAAGCGCTTCACTCCCATTATGCCGCAACTAAGGGAGCGATTATCAGTTTGACCAAATCCCTGGCCAGCGAACTCGGACCATCCGGGATCCGGGTAAATTGTGTCGCTCCAGGCTGGGTCAGTACAGATATGTCGGCCAAAGCCATCGCCGAACAAGGCGAACAAATAATTTCCGGCATTCCCCTGGGCTTTATTCCCGAAGCTAAGGACATCGCCTATCCGATACTTTTTCTGGCCTCGGATGCAGCCCGGGCCATTACCGGTGAGATTTTTAATGTCAATGCCGGCAACGTGCTTTGCGGATAAACGGAGCATAAGATGACACGTGCAGAAGCCCTGGCTATTGTTCAGGAATTTACCAAAAGCGAAAGTCTGATCAGGCATGCCTTCGCTGTTGAAGCTGCAATGCGTGCCTATGCCGAAAAATTGGGCGAAGATGCCGGACTCTGGGCGGCAACAGGATTGCTCCACGATTTCGATTACGATCAATTCCCTGAGGAACATCCCTATAAGGGCAATCAGATTTTAACCGAACGCGGTATTGATGAAGAGATCCGGACGGCCATTATGGGACATGCCTCTTTTACCGGTGTTGCCCGCCTCAGTCCAATGGCCAAAACTCTCTACGCCGTGGATGAACTATGCGGATTTATTGGTGCAGTGGCTTTAGTAAAACCGAACCGGTCTCTATCCGAAGTATCGGCCTCCTCGGTCCGTAAAAAGATGAAGGACAAGCGCTTTGCGGCAAAAGTAAACCGCGATGAAATTATTCAGGGCGCAGAAGAATTGGGCGTTGAGTTTGATTCTCATGTGGAATTTGTTATTCAGGCCCTGCGCCAGGTAGCCGTGGAAATCGGCCTGAACCCCTGAAACTAACCATTCTTCAAATATCATACGGTTGACAAAGAATACGAAGAAAATCCCAACGGCTTAAAAACATTTACATTAAGTACTCTATAAATCTTTATAAAAGACTGCTATAAAATTTTAAACTTAACGTTTTTCAGGCGCATTTTGATGGCACAAATAATAAGGGTTTGGGAAACCATCCTGTTTGTCTTCCCAAACCCTAAGTATAATAGACCCCAAAAATCAGACCACCGTATAAGGTGAATTATACAAATAAAGG
>DYOS01000184.1 GCA_020720405.1 Caldithrix sp. | reverse complement strand
CTCATCCTGGTAGAAATCGGACTGGTTCTGATATTCGGACTGAGTGTTTACAATGCGCTGCCAGCGATATTGAAAATAAATACCAACCTGATCGCTAAGGGACTGGGCGATACGCCCCAACAGCACTATCTGAGTCATCGACGGGACAAATTCCCCGGCATTCGAATAGCTTCCTGAACTATATTGTCCTCTGCCCGGGCCACCCCCGGAAGTCAGGGTTGAATCAAACACCATGATCCCGGCAAATTCTTTATAGCCGAGATCCGCTTCGAAAAAAACCGATGTCCTTGTCGGAAATGAGCGATTGATCTGTGTAAAAAGGGTATAGGTGGAGTTTGTCAAATCCGGCAATTGTGAATAGGAGCGGTAACGGTAACTCAAACCGCTCTTCAACAGGAAGCCGGACATCATACGGTTGAGGTTAAAGTACAAGTGGAGCTGTGTGAAATTATAATAGTCATATTCAGGGCTGTTTAACCGGCTGGATAGCTCCAGACCGCTGAATATAAAATCAGTTTTTTTATGGTTAATCGGCAATTGAAGGCGGACAGCTGCATCAAGGGTGGAGAAATTTCGGGTGTTGTTTTCGAGATAACTGAGATAACTCAGGCCCCCCTGATAGGTGAAACGGTTATCCTCCGGCACATAGCTGAAATTCAGACCAATATCATTTAACAACTCACTTTGCGCCAGTGGTGAGCGAAAAACATTATCATCCCAAAAACTTGAAAAAGAAATTCCTGTGCTCATCTGGGCCTGGGCAATTCCAATTGAAATCAGAAAAACTAAATAAATTCTGTGCATAATATCCGCCTTACTGTTGATCCTGGTTTATTGATAGTGACAGGTTCAACCTGCCGGTGACCTGGTCACCATCATTTGCGGATAGATTTTCAAATGACATGCCAGAAAAAGCAATACAGATGTGATGCGCTTTCCCTAAGCTCAGGCGAAATTAATGAGGCGCCAAGCCCGACTCAACCGTCGTTTATCCGACCATGAGGTCGAATAAATGGAAAAAGATTTTGATCAGGAATTTGAGAAAGGCAGATCGATGGAATACTGTTTTTTATGGGGATTATGGTAAAAATAAAAAAGACCGGGTAAACCCGGTCTTTAGTGTTCTGCAATACCTGACTTGCGTCTGAGATTGGAGAAGTTTCATGAAGTCTTACTTTTTACCGCGTTGTCCGGCACCTTTGGGTCCGGTACCGTCACAGTCGCCGGTTCCGCTACCCGGTGTAACATTGGACGAATTTCCCCGGCGGCTGCCATTACCATCCTGCGGACGAACATAATCGGCATCCTGGCCATTGGGCACACCGTCACCATCGGCATCCAGAGCGTTGTCGTTGATACCGTCGCCGTCCAGATCAACAAAGCCTTTTGCATTGCCACCCTTACCAGCCTTAACAGCGGTGTAGTCTGCATCCATGCCGTTGGGAATACCGTCGCCGTCCACATCCGGGGCGTTGTCATTAAAACCGTCGCCGTTTGCATCGACAAAGCCCAACCCATGCTGGGCCTTGGTTTCAACTGCAGCGTTGGTTTTGTAACGGTACTGGTTTTTGGATTTTGTTTGCAGGGAATCCTGGGCGAAAACCTGGGAACTGATGAACAGTCCGACGAGTGTGAGAATGATGCTGAAGCGTGTCATTGTAAATCTCCTTTGATTTGGTTGATTGTTTGTGATTGGTTCTTTTATTTCAAACGCTGTGCCAGAGAAAAATAAAGTTGTTAAAACTATATAAAACAACGAATTATGCTGATTAATGCGGAGTGGATCATTTGGCCGAAGACGACCAGGCAGTCGATCTGAGGAACCAACCGGGCGGATTTAAGGGACTAATTTTGGGGCAGGTTTAATTCGAATAGAGCCCCGCCCCCGGTATTATTAGAAGCCAGAATAGTTCCGCCGTGTTCAAAAACAATCCTCTGTGATATGCTTAGGCCAATGCCTGTGCCTTTAGCTTTTGTGGTAAAATAAAGATTAAAAATATTAGGTAAATTCTTTTCCGGAATGCCGTTGCCCTGATCGCTGACTCTGATTTTTACGCTGCCGGTGGCTGGAACCGTCGCTGTGATCTGCACTTTTTGACCAGCCTTGCTGGCCTCAATGGCATTCTCAATCAGGTTGATCAGCACCTGCTTGATCTGATCAAAATCCCAGTTGACCTGCACTTTGGGTATATTCAGGAATTCCAGATCGATATGCCGTTCGCCGGCGATGACCCGATATTGAGTTTCGAGTGAGCCGAACAGGCTGGCCAGCCCGAAGGCTGATCTGTTTATCGGGAGCGGTCGGGCGAATTCAAGGAAATCCCGTACTGTTTTATTTATTCGTTTAACCTCAGAATAAATCAGACTGGTCAACTTTTTATAGCTCTCCTTATCCTCAGTACTCTCGAAATCGGTTACTAATTGTTGGGCGATTGTGCCAATAGCATTAAGCGGATTGCGTATTTCGTGGGCCACGCCTGAGGCAAGTTCACCCATCGCTGTAAGCCGTTCCTTGCGGTGTATTTGTTCTTCAGATCTTTTTTGAAGAGTCATATCGCGCATGATGAAAACAAAGTTTAGTCTTCCATTCCGGTCAGAAAATGTCGTTTTCGAAATTAATAAATGATGAATTTGCTCTTTGATTTCAACCTCAAGGGCACCAATGGAATAATCCGGATGCGTGACAAGACCAAGATTTTTTGGTGAAAAAACCACACTCAGTCCGGCCGGCAAAATTTCTCCAGATTCAAGATGAAATAATTCATAAAAGGCCGGATTAGCCATTCGCAGGCCCTCGGTATCATTCCAGACCAGGATGGCATCACCTACACTACGGATCATATCTCCGGTAAAAGTTTCGAGTGACTGGTACCTGGTATGCATCCATTGCAATCGTTGTCTGGCAAATCCGCCAAGAAGGACAAAAAAACCGGCCAAAAACAGAACCGAGCTCATCACAACCAACCTGAAACGGACATGATCACGAATTGAAGTCAGGGGCTGAGTGGACATTCCGAGGCGAAGCAAACCAATTTTCTGCCCGTTATCCGAAAGGGGATGAACAGCTTCAAACATGGTCTGGTTATTAAAAAGGATTATTCTTGAATCGTATAATGAATCCAGATAGGCGGCGTTCAGAAATGAGTCGTCTGCAATGGATTGAATTTCCGGAAGAGAACCTGATGCGGCGATAATATCTGTAGCAGATTGAAAAACAGCATAAATAATCCGTTCGTTTTCGGTAATGGTTTTTCTTAACAGCCGGCCAAAGCCGATTCGGTTCCGCAATGCCATATTGGGGGTGGCTTCTTCATTTATCAGCAGTGCCTGGTTATCTGATAATTTCAAAGCAACTGCATAGCGGTAACTGGTTTTGTTTTTTGTGGGACGTAATCCGATATACAATGTATCGATACCATTGTGGAAAACGGGGTGCAATATCTGCTTAAGATAGGCTGTTTCCGGCTCATCGATGTTCTTTGTCGGACTCAGGTTCGAGAGTAAAGTTTTTCCGGTCGAATCGTGAATACTAATCCGGAACAGATGACTGATTTCCCCAAATGCTTTCAGGTCTTTTGCCGAGAGATTTCTGGTACTATAAAAGTTCTTGAATAACAAAGCCTTGGAAACCAACTCATCGTGTATATCTTTTTCCAGATAATTGTTGACCAATAATGTGTTTTCAGAGGCGGTCAGAATTGCTTCCATCAAAGCATGGGTTTGTTCCTCAAGCAGATCGAGCAATTCCTTCTCACTGTACCTGTATTCGATGTAGCCATACAGGCTGATAATAATTAGCAGGGTGGAAAAAGTTAAAAAAAGAATAAATTTCTGTTCTCTGATGTATTCCGGAAACCTTTTAGACAAGTGACGCTCCTCTTGGTCATTGCTAACCTTAATAATTCGTA
>DYOS01000183.1 GCA_020720405.1 Caldithrix sp. | reverse complement strand
GAATCTGATCCAGCAGCAATTTGTGGTACTCCGGGGTTTCGGTCAGCGGGGGAGACAGTTTGCCCTCCCGTACCAGTTTATCCCGGCGGAAAATAAAAGGATCGCCGATAACCAGGCGGGTCGGGTTCAGGTTATAGTCAAAACTATAACCGATCAGTGTGGCGTCCTCAAATCTGGCCTCCCGGGTAATGGCTGAAATCTGGTTTTCATTCTTCTCATGGCGCAGACCACCCAAACAAAATTCGTTAGCTTCAAAGTTATAAAAAGTAGTCAGATCGCTGACCGGGAGCAGGATATAATTTCTAAGCCGGGCCGGGTTTTTCCCGATAAAGCAGTAAGGCTCGGTGGCCGGTGCTGCGCCATCCAGATTATTCAGGCTGACCGAGAGCAGAATAAGCTGATCCCAGGAATTGTTAAAACCGGTTATAATCAGTTCTTTCCCGGTGCTGTCCGGAATGTTTTTGATCAGTCCGGTCTGGAATTGACCTGAATTCCACAAGGTGCCTGGCAGGCGACGGCCGCTGCGTAAATCCAGCCGGAATACGGCAGAAGGGTACCAGCGGACATGGTTTGCGGAAGCGATGAGTTGCCTTTGCTGGTCAACTGTAACAGTATCGATCATTTTAATGCGGAAAATATTTTCAAAGTTTTCGGAAACCGTGCGGATGGAATCCCGGAATACATATTGCCAGATCAGTCGGCCCCGGGCATCAAAACAGGCCAGCCTTCCGGTATCACAGGCCTTAGCCAGTGAACCTGACGGTTCGTCACAAACCAGTACTTCATTGCTGCCGTCCGAGTCCACATCGATTAGTCTGATTATTTCTTTTCGGACAGGTTCATCCGTGGGTAGGGGATGATATGGTTTTGTCCACAGTACCTTGCCGGCCTTGTTTTTAATGGTCAGCAAATCGCCTTTGTTTTCCAGTATGGCCGGGTTACCATCCATTTCTTTTATCAGTAACAATCCGCTTAGAACACTAAGCAACATAACTAAAAGCAGTAGACTAAAGGCGGCAGGATGCAATTGCATGGATTTAAGCACCCGGCGCGGCGGACTTTGCCGGTGGATGTGGACCAGGCTGCGCCGGTCGAGCAGATCATCCAGGCTGTGCAGACCGGCCAGTTTCAGGTTTCTTGCAGGATAGTCTGCCAGCAACCGGTTCAGTTCCTGTTGGGCCGCACCGAGATTGGCTTCCGGAACAATAAACATTGTCCGGTCGGAGAAGAAAACGGTTCTGAGTTTTGTAATGATAATTTCGTCGGAAACGGGCAGAATGTCACCGCTGCTGTTCATTCCGCCGGTTGAAACCAGACCGGGATTAATGCGCAAAACGATGGGCATATTATTCTCAGTCATCAGGGTTTCGATAAAACCAAGCGTCAGGGCTGTGCCCAGCGAATTACCCTGGTAAAAGGCACCGGATTGTTCAAACTCGACGATGACCTCGTAATGATGACGGATTGCTCTGTGCTGCTGGTTGAGATAGTTCAGGGCGGCCTGCCAGGAATCACGAAGCTGCTGCTGAAGAATGTTGTCGGTTTGTTCATTGGCCGGGATAATCAGGAAACGGTTCTCGCGCCGTGTTTTTAATATGCGGATTACTAATTTTTCCAGGTGTCCACGGTCTTCACCGCTTTCCTGCCCGATAACCGGGAAGTACAAATGCCTCGCCGCGCTGTCGGCGCTATTTTCCCCCTTTAAACTCATTTCAAGAATCTGCTGCCGTGTCGTCAGCCTGTCCCGCTGCCGCGAAATTTTAATCTGTAATTCCTCAGGCAAATCGGCCAGGGCCAGGCGTTGCAGAATATTTGGAATCTGCCCACTGATTTCGGGTGGAAAACCAAAACCATTGTAATGTTCTAAATCATCAAGAAGGTAAGGCAGGAACTCGGGCAGAAAGGCTTGCTCAAGTACGGTATCGGCCGGGTCCAGAATTTTTGAAAGGAAATCAGCCGTGTGAAACAGCCTTTGACGGGGAGAAGGGCAGGTCAGCCAGGCCTGGAGTAAATTCTGCCGGGCTTCCTCAATTTGCAGGGCAAGATTAAACCGTTGCGGATCATTTCCGGCTGTGGCCGGAACCGGCTGGCTATCAGGTATTTTCATTAGTTGGAAATCTCTGCCTGGGCGATAAAAGGGTTTGCCTGATCAGTCCCTGGTGTAGGTCAGACTCAACTGCTCAACGGGTTCGGCCGGAGACAAATCCAAAAGCTGGACTGGGCTGGTCAGATGGAATACACGGTCGGAAGGTAATACAGCCAGCCGGAAATCCCTGATGCTGAATCCTTCCGGTGTAAAAACAAAACAACGGATCGCTTTGCCTTCCGGGATTAAGCGGATTAAACAGTTTTTTTGATCATTTATAAAAGTCCGGGTGTTGGCCGGGATTGGTTCCTGCTGACCGGAAGCAGCGGCCAGGGTATAGCGTGCCTGGTGCAATGGCTGGGGCCCGGGGAGCGGTCGCAGGATTACCGGGAGTTGTTGATAAGAGGGAATACGCATGGTCAGTTTCCGGCGAATTTCATCGCTGATCGGATGGTCCTGAGACAATTCATCTCTTACGGCGCGGCAAAGGCGGATGCTCTCGCCGAACAGACTCTCATGACTATGGATATATTCAGTTTTCCCGGCATTGAGCTGTTCCGGGAAATGGACAAAATTGAAAATATCCTGTTCGCTGATGTATATATAATCGTTCATATCTCAAACCTGTTCTTTATATAGTATATAGTCCAGTTTTGGTCATTTTAATAAAATGCTTTTGATTTTTTTTATATTTCCTGCCAGGCTTCTCTCATACTGTTTTTCATCGTTCGCAACAGGTATTCCATCACCGGCCGGTATCTTTGATAAAACCGCGCCGTTTCAAGCTGTGGCATAAAAGTACGCAGGTATTCCAGCAGGCTGCGGTTTATACCGCCGTCCTGCATGTCGCGGACAATTTCCTGAAATGCAGTCTCAAGCGTCCGGCCTTCATCAGGGGATAATTTGTTTTTGTCGAGATAAATCTGTTTCAGCCGGCGCAGGGTTTGATCAAGACCAATCCTAAAAATCTCGTCCACTTCCGGATTATATTCCTGAACGGCCTGATCGGCTGCCCAATTCAGGTTATGCCATAGCTCCAGTTGCCGCACCAGGCGATACAGCGGTATGGCCGGAAAATAGAGGCCGCTGGTATGAATAAATTCAAACAGGTTGCGGATAACTTGTCCGATTCGCCCGTAAAACAACTCATCCGGAAATTGCTCAAAGATTTCGGAATCAATGGTGCGGCCGATAATACCGGTTGTTCCGCTTTCCACGATAAACAGGGTTCCGAAATGGCTGATTTTGGCCCAGTCGTTAACACTGATGTGGTAATTGACAACTTTAAGCAGATGAGCAAAAACGGGACTTTGCGTTTTTAGAAGAATCCCCACCTGCTGATTTACCCGGCGCAGCAGCAGACTGTTTAAAAACCAGGCGGCTTCAGCCTCAGTGTTGACCGGTTTCCACCATTGCTCCAGGCTGGTCAGCAAACCGGGTTTCTCGCCGCTGAAAAGCGGTGTAATGGCGTCAATGGCCGTGTCTTCGATAGAATTTGCATCAGGATTAAACAGTTGATTCCGGGAACCGTAGCGTTTCCGTAAAATGGCGGCAGCCAGTTGCCAGCAGTATTCGATAAGGCGGTTGACCTGTGACTGATTCGGGGAAGCAGACTGATAATTTTTTAGTAATTGAACAAGGGAAATTGCATCCTGCATGGCCAGGTTTCCTTGAATAAACCATGTTCAATATATAATTAAAGTCTGGCCAGAAAAAAGTTTATTTTGTTTAAATAAGCCGGAAATTAAAGAGCCAATCGTCCGCTGCAGATTTTGATTGAATTCAGTTTACAGGGAATTCGGAACTGGGAATTGAAGAACCCAAGAGCTGTCAT
>DYOS01000182.1 GCA_020720405.1 Caldithrix sp. | reverse complement strand
TCGAAATGACAATCGTAAGCGAATTTAATTTTAATCCAGAATAAAAGTCATGCTGTACTTTGGTTCATCCGTAATGAGCCGGAGGCCGGACTGAAGCCCCAGGTAAAGGGCGATGAGAGCAAATGAACCAAAACGGATTCAATTTTCACAAAAAATGCCCGGAGTGACTGAATGGATAAAATTAAAATTCTGATTGTGGACGATTCCGCTCTGTACCGGCGGATTCTGAGGGATGTGGTTGAGTCGCTGGAAGACGCTGAATTTCTGGACATCGCCCAAAATGGCCGGATCGCCCTTGAGAAAATGAAAAAACAGGCACCGGACCTGGTCACCCTCGATGTGGAAATGCCGGAGATGAACGGGCTGCAGACCCTGCAGGAAATCCGCCGGCTTTATCCGGATACCGGTGTGGTTATGATCAGCTCTCTGACCACCCGGGATGCCGAAATAACCCTGCAGGCACTGGAAATAGGGGCATTTGATTTTATCGCCAAGCCCAATGACATTGATTTAAAAAATAACTTCGATATTCTTTCTTACAGCTTAAAAAATATCCTTAGTGCTTACCAGATCAGGCACCGCTTTACTGCTCTGCGCCGTAAACCCGGAAGTGTCACCCCAATTGAACAGCCGCCTGTAGTTCAAACTGCTGCACCGCCAAAAAGCCTGCTTTCACCCGGTAAACCGGAAATTCTGGCCATTGGTATTTCTACTGGGGGACCGAAGGCTCTGGTCGAGATGATTCCCGCTCTGCCGGCCTCCTTCCCGGTGCCGGTGGTTATTGTTCAGCACATGCCGGCAACTTTTACCCAGGCCCTGGCCGAATCATTAAATAAAAAAGCCAATCTTACCGTCAAAGAAGGCGAACATGGTGAAATGTTAAAGAGAGGTTTCGTCTATATTGCCCCGGGCAATCGTCAGCTGCGCATCGCCGGGAAAGCAGGTGGAAACATGATCGAACTGACCGATGACCCGCCTGAAAATCACTGCCGACCCTCAGCCGACTACCTGTTCCGTTCGGTGGCCAGAATTTATAAAAACAAATCGCTGGCGGTTATTATGACCGGGATGGGCCGCGACGGCACCATCGGTTTGCGTCTGATGAAACGGGAAGGAGCCCGGGTTCTGGCCCAGGATGAGGAGAGCTGTGTTGTTTTTGGCATGCCCATGGAAGCAATAAAAGCGGGTGTTGTCGATAAGATAGTTTCCTTAAAAGATATGGCTTCGGAAATCGCGCGCTCAGTCGCACTCTAAAGAAAGAATCAGATTCAGCTATGGCTGTTCAGATCAATGCTCAGGAATTAACACTTATTGCCCGCCTGGTCAGGGAAGTTACCGGAATCGTTCTTGACGAACGGAAAGCCTACCTGATTGAAAGCCGGCTGGGACCCCTGCTCGAAGAATTCCGCCTGACCAATTACAATGATTTATACCAGCGGGCCAGAAGCGATACCAGTCAGCGCATTCTCAATAAAATTGTGGACGCCATTACCACCAACGAGACCTTCTTTTTCCGGGATAATTCTCCCTTTGATATGCTTCGTTATAAACTGATCCCCGATATCATCGACCGCTCGGATGGAAAAAACATCAAAGTCTGGAGTGCGGCCTGTTCCACCGGTCAGGAAGTTTACAGTATTGCCATGATTCTGCGGGAAATTCTGCCCAATACTGAGCAATGGAATATCCGGCTGCTGGGTACTGATATTTCAGATGCCGCCGTCGCCCAGGCCAGTTATGGCTCTTATAATAAAACTGAGATCAACCGTGGTTTGCCGCCGAACTACCGCACCAAATATTTTAATGAGGGTCCGAATACCTGGCGCATCCGGGATGAGGTCAGAGCCATGACCATGTTCCGCCGGATGAACCTGCTGGAACCGTTCAGCTCGATCGGCAAGTATGATCTTATTCTCTGCCGCAACGTGGCCATCTACTTTAGTCCCGAGAACCGGAAGAAACTTTTTGATCAGATCGCCAATCAACTCAATCCCAGCGGTTATCTGATGATCGGCGCTTCGGAATCACTGGTCGGGATCAGCGAACGCTTTGAGCGCAAATCCTATCATAATTCTATTGTTTATGTGAGGACAGTTTAAAATGAACGAGAAAAGACAGCGCCGCCGGGTTGCCTTTATAAACGACTGCCGGCTGAAAGCCGGGCCGGATATGTTCTTGATCTCTGAAATCAGGGATCTGAGCATGGATGGTCTGGCCGTATTCACCGATTGGCAGCCTGAAACCGGCACTATTGCCGGACTCGAGCTGAAACTGGCGGTTGGCCGGCAAAGAAAAACCATTAAAGCCCAATGCCAGGTCTGCCGACATTTTGAAGAAGATGGCAAATCGGGAATTGGCCTGAAAATAGTGACAATCAGCGAGACAGATTCCATAACCCTCTTTAATATTGTGAAATATCAGAGCGGATCGGTACACAAACTATTGGGTTAGACAAATGGATGACCAAAGCATACTTGACGAACTGCGTGACAATATCACCAAAAAAGACAGCATAAAAGCCAGACTTGTTTTAAAAAGCCTTGACTTCACAGACCGTAAACTGGTGACCAGAATTGTCTTTGAACTATCCCGTGCCGATGACGATTTCAGTTTTCCCCTGTTCACCAGCATACTGGAATTGCCCTCTCTTGATTTGGGTGTGGAACAGAAAATCCGCGATACCATCACCAAAAAAATTGTCGAAAAGCCGGCCCGGATTCTAAGCATTCTGCAAAATGATAAAATCCGTAACCGTCATGAATTTATAGAGCTGGCCACGATGCTCAATGTTCAGCAGGCGGTACCGGTACTGTCGCGTATTCTGCATGATGAACTGAATCTCGATCTGCTTAAAAGCGCTTTGCCGGCTTTGGCCGAACTGGCCGGTGACGATGAAATTGAAATTATCGGCGAATATCTTTACTCGGAATATCCCGATTTAATAAAAACTGCCGTGCAAAGTCTGGAATCGATTGCCTCGGCAGAGGCCATTCATAAGCTGGCTGACCGGCTTGGTAAAAATACTGAAATCGATATTTACATCATAAAAGCATTGGCACGGTTGCAATCGTTACCGGCTATGCAGGTGCTGGTAGGTTTACTGGCTTCCGGGCAGGCCCTGCTGCGAAACCGGTCCCGCGATGAATTATTCCGTATCGGTGCTAAAGCAGTTCCTGAAATTATCACGCTGCTCAACCATGAGGATCCGGATGTTCTGGTTCAGGTGCTCAACGTCCTTGGTCAGATTGGGGATATTACCGCCGCCCAACCGATCCGTAAGCTGCTTTTTGAAGAACGCGGAACAGCCAATGTCCGTTTTGCAGCCTATGAAGCACTTGGTTTTCTGCCATTGAAAAAAGGCGCCTTTATTCTGACCAGCGGTTTGAATGATCCGGCGGAACAGGTGCGACTGGCCGCAGCGCGTGCCATCGAACGCAATCTCGATGAATCTATGATGCTGGGAATTGAAAATCTGGCCCGGGAAGATCAGGCTACCGGTGAACGGGTAGTCTCTGCATTTATTGATGCGGAAGCCGATCAGGTGGTTCTGCACCTGGTTCGATCTGAACAGGCCCGCTCTCTGGTTCTGGCATATCTTAATAAGCGGGCTCATCCCGATACCCATCAGTATTTCAAAGAATTGTTTTCATCCGAACATATTTCCGGAATTATCGAGCCAACCAGCACAGAGACAACTGCAAAAACAAAAATGCCTGTTGTTTACGTGGTTGATGATTCCCGGATGATTCTCCAGCTCTATAAAAAAATATTTCACCAGGAAGAATTTGAGCATACGCTGTTCAGTGATCCGACCCAGGTTGAAGATGCTGTAGCCGTGAAGAAGCCGGATATTCTTATTACAGATCTGAACATGCCCGATATCAACGGCATACAACTGACCCAGCTCCTGCGCACCAGGCACGATCAGAAAGCACTGCCGATTATTATGGTTACAACCCAGGATGACCGAACCGACTACGATGC
>DYOS01000181.1 GCA_020720405.1 Caldithrix sp. | reverse complement strand
GTGGGCAAAGAATTTTTGACAGGATGACAGGATAAACAGGATGAAAAGCTGGAAAACAGAAAGCAGTATCACTTCCTCACATTATCGGCATCCCTTCCGGCATCAGGGTGACATTTCGGTTTTATCGGTGTTAATCGGTGGCTACTTTTTCTTTATTAAGATTTCTCATCTCCCGCTCCGGCGGGATGACGTGCTGTGGGCTCTTCAATTCCCAATTTCCAATTCCGAATTCCATCGGTGTCTTTCGGTGTCAATCGGTGGCTATAAAATAATTAGCAGATAAACAGGAATTGGGACTTAAAACTGCACAGCCTTAATTCCCAATTCCTTTATCACATTACTTTGGTTTTTCTTTCTGCCCTTTTAGCGGTATCAGAAAATCCGGGCGGAGCGAATTACCGGCCGTTTATGTTCTCCAGATATTTGTAAAGATCACTCCTGGTCGAGAGTAGCAGGATATCCTTTTCGGAAAAAGTTTGTTCGTAAGTTTCCAGAGTTTTCAGAAATTTGTAAAACTCCTGCGCTGATCCGCTTTGGTTGTAAGCTCTGGCATAAATTGCCGTGGCCTTTCCATCGGCATCCCCGATAATTTGCTGCGCTTCACGATAGGCTTCAGACTGCACCCGTTTCAGCTCCCGTTCCTTGCTGCCCAGAATTTTGGAGGCCTCACCCTGACCTTCGGAGCGGTATTTTTCAGCGATACGTTTGCGCTCGGTGATCATCCGTTCGAAGATTTTACGCTGTACTTCCTCCACGTAATTGATTCGTTTAAACTGGATATCCAAAAGCTCAATACCCAGTTCGGCCGTACGTTTACTGGCTATAGCCAATACCTCTTTTGTGATTTTTTCCCGGCCGATCTGAATTTTTGGGAAAACTTCATTATCCATTTCATCTGCGGCCAAAGTATCCGTCTCAATTACCATTGGAACGCGGTTGGTATTGCGGACAATTTCGACCAGATCGTGATTGGCCACTGCATTCCGGGTTTCGCCATCCAGAATATCATCGAGGCGGGAATGGGCACCACGTTCATCACGGACGCGCTGGAAGAACAGGAGAGGATCCGAAATCCGCCAGCGGGCAAAGGTATCGACCCAGACAAATCGTTTATCCTTGGTTGGCACCTGATTCGAATTACCGTCCCATTCCAGGAAGCGTTTATCAAAAAAGTTGGCATCTTCAAAAAGCGGTACCTTAAAATGGATACCCGGGGCGTTGATCACACGCTGCGGTTTACCAAACATGGTAATGATAACCTGCTCGGTTTCATTAACAATAAAGGCGGCTGAAATAATAATAATCAGCAGCAAGGCCACGCCGGCTGTTATGAAAATTGAAGTACGGTTATTCATGTTTGGTTACTCCCTGCTCAAAATTAAACAACGGCAGAATGCCCGAAGCTTTGTCGTCAGTGATCAACTTTTTACCGACCCGGCTCATAACCTTATTCATCGTCTCAAGATAAAGCCGCTGCCTGGTTACTTCCGGAGCTTTGATATACTCACGGTATTGCGCCATAAAACGGTCGGCATCACCCTGGGCATTATTGACCCGCTCCGTGGCGTAACCACTGGCCTGCATAATAATTTTCTCCGCTTCACCACTGGCTTTCGGTACTTCCTGGTTGTATTGAGAACGGGCCTGGTTGATCAGCTTTTCTCTTTCCTGCTGGGCCTCATTGACCTCATTAAAGGAGTCTTTCACTTCTTCGGGCGGATTAACATCCTGTAAAACAATCTGCTCAATTTTAATACCGGTTTCGTAGGCATCGCACAGCGCCTGCAATTTGGTCTCAACCATGGTCGACACTTCCTGCCGGCCAACGGTCAGCACTTCATTTACCGTCCGGTCGCCAATCACTTCACGCATCATGGCCTCGTTCAGGTCGCGCAGGGTTTGGGTGGCATTGCGGATTTTAAAGAGGTACTTGTAAGGATCGCTGATCCGGTACTGGACAATCCATTCCACTTCAGCTGCATTCAGGTCGCCGGTCAGCATCAGTGATTCATCTTTGTAACCGCGTTCATCATATTCGGTGCGCACGTCCGCCCGGATCGTCCGGAATCCAAATTCTTCTTTCAATTGTCTCTCAACCGGTACCTTTACGACTTGCTCGATGCCAAAAGGGATTTTAAAACTAAGTCCCGGTTCCGCGGTGCGGACAAATTTGCCAAAGCGCAGCACAACGCCGATCTCTTCCGGGTTTACAGTAAACCAGGAAGAGTACGCGAAAATGACCAGAACAAGCAACACGCCCACACTCCGGATTGTGCCACCGGTAAATGAAGGCGGTTTGAGATTGTTCAGGTCAAAGGCAGTATTCACAGCCATTTTTCCTCCAATAAATTTGTTAGGTCTGATTTATTCTTCTTACAAAAACAGTCTCATTCTACAAAATTACCCGCAATGTATTCAACCGAAGTTTATTTTTTAACAATTATCACCCGACTGTCTGATTATTTATCTCGGAACAAACCCTGAACTTTTCTAAATTCATCATCCCAGCCCAACCCGGAATATAAAAAATGAGGCCTTCAGTTAGCGGAACAGAGGATGAAGAATGGCAAAAATTAATAATTACAGTGTGGAACAGGCCTGGCAGGCATTTGATGCCTGTACGGAATTCTTTGATATCCGCGAGGCGGAAGAATTCGCCCAATCGCGGATTCCCGGCTCGGTTTTACTGCCACTCAGCGAAATAAACCGCCGTCTTGACGACTTTCCCCGCGACCGGGAAATAATCATTTATTGCCGGACCGGTCACCGTTCCCGCTACCTGATCGAAATTCTGGCTGAGCATGGATATACCAACCTGATCAATCTGGAAGGCGGGATTGTAGAATGGTATGAAGCCGGTTACCCGGTGGACACGGATCCGGTCGGGTGAGTGCTGAACGTATTACACCGCTTGAGCGGCATCTTTTTTTGATCGACCTCGATCAGCCAATGCCGGGTTTTCGCAAATTTATCAGCTGCTGGGTTTATTTTGACGGATTTACATCCTTCGTCGTTGATCCCGGGCCTGCCTCGACTATCCCTTTTCTGATAAAAAACCTGCTGGCTCTTGGGGTTACACGGCCCGACGCTATTCTGTTGACCCATATTCATATCGATCATGGCGGGGGGACAGGCCGGTTATTAAAAACTTTTCCCGGTACACCGGTTTATTGCCACGAGAAGGCCGTTCCACACCTGATTGCTCCGGAAAAACTCAACCAGGGATCTTTAAAGATTCTGGGCCGGCTGGCAGAAGTATATCAACCAATCGAGGCTGTACCTGAGGATTTGCTGCACTCCGCACTGCAGATCAGAATCAATGATTTATCCATTGAAGTTATTGAAACACCCGGCCATGCCGCTCACCATGTAAATTATTTGTTCAATGGAATTTTATTTGCCGGAGAAGTGGCCGGGGTGCAGGTCGAAGGCTATCCGGCTTATTTGCGTCCGGCCACACCGCCGCGGTTTATTTACGAAATTTACCGCAACAGCCTGCTCCGGGCGGCAGCACAGCCGGCCCGGCTGCTCTGTTTCGGGCATTACGGCTGGAGCAGACACCCGGCCGTTGTCTTTGAACAGGCTTATTCACAACTTGAATTATGGATGGATAAGATCGGCGGATGGTTAAAGGAGAATCCGGTTATTCAGGATGAAGAAGTCTGGAACAGGCTATTGGAAAACGATTCCCGGCTCATGGATTTTGATAAATTTCCGGCTGACCTGCAGGAACGGGAAAAATATTTTGCCTTAAATAGTCTGGCTGGAATGCGGGATTACATGGCAAATAAAGAATAAGAAAGACTGCAGCCGTCCAGTCTTTCTTAATGCTCCAACCTTTTTTGTGTAGGAATTAAAACACATAAATCAAAATACCTGATGATTGAAGCTCTGTAAATTAGGCCAGGTGTCTTTCTACTGCAGCCGTTGCTTTTCTACGCTGAATCGTATCCGTCCGGTGCAGTACATATTGCAACCTGGTTATTTTCCCCAGTTGGCGGGGAGTAGTTCTTCCAG
>DYOS01000040.1 GCA_020720405.1 Caldithrix sp. | reverse complement strand
AAAATTCCATTCCGAAAAGGGAACCCTTGAACCGGTCAACGTCGCCAGTGCCCATAGCCGTTACCGCCTCAACCTGTGTCCATTCCTGCCGAAATTAACTGAATAAACATCCGGAAAATAAAATGGGCCAAACCTTCGGCGTCACCCTGCGCACAAAAATTATCATTCTGTATTCGCTGCTGACCGCTGTCAGCGCCGGTTTGTTTTTTTACCTCTACCCGGCAGCAGACCAGGAAGCTATCCGCCGGCTGGAACGGCAAACCCGGCTGCAGGGTCTGTGCCTGATTGCCGAAAGAATTTTCTGGGCCGATCAGTACCTGTTCCATCACATGGATGCGCCCAATGACAGTCTGCCGGAAATGCTGCCCGACGGCACCGATATCAACCTGTTCCAGACCTGGCCAACCGGTTTTGAGCTGCCGGAAACCGCCAATTTTGGTCTCTGGCTGGATATCGAAAAACAAAACCTGCTTTGGTTCAGTACGGGACAGAAAAAATTCCGGGCTGCGGTCAGCCTGAACGAAATCTCCGCTACGGCCGGCCTGCGTTTGTCCCTGATCAGCGCCTCCGAGGTGCAGCAGGCTGAAAAAGCAGGTCCGGCTGAAGAAATCAAATTGTCCTGTTCCTACCAGCGGCTGATCCGGATTTACCCTCTGCCCGGCGCAGAGGCTTACCTGTCAAAATTCCCTATCCCGGCGGTCAATGGCGATTTGGTTTTTTTACGCATCGACTACCTTCCGCCTACACCTCCCGCACCGCGTCCGGTAAACCTGATGTACCTTCTGGTCTTTGCCTGGCTCGGACTGGTTGTGTTTATTGGCATCTTTTATATCGCACACGTTGTTACCAGACCGCTGCATCATCTTGCCGGCCGGTCGCATAAAATTCTGGCCGGTCTGCCCATCGAACGGCTGCCGGTGGAAGCCCTGGATGAATCTGCCAGTCTGGCTATTGCTTTGAATACCCTGCTCGACCATGTCCGCCAAACCCAGCGCGATGGCGAAAACCAGGTTCGTTTCCGCACGGCGGAACTGGAAGCCGCCAATGATAAATTACGCCGCTATACCGAAAATCTCGAGCAGATGGTCGTGAAACGCCTCAAGGAAATCCGCACCAAAGATTCGGCTCTGATGCAGGCCGGAAAGCTGGCCAGCCTGGGAGAAATGGCCGCCGGCATTGCCCACGAGCTGAACCAGCCGCTGAATGTGATCAAGATTTCCGTTACCGGGTTGATGCGCCTGATCAGCCGTCATGACCAGATCGATTATGAATTTATTGATACCGAATTAAAACTGGTTTTCAAACAGATCACCCGGCTGCAAAAGGTGATTGAACAAATGAAGATGTACACCAGGAAACCCTTGCCGGAGAATCTGAGGCCGGAAAGCCTGAACCTGGCAGTTGAAAACTGTTTGCTTATTTTTGGCCAGCAATTGGTGAACGGTGGGATGGAAATCAGGCTCGATCTCGATCCTGATCTGCCTCTGGTCCTTATGGATATCATCCAGGCTGAGCAGATTATTGTCAACCTGGTTTATAATGCCCGCGATGCACTGGACGCCAGGATGAACCGGGAACCGGAATTTTCCGCAGCGGAAATCACCATCCGCACCCGCACCCAACCGGGTCAGGTTGTTTTGGAAATTTACGACAATGGCATTGGCATGGACGAGGAAACACAGAAATTTATTTTTGAACCCTTCTTTACCAAAGATAAAAAAGGCGGTACGGGTCTCGGCCTGTCGATCACTTCCAGCCTGGTGCGCAATATGTTCGGGAAAATTGAACTCGATTCTGAGAAAGGGCAGGGCACCTGTTTCCGGGTTATACTACCCCGGAACAGTAGTGCAGAAATGGAAGGTCAGGAAATCTGAGCCTGGTACAGACCGGCGATTTGCTCGGCAATAGCCAGTGAGGCGGTAGCCGCCGGTGACGGGGCATTAAGCACATGAATTTGTCCCGCTCTTTGTTCAATCACAAAATCATCGACTAACTGACCGGAGCGGGTCAGAGCCTGGGCCCGGACCCCGGCACCGCCGGGGATAATATCGGCGGCCGTAATTTCAGGGATTAATTTCTGCAAGGCGCGGACAAAAGCAGCCTTATAAAAAGAACGGTAGTACTCACCAAAACCCATCCTTAGATATTTTCCGGCCATCCGGTAAAACCCGGGATTGGCCAAAGTCTCCAGCGTATCCCGCGCCGAAAAACTTGTTTTTTGGTAACCTTCCCGTTTAAAAGCCAGAACGGCATTCGGCCCGGCCTCGCGCCAACCGTCGATGCGGCGCGTAAAATGAACACCGAGAAATGGGAAACGGGGATCGGGGACAGGGTAAATCAAATGGCGCACCAGATCTTTTTTCTCCGGGCGCAGGGTGTAATATTCGCCACGGAAGGGAATAATCTGTACACCGGGTTCGACACCGCACAGACGGGCGATACGGTCGGACTGCAGCCCGCCGCAGTTGATGATGAAATCAGCTTCAATCTCGATTCCGTTGGTGATCAGCCGGAACGGCGGGCGGTTCTGCTGCCGGACCCCAAGCAGGCGGTGACCGGTTAAAATCTGCTGCCCGGCCGCGGTGAAAAGACCGGCCATAGTTTCGGTCAGACGGATATAGTCGATGATGCCGGTTTCGGGAACATGCAGCCCGGCAATACCGGAGGCCGCCGGTTCAATCTCACGGATTTGCTCTGCGCTGAGCAGACGCAGACCCATCAGCCCGTTTTCTTCACCCCTCCGCTGCAATGCCTCCAACCTGGGCAGTTCTTCTGGTTCAACAGCGATAACAGTTTTCCCGCAGGTTTCAAAAGGAAGGTCATTTTCCTGGCAGAAGCGGTAGAGAAGATTTCGGCCGTGGAGACAATTGCGGGCTTTGAACGAACCGGGTTTGTAATAAAGTCCGGAGTGGATAACCCCGCTGTTATGGCCGGTTTGATGACGGGCCAGGCTGTTTTCGGCTTCCAGCAGAATGATAGACGAATGGACCCGTTGGCTTAAAGTATAGGCTGTTGCGGTGCCGATAATTCCACCGCCGATAATAGCAATTCCGGCTTTCATTCCTGTATCTGAAGTGCGTTCAGTTCGGCCAGGCTGACCCGGCTCAGATCCTCATCATCGCCGTAGCGCAGAAAAACGGCATCCTGAAAAATATCAATCTTGTCGATAACTCCGCTTTTCCCGTCAATCCGGACGGTACTGTTGATTTGAGGAAAGCGCTGCTGGCAGGAAGCGTAGAAATCTTTTTCGAAGGCCAGACAGCATTTCAGCCGGCCGCAAACACCGGTCAGCTTGCAGGGATTCAGGCTCAGGTTCTGGTCTTTGGCATTCTGGGTTGAAACGGGTTCAAAATTATCAATAAACGAAGCACAGCACAGGCCTCTTCCGCAAACACCCACCCCGCCAAGACGACGTGCTTCATCGCGCACACCGATCTGCCGTAATTCGATCCGTGTCCGGTACTTGGCAGCCAGATCCTTGACCAGGTTACGGAAATCGACCCGCTTTTCGCTGGTAAAATAGAAGGTCAGCCGGTTCAGGTCGAACTGGTATTCAACATCGACCAGCTTCATATTCAGGTTATGGCTTTTGATTTTCTCGCGGCCGATCATAAAAGCCTGGCTTTCTTTTTCCCGGTTGTCATTCAACTGGCGCAGGTCTTCCTCGCCGGCTTTGCGGATCAGGTTGCGCGTCTCGCCCTTAAAATCATTCATGGTTACCAGGCGTCCAACCTTGGTCACAAAGCCGAGGTCAATTCCTTTTTCGGCTTCGACGATGGCGGCATCACCGGGTTTGATCTGTATTTCTTTGGGATTGTAAAAGGGCATCCGGCGGTTACCCTTAAAATTTATCTCAACTATTTCTGGTGTCATGCAGCATTCTCCTTTTTAGACAGGCTTTCACGCAAATGTGTGTTCAGAGTCCAGGCCAGATCGGTCAGGGTCATACCCAGATGGGCATTACGCTCAAGATCGAGGATAACTTCCTCCACCCTGCTGACCATAAAGTCATAATCCAGGTTGGTGAAATGCCCGGCAAATTTACGGATCGGCTCATCGAAGTCGGTATTGACCAGGATGGTTTCCGCTCCGTGCAGTTGCAGGTGCATTGAATCTTTAAACCAGTGGATAAGAAGGTTCAGAATTTCCAGTATGGACTGTCGATCACGGCCCCGGCTCAGATCATCAATAAATTCATTCAGATCCGGTGCGTAACCACGGGCGATTTTCTGCAGAAACTGGTAAGCTCTGTCCCGGTACTTTGTGTTTTTTTCAGTTGCGAACTCTATTACTTGCGAGATGTTATGCTGCGAGACACGGATAGCCAGTTCCGGGTCGGGCAAATGTATATTGATTCTGGTCAGAATTTTTTGAATCATTCCTTCACTGAAGGGCGGAAAATGAATTTGCTGGCAGCGCGAGCGTAAGGTGTCTGGCAGACGTCCCGGCTCGCTGCTGATCAGAATGAGAATAAGATTTTCAGGCGGTTCCTCTAATAGTTTTAGAAACGAATTGGCCGACTCGCGGCTGAACAGATGGGCTTCATCAATAATAAAAAATCTTTTTCGGGCTTCGAATGGGGCATATTTGGCTTCATTTTTCAGATCACGGATCTGGTTGATTAAAATGGTCCGGTTGCCTTCAACCCGCGTCAGACGATATGGATTGGCGCTGATCTGCTGGTTGATTTTCAGGATTTCGGTATCCTCGGTCTTGCCGATAACCGGGAAGATCAGTTTGATATCCGGGTGATGGAACGAGGTAATTTTCCGGCAGGAAGAGCATTCACCGCAGGGACGGTCGGTATCGGACTGGCAGTTCAGGGTTTTGGCTAATTCCAGGCTAAAGGCCCGCTTGCCGCTGCCTTCCGCCCCGTGAAACAGGTAGCCGTGGGCCAGATGATCGTTGTGCAACGCAGCCCGGAAGAAGGACGAGATATTTTCCTGTATGATCAGTTTATTAAAATAATTCATTAATTTATTTGCCAAATGAGACTGAATATAGCAAAAAACAAACCCATCTAAAAGCAGTCCGATTGCAAAAAATCGGGGAAACTGCTATTTTGAAGCAAGGGAAACTAATCATCCCGGTGAACATTAAAAACCGCTATGCTAAAACAACTTAAAAAATGGCTTATACCTGTAATTTTTTCCCTGCTGGTTCACCTCATAATATTACTCAACAGCCCGGTTTTAAAAGCGTTGCGCATTCACCCGGAGAGCCCGGTTAAACCGCCGCCGCCGGTGATTACCTTCCAATTGTCAAAGCCGGATCGGGATAAAGAAATGACCTTTGCTGATAATGTTAATTTCAACGAGATTAAAGCGCAGGATGCGCATCTCTTATCAGACCGTGACTCAGAAGCGAGAAGTCCGCAGCTGAAAGAAAAGAAAGGTGATAATCCATCCGGTAACCAGCCATCCCCGGTTAACAATCTGACTGATAAGCTGCGCCAGGCTTTTCAGAAAAAGCAGCCCGGTTTTAGCCGGGAAGCATTGGCCGGAATCACCTCACAGCCGGTTTCCGGTCAGACCGGGGAAGAGCAGCAGAGCCGGACCGAAGGGGAGAACAGCAAGAGCGAGGGCGCTTCAGCTTTAATGAAAAAAGATTTCAGTGCTTCCGAAGTTGGAGCGCTTACCCTGAGCACATACCAATGGGATTGGGCGCCCTATATCCACCAGTTCAAGAATAAACTTTACCGGGTTTGGGTGCCGCCTACGGCTTACAGCCATCTTGGTCTTATTCATGGTTATACGGTTGTTCTTTTTACCATTGAGCGGAACGGTACAATTTCCGGGTTTCAGGTTCTTGACCACCAGGGCCATCCCTCGCTTGAGCAATCCAGTGTTGAAGCGATAAAAGCCATCTTCCCGTTTCTTCCGTTGCCCGAAAATTTTCCCGATAACAAGCTGGTTATAAAAGCAAAATTATACTATCCTGATTTGAGACAAAGGAGTATTCAATGATTGAATTGTTTGAGCGGGGCGGTATCATGATGTACCCTCTGGCCCTGAGTTCCCTGATTGCCCTGGCTATTATTTTTGAACGAGCCCTGTTTCTGAGCAGGAAAAAAATATTACGCAAAGAAATAATAAACCTGGTCCAGAATTTTTCCGGCAACGGTGAACTGGATCATACCCTGACGGCTTGTTCCCAGTACGACGGTGCGCTTTCCGCGATGATTCAGCTTGGGCTGCGCCATCACCATCTGCCTCAGGAAGAAATGCGCATCCTGCTGGAAGAACAGGGCCGCCAGGAAATAAGGGTTCTGGAGCGCGGTCTGCCAATCCTCGAAAATATTGCTTCCATTGCCCCGCTGATGGGCTTGCTTGGAACGGTGCTGGGCATGATTCAGGTTTTTGATGTGATAAAGAATCAGGGTATTGGTCAGACGGCCGCCCTGTCCGGCGGAATTTCCCAGGCTCTGATCACAACGGTAGCCGGACTTTTTATCGGTATTCCGGTTTTAATCGCCTTCAACTTTTTTACGCACAAAGCGGAATCGTTGATTCTGGATATTGAAAAACACACCAACACCCTGGTTTACAAAATCCATAACAAAGGCCGGCAGAATGAAACTGCGCGATAAATCCAGGGCAAAAGTGGCCCTTAATCTGACCTCGCTGATTGATGTGCTGTTTATCCTGATCATCTTTTTTACCGTCTCCTCCACCTTTCTGGAACAGCCCGGTATCGAGCTGGATTTGCCTGAGGCAAAAAGTGCTGAGGGCCATACTATCCAGAAAACCATTTTGTATATCGATCCCGATGAAAATATTTTTCTGAATGAGCAGATGATCAGCCTGAATACACTGCCCGAGGAAATATCGAAACTGGCCGAAACCTTAAAAAGTACCGGTATTGTTCTGAAGGCCGATGAAAAAACCAGCCACGGGCTGGTGATCAGGATTATGGATGTGCTGCGCCAGGCCGGTGTTTATAAGGTTATTGTTTCAACCAGCAGCGGAGAATAGCATGGCTAAAACGATAAACTGTGCCTTGTTGGGTGCCGGGAAACTGGGCAGTGGTTTTTTTAAAATTATAACCGAGCGCCATGAGCACATTCTGAGTCAGACCGGTATTGATTTCCGGATTAAAAAAATATTGGTTAAGAACCGCCATTTTCAGCGGGCCTCATCTATTAATATGGATCTGATTACGGACAAGCCGGAGGAAATCAGCAGCGATCCGGAAATTAAAATTGTTATTGATACCATGTTTGGCATTGAACCGGCCTTCAGCCTGGTGCGGCAAATCGTCCAAAGCGGGAAAAATCTGATTTCAGCCAACCGATCCATGGTTGCTGCCCGGATGCATGAACTGGCTGATCTGGCCAATGAAATGAAAGTATTTGTAAATATTGAAGCTGCCATCGGCGGCGGTCTGCCTATTATCAGCATCCTGCGTGAAGATTTAGTGGCCAACCGCATCCGCTCCATTTATGGCATTTTAGGCGGTACATCGAACTACATTTTGTCGGAAATGACCCGCAAGAAAATCACCCTGCAGGAAGTCCTCAAATCAACTTATGTCCGTAAAATTGGTGAAAACCTATCGGTCATTGATTATGAAGGATCGGATTCTGCCCAGAAATTGTCAATTCTGGCCGCGGCAACCCTGGGCATTGATACAAATTTTATGGAAATCTTTTCGGAAGGCATTGCTGATGTTACGCCCGATGATATTGAACATGCCGGAATGTTCGGCTATACTATAAAATTGCTGGCCGTCATCAAGAATCATGACCAGACCATCGAACTGCGTGTGCATCCGACCTTTGTCCGCAATACCCACCCTCTGGCCGGGGTTAGCGATGAATATAATGCCTTTTATTTTCAGACTGATCTGCTTGGCAATTATATGCTTTATGGCAAGGGTGTCGGTATCGAACCAACCTCCAGCCTGCTGATAAAAGACCTGGCCAGTATGGGGCAGCGCCTGCTCAGCAATACTAAAAGAAATGACTATAAACTCTCCTGGGATGAACGGCCGCTGCTGCCGATCGGTGAAATTGAAGCCTCATATTATCTGTTATTTCCCTGTCTGAACCGCCCGGGTGTGATCGGCAAAATCACATCCTTCCTTGGTGAACATCAAATCAATATCGGATCAGCCCATGCCGAGGTCGAAGATCCGCTGAGCGGCAATATCGGGCATGTCCATATTTTTATTGAAAAGGCTGCTGAGCATGATGTGCGCAATGCCATCGATGCTTTAAACCGAATGGATTTTATCAGCGGCAGGATCAAATTTTTCAGGATACTCGAGGATTAATATGAAAACGGTTCAACTGCGCAGCGGGGAAAAATTTCAGCCGGGTAAAATCATCGGCGTCGGGCGGAATTATCAAAAGCATATTGAAGAAATGAAAGCGCAAGGCGGAGCGGAGCCGGTACTATTCCTCAAACCAAATTCGGCCCTGCACAAACTGGAAAGTCCGCTGCCTGTACCGTCCGGTTTTGGTGAAGTTCATCATGAAATTGAATTGGCTGTTCTTATCAGCCGGGCCGGCAGCCGCATCACGGAAAGCAATGCTGCAGATTATATCCTTGGTTATGGTGTGGCTCTCGATCTTACCTTGCGTGATGTGCAAAGCAGGGCAAAACAAAACGGTCTGCCCTGGGCTGTGGCCAAAGGATTTGACAATTCCTGTCCGGTCTCGGTTTTTACGCCTTTTGTACCGCAATTACTGAACGCTGACCTGGAGATTGCTCTGAAAATAAACGGGCAGCTCCGGCAGCAGGGCAGAACCTCCGAAATGATTTTTTCGGTACCTTTTCTGATCAGTTATATCAGTACTTTTTTCTCACTCGAACCTGGTGATATTATTCTGACCGGTACGCCGGACGGTGTCGGCCCTTTACTCCCCGGTGATGAGCTCGAATTATCCATTGAAAATGTCGGTCATTATCATACCCGGGTCCGCTCATGACTGAATCAGCAAAGGAGAGATATACCATCTCCGATCTGTTGGATATCATGCATCGCCTGCGCCGTGAATGTCCCTGGGATGCTGCCCAAACCCACGATTCGCTGCGTCAATACCTGCTTGAAGAAACTTATGAGGCGCTTGAGGTGCTTGATAAAAAAGAATATCAGCAACTTGCTTCCGAACTGGGTGATGTCCTGTTGCAGGTTGTTTTTCATTCTGTTATCGCCGAGGAAAAAAAGCATTTTGATTTCGGTGCTGTTGTAACCGCCATATCCGGTAAATTGATTGAACGTCACCCGCATGTTTTTGGAGATGAGACGGCGGCTGATGCAGATGCGGTTCAGAAGAACTGGGAACTGAACAAGATCAGAAAAGAAAACCGGAATTCAGCCCTGAGTGGTGTACCTTTGCATTTGCCCGGTTTGCAGCGTGCCCAGCGGCTGCAGGAAAAGGCCGCTGCGGTTGGCTTCGAATGGAATCAAATGCAGGGCGCAATTGAAAAGTTCGAAGAGGAGTGGCAGGAATTTAAAGAAGCTCTGAATGGAGGCAACACCACAGAAGCCGAAGCGGAGATTGGTGATTTGATATTTGCCATTGTTAATATTGCCCGCTTTCTTAACCTTTCATCGGAAGATGCTCTGAGGCTGACCAATGAGAAGTTCCGGCGCCGCTTCGAATACATTGAAAATCACTTCGAATTTAATCACGACCGGCTCAGCAACAGTCAAATAGACGACCTGATCCGATTGTGGAACCAAGCCAAGGCTAATGAAAAAATCTGAACAGCTCCACGTTTCCAATTTCCCAAAATCAACGGATTATAGTTATCTGACCCCGCTGTTAAAACCGGTCTTCAGTAAAAATTCAGCCGGGTTACGGGATTTCAGTATTTATTACATTCAATCGTCCCCACAACCGGTTACGCCGGTTTTTCCGGAAAATGCCGCATTGCCGGATTTTAATGGAATCAGCGCTCCATTGACTCTGCTTAAACCTAAAACCGGGAAAACCATTTCAATTACAGCCTTGAGCCAGCCCTCTGCCCGGGATGGATTTTATTTTGCCGCCTGGCCGGCGGATGTTGATATTCCAATGAAGATTCTGCGCCAGATCAGTGCGCTACTGACCACTGCCGGGCGAACAAAAGCGCAACCCGATACCGGTCACTTGATTGCCCAATTGCTGCACGACATGAATACTCTGCTCGATTATGCTGAACAAAGTTTACCGCTAAACAGCGAGAAATCTGTTTATTACCGCTCATTGATGCGCAACCTGCTTTTTTACATTCGCCAACCGGAATTATTTATAGAGACAATCCGCCTGTCTGTTCTTTTTCCGGCTCTTCTTGAATACACCGCTATTCCGGCTGATCGTCTGCTGATAGAACATAATCATCCGGAGTCCGGGATTGCGGTGGACAGTGAACTGATGGCGATGGCGTTCAAGGCTCTGCTTTTAAATGCCATTGAGGCACAGCCTGATAAAACGACCCGGGTCAAAATCCATAGTTCGATAATGGATCAGGAGCATCCGCTGATTAATTTACAATGGTTGAGATTTATCATCTCGGACAGCGGCGGCAGTATTCCGGTCGACTACGCACCATATATTTTCCAGCCGTTTTTTACAACGCGCAAATCAACTGGTCACGCCGGATTTGGCCTGGCACTGGCTAAAAAAATAATTGAGTTACACCGGGGATATATTGAAATTTATTCTGAGAAAGATAAAGGTACGACGGTATATATCTACCTTCCAACGGCAAAGATATGAATCAAAGTAACAAAATATTGATCATTGAAGACAATCTTATCTGGCAGCAGAGTTTCCGTAAATGGCTGGGCGCCGATTATGTCTTCGAGATCGCCGATGATATTCAATCCGGTAAGACCCGCTTCCTTGAATTTCTGCCTGACATTGTCCTGCTCGATCTCGGTTTACCCCAGATTCAGCAGGGTTTAGCGATGCTTGATTTCCTGATTGCACAGGGTACCGATGTTCAGGTTATAGTCATCACCGCCTCGCATGATCATGACACAGCACTGGAAGCACAGAGGCAAGGCGCATCTTCCTATTTTTTTAAGAGTGAAAATATCAAGGATGAATTGCCTCTTGTTGTCCGCAAGGCCATGCGTATGCAGCAATTGGAGCGGGAAAATAAGAATCTGCGCCGCAAGCTCGATGAACACCTCGACTTTGATGGTATTGTAGCAATCAGTAAACAAATGCAGGCCATACTAAGGCTGATTGAGCAAATCTCGGCAACCAGTGAACCGGTGCTTATTACAGGTGAATCCGGTGTGGGCAAGGAAATCATTGCCCGTCATATCCATGCCAGGAGTACGCAGCAAGGCAAACCGTTTATTGCCATTAACTCGGCGGCTTTGCCTGAGAATCTGCTGGAAAATGAACTTTTTGGCCATGAGGCCGGCGCCTTTACCGGTGCCGTTCAGCTTAAAAAAGGGCATTTTGAAGCAGTCAGCGGCGGAACGCTTTTTCTCGATGAAATCGGGGAGCTCCCGGTCAGTATTCAGGCCAAATTACTCCGTGTTATTCAGGAAAAGAAATTCTTCCGGCTTGGCGGGACAAAGGAAATAACGACGAATTTCCGGCTTATCGCGGCAACAAACCGCACCCTGAGTGACGAGGTGAAGGCCAAAAATTTCCGGGAAGATTTGTTTTACAGACTGAATGTTATTCCGATCCACCTGCCTCCGCTGCGCGAAAGACCGGATGACATTCCGGCTCTGATCAATCATTTTACACAGAAATATTGCCGGGAAAACAATATCCCGCTGCCCCGGCTGGATGCGGTTCTGGTTTCTTACCTGTCCAAACTGCAGTGGGAGGGCAATATCCGCCAGTTGGAGAATACGCTTATCCGGATGTTGGTTCTGAACCATAAAGTGCTGACGATTAAGGATGTACCAGCGGATATTCAGCAAAAAGAAAACCTTCTGCTGATGAATGCACTGACCAACAAATGGACCCTGGATGAAATGTCGAGGATGTACGTCCGGCTGGTTTATGAGCATTTTGATAAAAACAAAAAAATGGCCTGTGAATTTTTGAATATCAATTACCGCACGCTGACCAGCCGCCTTGAATAGCGCCCGATTGTAATTTCTGCAGTCGGCTTTCCCCGTTGAAATTGTAATATCTGCAACCGAATGATTTTTTTCTCCGGTTAAACCCTGAAAAAACAATACTTTATTTACTAAAACAATATAAGTTATTGTTTTTATGTTATTTAGGAGATGGCATGACAGTTGTCTTTAAAGGCATCAATCAAACAGGAGTTTATATGAGTTTTGAACAACTATTGAATGGCAGCCTGCGCATCCAGTCCATTGACGATGACCTGGGCCGCCGTTATTATAGTTTTCAGATTCAGTTCTCGGACAAGGATGTCCTTACTATTTATCGCAATAATATTGATGATCTGATGATCGAACTGCCCAAACTGATGCAATCTGCTCTGCGGGCCAGAATTACCAACAATCTGATTGTGAATTAAAAAAGGGAGAATAGTGATGAGGATTTTTATCTGTGAACAGAATCAGAACCGGGCTAAACTGATTCGGGATATTCTTGGAGTTTATAAGTACAGCGTTTTTACTATGAACGATGAACTCAGTCTGGTAAATGAGGCTGAAGACAAACGCCCCTCGGTTATCGTGATAAATGAAAATTTCCCGGGCAATGAGAACGGTTCTGCGCTGCGTCACCTGCGCTCGAATCCGAAAACATCAGGCATCCCGGTGATCTACATTAAAAATGACCAAACCGAGATTACCGGTTATGATGACGGTCTGACCCAGTTTGTCCGGGAACCGATCAAGATTAAAAACCTGCGGCACTATATTGACCGCTGGACGACGCTAAAATCATTGTATGTCAAAAATTAAGTTAGAGATATGGAAATAACTTACTTATTTATTCAGGTTACCCTGATTGCCCTTTGGATGGTTTTCCGTGGCATGAGTGTCAAGGATGATTTATTAATCTGAATTTGAATGAAAAGGGATTTCGGTTTCATCAGGGATGATGTTTATCTTTTTTTCCTTACCCATCGGTTGTCATTCTTAGCAGTCAGGGTTTTGTTCGATCTCAGGTAATCGGCTACAGCATCCCGGATGGTTATTTTTTGAATCTCCTTCAGATTTTCTGGCATCCCGGCCAGTTCATCCATGCCAAAATTTCCCTCACTCAGATAATCCGAAACCACAACCTTGTAGGAAGCAGAATCCAGCAAGGCCCATCCGCCGATTGTAAATTCTGCAATCTTTGATCCGTTGGCTTTGGTATCATCAATAACAACCCGGCCACCGCCAATGGCTACACCGTTATTTTTACCACTCACCGTGCCTTCCAAAAGCGATTTCAACTCAGCACCGATCAGCGTGTGTACAACCATTTTATTGCCAAATGGGAAAGCCTGAATCAGGTCGGTATAAAAAACCGGGCCGATTTGCAGTGTACTGCGGATACTCTGAAAGGTATTTATAGCGAAATCGGCGCCGCTGGCGGCCAGCATGGCATCACAGGTCAGGTTCGACATGGGCGAGGCCCCGAACAGGGATAGAGTCAGTGTTTCTGCTGTGTAACCAAGGGGTTGTTCATCATCACCCAGGTACTTCATCTTCAAAGCGCTGAGAAATTCTACTGTATTCTTTTCCGGCAGGAATTGTTCATTGCTTAGTAAAACCAGGCTGCCTTCAACTGCAGGAAATTCATAATTCAGCAGTTGCCCGCTTTCCCGGTCTATTAAAAGCGTAACCAGTCCGAGATTCCCGCCGTTGGCGTAATTCTGAAAACAAAGGGTATGGTTTACCGGATCTTCCCAGGGCAGATCATAACCGCGGTGAATCTGTCCGGAAAAGATAATGTCTATTCCGGCCACCTGATGTGCCAGGTTCATGGTATTCATATAGGATTTCTTAACGATTTTCATGCTGTCCATCTGAGTGATCATCATCCAGTCCTCATCGGTCTCGTAGGGCAGGCCGAGATGAGCCAGGGCGATAATAATATCGGCACCGGCTGATTTTAGCCCGGCAACGGCATTTTCAGCCGCCTGCTCTTCGGGCAGAAACCGCAGGTACTGATGGATATCTGTATCATCCAATTGCTCGGCAGATTGAGAAACAATACCAAACACACCTAAGCGAACACCGTCAATTTCGAATATTTCCCAGGGTTTAAGATTGGGCAGTGTGGTGTTTTGGTCAATGAGTTCCAGATTGGCCGCCAGGATGGGAAATTGTACGGTCTCAAATACCCGGCGGACATTTTCCCAGCGGTCAGATAAATCGAGCAGGCCGGGTACCGCAGCATTGTAGCCAAGATAATTCATAAACCCGGCCATGGCCGAACCGCCGGATTTAGCCGACAGCGGATGAGCCGGATTGTTGAAGTCCCCGGCATCAAACAAGAGTACCGGTTCACTGTTTTCCCGATATTTGGCAATAATGCCAGCCATTGAGGCGCCGCCGCCCAGCAGCGGCGGAAATTCGGGGTTCAGAAAGCGGGCTTTCTGCTCAAAAATATTAGCCTGGACATCATTGGAGTAGAAAATATGAATTTTCAGTGGTTGTTCCTGTGCTGCACTAAACTGTGCGGCAAACAGGATAAACAGCAGGTTTAAAATAGTCTTATTCATTTGGTAAAATCCAAAGCATATTGCATATCAATTTTTACAAAATAGTCGGTGTCCTGCACCCGGTCGGGATCGGTACGGCTGGTCAGACCAAACCTTGACTCATCAAACAGGTCGTTCTGGAAATATTCCTGGCTTTGAACTCCGGCGGCCAGATTAAACTCTGCCCCGAGTACGGTAAATCCGGTGCCGGCAGTCAGCATGGTCCGGGCAAAAGATTCACTCTGCGGATATTGGGAGTAGAAAAAGCCAACCCGCAACGGAACCCGGTTTAAAAACAAGTGCTCGATGCCAACCCGAACCGAAAGTACATCATGGTAAACCGAAGAATCGGCGGAGGCGTCACTCATCAGCGGAGCGGCCTGGAAGTTGTTCTCAAATTTAGACCATTGCTCAAAATAGACGTCGGCGTTTATTTTTGCCGCCAGCTCGTTTATAAAATGGTATTCAAAACCAATACCTGCCTTCAGCGGGTAGGTGATGGTTTGCTTCTCCGGAACAGCGGCTTCCGATTTTATTTTAAAAGTCAGCTCGGTCGGCAACTGAACAACACCGCCAAGGGTTAATCGCTCATTCACTGGGAATTGCAGACCAAAACGGGTAATCAGGCTGGCCGATTCCGATTCCCGGTCGATCCGGACACTGTCTGCGCTGAAATCATTTGTCTTCCAGGGGATAATGTCACGATGGGCTTTCAGATTCCCGGAGACGTATCCGGTTTGAACACCCATGGTAATTCCGGCCCAGGTGCGGAAGGAAAAAGTAAGCGGGATGCTGTACAGCAGGCCTTCCTGGTTCCAGTTGATATAACCGAGCAGCTTATCTTTCTGGTTGAACGGGTCGCGGATTTCTTCTTCATAACTGTAGTTAAAATCATAAGCCGGCTGCAGTCCGACCGAAAGATGCGGTTCACTAAAAAACGGCAGGGCAAAGGGCAGTTTGTAACTAATGAAACCGCTGACATTCTCAGCCACATTCTGATTGTAGATATAGCTGCCGTAATCGGTGAAACCGCCAAAACTGTCATAATAAGGATAGGATCGGTCGAGATTTGAGCTATTCAGGCCAAATCCAAATTGTACGGTCAGATCATTTTTATAATTGACCAGCCCGGCCGGATTCATCTCAAAGGACTGGGTCGAGGCAATGCCGGAAAGTCCCAGACCCAATGCCGCCGCAGTCGCGGCGGATCCTTCACTGCCATAGTTTAAACGGTTCAGATTGAAAGCAGCTTGCTGACTGTAAATCAGGTTTGCCATCAACAGAACCGGGATTAGTATTTTTATTAATTTCATACTTTTGCCTCAGATTGCTTAAAAATTGTAGATCAATTCAGTAAAAAACTGGTGCCCGATCGAACGATTCCAGGGCGCAGCAAAGAATTTCCCGCTGTTCTCCCGCAGGGTGGCCGACGACGGATCAAAGGCGATATCAGATACTGGTTTATGAAAATCAGCGGTGTACTTGAAACGCATAGAGAGCTGTGTGTCCAGCCGGCTGTACAGGGCCAGCCAGTAGCGGAAGGCGCCCCGGGTACTTTCCATAACCACAAACTGGGTATCCTCAAAATTCCACAGAAATCCTTTATAATAACCGACCATTCCGCTCATTTTGAGATGGGTGTTAAAATTATGGGTGTATTCGGCGGTCATGGCTTCACCATCGAGCAGGATATCTCCAAAGACCCTGGGCCGGGGATGCACCACCAGTTTGGAGGTGGCATACATCAGGGTCAGGTCGTCATAACCGGAGAGGCGGGCCCGGACCCGGCCGCGGAATTCATAATTTTTGTAAAACAGATTTGGCGTGAGGGCATTGTTTTCAGCCCGGGACTGTATTTTTTGACGTACCTGGATGGAAAGCGGAAAAACCGGGCTGTAATCGACGGTGCCGACAATCCGGTATTGATCGGCGCGATCGGCCAGACGCTGCCAGGTATCATATTGCAGACGTGTATTCAACTGCCGGTTTACCTGGTAAAACATTTCCATGTAATAACCTTCTTCGGCCTGCGGCTGGGCGCTGTTTTCGTAAAGCTGACCGTATAAAGCCGACTGAAGGTAATAATAATCTTCGAAGATGGTGCCTTTGAAGCGGTGGTAATTGGAGAAGGAACGCTGGTACGGATTGTCAAAGGCAATATCGTAGTGGCGGTACAGCCCCAGCAGGTTAAAATTTGAGAATTGCAGGTAAGCCGAAAGTACCATGGCCGAAGGATTTGCAGCAGAGATAAAAGGAGTTTCACCCTTATCCAGCTCACCGTACTCGCCCTGCAGTACCAGATTTCTGATTACAGCCTGGAAATCAAACCCATAGACGCGGCGGAAGGAAACAGCTTCACTCCAGAAAGGATTTGTACCGCGGCTGATGGCTCCGCCATAGGCCTGAAGTATTTCCGTGTCGGCGGTAACCAGCCGGTCCATATCGCCGGAATTGACAATTTCTTCGGCATAGGGTTCAATCGGGCGGTCGTAGGCACTCTCGTAAAAGGTAGCCCCAAGATAAGTGCCGGGCAGGAAATCGTATTGCAGATGCCCGCCGTAGGTTAATTCTTTGACCGAGTTGAGCCAGCTCAAGTCCAGTCCGCCGGCGGCATTGCTCCGGCTGACATCATCCAGGGCGTAGTTAAAGCGCTGATCGAGCAGAACCAACTGGTTAAAACCGCGGCCGGCGCTGGTGTCATAAATCTGTTTGTTCAGTATGGCGTCACGGTCGTCAAAGGATACAAACCCGGCGGCGGAAAATCCGGCCAGGCTGGCTTCGGCGGCAATACCGTTCAGTGTAAATTCCCGGGTCCGGGAAAGGTCGGGCGAAATTCCGCTGAACCGCTTGCGTATGCCGTAACCGGTGCGCCGCGGCGTGTAAAAATCGGTGCTTTCCATAACCACGCCCTGGCCAAAGGTTGCCGAGTAATTGCCCACTACAAGCTGATCTAGATTTAGCGCTCCGAACTTCAGATCCTGCAGGGTTACAAAGTATTTGGCATCAGGTAATTTCAGGCCAAAAACTTTATCGGTTTGGTTCGGTTCACCGATGTTGCGGAACCAGGAAGCGCCAAATTTCAGATGCGAACCATATTTGAGCTGACCTTTATAATACATATTCGGCTGCAGGTTGTAGCCGCTTTCAAAAGCTGTAGTTGCCGCAGTCAATCCGGCTTGCTGAACCTGTTCACCCTCGTCAGCCATGAACGGCGTATTGTCGATGCGCATTAACAAATTGCCGTGCCAGAGCGGCCGTGTATTTTCCACATCCTGATAATCGAGAAGATAGCGGGCGCTGCGCCAGGCATACCCGGAAAAATCGGGCACGTTTCTCAAATCGCGCTCATCGCGGATCCAATGCACCCGGCTGCGGTGGCGGATCAGGGCGGCTGCGTCAACCGGAGAGACATTCTGCAGATTGATCAGATCATTATAGGAGGCATTGTTAACATTAACCGGATCAAAAGCCCGCTCGATCCACAGGTCGATCAGTGCGTCGTTCACACCCTCACCGGAACTCCAGCGGTCCAGCCGGAAATAGATTTGCTCTATTTTTTCCTGCAGACCGGTCAGTTGCCCGGCAGGCAGTATTTTGACTAAAGGCTTTAGTTTCAGAAAGGTTTCGATGTCCAGACCCGGCACCTGCTGCAGTTCATAAACGCTGTTGAATCCGCCGCGGTAAATCACCCATTCATAAATGTAAAGGGCAGCTTCCGGCGTTACCGGCAGGGCTTGTATTTCCGAAAAAGAAGCCCGGTTCAGGTCGAGTTGCGGAACGTCGCCGGCATAAACCTGAAGTGTGGAAAAATGGAGCAGGACGACTATAAAGAAAGATATTAATTTCTTCATAACTTACTTCTTGAATTGATATTGCAGTCCGAACTGGTGGGTTTCGGCCAGAACGGGATGAGATTGAAAACTGTAATCGAAGATGAAACCACTGTAGTTCAGACCGAAACCGGCGGAAAAACGGTTTGGGGCGTTACCGGCGCCGAAGCGCAATGCAATGAATGGGTAGGGGGTAAATTCCAGACCGCCGAGCAGGGATGAATCGTAACCATCCTGTTTTTCCAGGGTCAGCGAAGTGGTCAGCCCGGTCACCGGCCGGTAAGCCACGCCAAGGGTCATCAGCCGCGGTAAATCCGACTTGACCACACTGCCGATCTGCGGCGAATTGAAATTGTACACATAGGCACCAATGTAGGTGCGGTGATAAATGCTGGCCAGAAGACCGAGATCCATGCCAAAAGTTCCGCCTGAACCCAGGTTTACACCCTGTACCGACCGGCCCAGGGTCCAGTAATAATATTTCAGGTTATAGCCCAGAGCCAGGGATGAGTGAATATCATTCATCAGGTAAAAACCGTGGCTGAACCCGGTGCTGTACTGCCCTTCGAGTATATTGCCGCCGTATTCGGTCTGAAAGGCTTCAATTGTGATAGCGGCGCTGCCGAACTTTCCGCTGAGCGGAGCGGCCAGGCTGACATAACCGTTCTTAAAAAATTCAAAACCGTAGGGCTGATTAAAAGCCAGACCGGCGGATAGATTTTCGATTTGGGCCAGACCGGCCGGATTGTACCAGGCCGCCCAGACATCATTGGCCAGGGCAACATGAGCGTTGCCCATCGCTGCCGCCCGGGGCGAAGGCAAACGACCGGAAAAAACACCTCCGGCCAGAACCTGCTGTGCGGCCAGCAGCAACAGGATAAACAGAATTTTGTATGGTTTTGTCATATTAAATCCTTCGCTCAAGATTAATTTAGTTTGGTGCCGACAACGATGGGCGCGACGCGGACGGTGCGTTTGCCAGTTTTCTCGTTGACCACATCGAGGTGGCAGATATACGTTCCGACCGGTACTTTTTCACCCAGTTGATCGCGGCCGTTCCAGCCTTCGCGGCCGTCACCGTCGTAATAGGGGATAAGCACCGGCAGCCCGGCTTCATCGGCCAGGGTGATCACCAGGCGTCCGGAAAGATCAAATATGCGCAGCAGAACATGAGTTTCGCCGGCTCCGGCGCTGAATTCGATGGGCATACGCTCACCCAATTCCGGGGCGAAGGGATGCGGGGCCAGTTTCAAAGTGACCGGGGCCTCTTCATAAGTGACCAGTGAAATATCATTCTGGTAGCCAAGCAAAATCTGCCCGGCACTGTTGTAGGGTGAAATCACTCCAAAAACCGTGATCCGGTCATTGATTTTAAAACTGCTCAGATCAAGTCCGGCCGTATCCCAAACCCGGACGGTAACCTCGCCTGAGCCGTCGGTAATAATCAAATTAGTGCCGCCGCCGGCATAGTATAAATCGGTTATAACCGCTTTGACCTCGACAAAGCTGCCCTCGTACTCCAGAGTGGATGCCTCCAGTGTGCTGATCTGCTGCACACCCGGCAATTCCACATCCGTGGCCAGCAGGGTGGCGGTGTAATTGGTAATTTCAAACTTACCGCTGTACTCATCTATTTCGCCCTGCAGCCGCAGACGGTTGCCGCGGACAACCAGCGGGTCGAGATCGGTTCCGCCTTTATAGACATTCAACCCGGCGCCGCTTTCATCCTGAATATAGGCATCGGTAAAGGAGGTGCGGGTAATGCCGGCGCCAATGGTGATCACGCCTTCAATCAGGACAATACTGCCGACCGGCAGAGCGCGGGCTTGGGCAATGGTCAGAATTTTTATAACGCTGATGGCCGGACTGACCGCGATTTCCTTCAAACTGCCGCTGGCGGAAGAGGTCAGAATGGTAAATTTACTGCGTTCTGCGGCGGCTGGTGAAGTGATCGACTTTATGGTCAGGGTGCCGGTTTCCGTTTGGGTCAGCGCTGAGTTGTCAACAAAAACCGTATCGCCGTTCAGGCTGACCGTTCCTGTCGCAAAGGCGGTTCCGCTGATCAGCACATCACTGGTCAGCTTGCTCCACGGCCAGGTGGCAGGGATAATCAGAGCCAGGCGGGTCATGACAAAATCGGCCTCACCGGCGATGTAAAAACTAAGATCGAAGGTTGTATCGGCCGGAACTTCTGCAAAATCTATTGATACCGTGCCTTTTCCATCTTCGCCGGGCGGACCGTCAAATTGGTGCGTACCGAGATGGCTAAAATCATCCTGGTTATAAACAATCCATTCCGAATCATCGGCATTGGTGCCGGAGGCAACTGCCCAGTTGGTATTCCCGGCGCTGACCGAAGATTTGCGGACCAGGGTGTGTTCTTTGGTTGCCGCGGATACCCCGGCAATGGCATAATCGAGCGCGGTTGGATTGTTTGGATCACCGACTAAATCCAGCAGAACCAGATTTGCGCCATCTTTGTAAAAAAGACCGCGGGCGTCATTGCCGTTAAAGCCTACCTCAAAACCGGTTGCCACCCAGTCGGCCACAGCCAGCATAGCCGGGTTGGCCGCATCATCCACAATTACAAAGACCTCATTTGGTCCGACCTGGGCCCCGGCCGGGAAAGAATAATCAAATTCCCAGGTGGTCGCTTCGTTACCGGTGCCGCGCAAAAGGTATTGGGTCAGGTCAACGGTCTGATTTGTCGGATTATAGATTTCCAATGCTTTATTATTACTGCTTCCTTCAAGATATTCCGAAAAGAAGAGATCAGCCTGCTGCGCCTGAAGAGCAAACGGCAGCAGTAGAATGCCAAATAGTTTTAGAATTTTCATTATTTCCTTTCTTCATCTGTCCGCTGAAAATATGTCTTCTAAATATAGTGCCGGAATGTGAATTCGCCAAGAATGCCCTTGCCTCTTTTAATTAAATTTGTCCGCTGGTGTGACTTGAACAGCAAGTAAAATTCTATGCAGGAAATAAAAAAACTGCCGGGTTGGATAAACCCGGCAGTGAATTCGGCAGGTAGTTCTATTTATTGGCCGGATGCCAGTTACTGCTTTGCAGCAGCACATCCTGAATGCGGTTGACTAAAAGATGCGGATCGTTCAGGTAGCCTTCGAGCAGCAGAGCAGATTCGAATAATTGTTCAACCACGCTGTGGATAAAAGCATCAGCCGGATCCGCCTTGTAAATTCTGAGCAGGTTGCGGGTCAGCTGGTGGTCTTTGTTGATCTCGAAAATCTTTTTAGGGACGGAATGATCCTTATTCATGGTATGCAGAATTTTCTGCATATGCGAAGTCATATAATTATCCGGGTTGACCAGACAGGAGGCGGATTCCTTGAGCCGACGCGAGGTGCGGACTTCGGTTACCCGGTCGTCCAGAATTTCCTTGATTTTTTCAATCAGCTTAATGAAAACCGCCTCATCGCTTTCGCTAAGCGGTTCGGCAAGCGGCTGCTCCTCAACCGAATCGGGTAATTCTTCAATTTTTGAAAGGTCGGCCTGCTCAACAGAGACCAGTTCAAAATCCTGGTATTTGCCAAAACCGGTCATGACAAATTCATCAATCGGGTCGTACAGGTAGAACACCTCAAGACCCTTACGGCGGAAAATTTCCACGAGAGGATCACTCTGGACAGCGCTGCGGCTGGCGCCGCTGATGTAATAAACCTGTTTCTGACCTTTAGCCATCCGCTCTGCGTATTCAGCAAACGATGTTAAACCGTTGCTGTCTTCGTTGGCGGATGAGTTGAAGCGCATCAGTTCGATGGTTTTATCGCGGCTGGTGTAATCGTTGTAAGCCATCTTGAAAAACTTGCCATGTTCTTTCCAGAAAGCCAAATAAGCCGGAGCGTCATCTTTGGCTTTTTTCTCCAGATGGCCAAGAATCTGTTTGACCAGGTTTTTGGAAATTTTCTGGACAATCTGGTTCTCCTGCAGGGTTTCCCGGGAAATGTTCAGAGGAATATCCGGGGAATCGACCATACCTTTGACAAAGCCTAAAAATTCAGGAAGCAGGTCGGCATTTTTATGCTGGATCAAAATGCTGCGCACATACAGATCAAGACCGAGGTCCTCACGGTTCAGCCCTAAGAAATCGAAAGTTTTTTTTGGGAAAAAGAGCAGGCTGTAAAATTGGACCGGGGCGTCGATGTTGACATGAATGGTATCCATCGGCGCTTCAAAATCATGGCTCAGGAATTTATAAAATTCATCGTATTGTTCCTGGCTGATACTGCTTTTTGGTTCTTTCCAGATTGGCCGGATTTTGTTGATCTGCTCATCTTCAATTTTGATTGGGAAGGCTATAAAATTAGAATGGGTTTTTACGGCATTTTCCAGGCGGACTTTTTCCAGGAATTCCTGACTGTTTTCACGCAGATGAATGTCAATCCGTGTGCCGCGTCCGGGATTTCCTTCAACCTCATTCAATTCATAACTGCCCAGTCCGTCGGAACTCCACTGCACCGGCACGGCCTCGGGCAAATAGGAGCGGGTGGTGATAACTACCTTTTCCGCAGCCATGAAAACCGAATAGAATCCAACACCGAATTTGCCAATGATGTTGGAGATATCTTTATCCTTTGCTTCACCGGAGAGTTTGCTCAAAAACTCGGCAGAACCTGAATGGGCGATGGTGCCAATATTGGCCACAATTTCATCCTCAGTCATACCGATGCCCGTATCGGCAATAGTCAAAACCTTTTTATCCTTGTCCATGGAAATGGAAATTTCCAAAGGTTTATCTTTTTCGAATATTTCTGTTCCGCTGGTCAGATGAAAACGCAGCTTGTCCAGGGCATCCGAAGCATTGGAAATAAGCTCGCGGATGAATATTTCCCGGTTGGTGTAAAGCGAATGAACAAGTATATCCAAAAGCTGGTTGACCTCAGCTTTGAATTTAAGGGTACGTGCTTTTTTGGCCATTTTATCTCCTTTGATGTTTTTAATTGTCAGCCGCAAAATTTAGCAGAGGATGGGATGCAATTTCAATATGCAGCGGGACAGAAGTTTGCAGGAAAAATGGAATTCGGAATTGAAGAATAAAATCAGCCACCGCTGAACACCGAAAGGAATTTGGAACTGGGAATTGGAAATTGGGAAATGAAGAACCCCTGAGTCGTCATCCCGCCCGGAAACCTGGCTCCGATAAATCGGAGATGACAGGTTTGTTTTCATCCTGCCGATCCTGTTCCCGCCCGAGCGGGACAAAGTATTCTGTCAAAATTTTTCAGCCACC